>CAZVHM010000104.1:0-7425 GCA_964627175.1 uncultured Novosphingobium sp. | reverse complement strand
CCCAACCGTCGAGGCTCTAATCAGAGCTGGGTGAAAGTCCCGTGGCAGGTCACTAAACCCTGAGGCATCCGCGCGTTCCACTATCGAAGCAAAATTTCTGGTTGATACATGGCATCGAGGCAATGTGCCCCCCCTCACTATGCTGACCAAGGGACCTAACCATTTTGACGTTTGATCCCCGGCCCGGTCTAGTCATGTCTTCAGTCTCCAAGAGGTTCGGATCCACGCAGGCCCTGAGCAACCTGTCGCTCAGCGTCGCCCCAGGAGAGGTCGTGGGATTGTTCGGACGAGACGGCGCGGGCAAGACTGTTTGCTTTGAGGCCATCATGGGGCTGACGCACATAGACTCCGGACACATTCTGTTGAATGGAAAGGATATTACGCACCTTACGATAGACCGCCGCGCACCGATGGGACTGGGCTTTCTATCACAGGAAACGTCGATCTTCCGGGGGATGACTACGGCTGAGAATATTGAGGCCGTGCTTGAGCTGCATGAACCTGATGAACAGGTGCGAAAAGAACGGTTGGAGCAATTGCTGACGCAATTCGACATCGACTACGTCCGGGACACTCCCGCAATGCGCTTGTCCGGAGGTGAGCGGCGGCGCTGCGAGGTTGCCCGGGCGATGGCAACAACGCCAACAATCATGCTGTTCGATGAACCCTTTGCCGGCATCGACCCCATGACGGTCGTCAGCATCACCAAAGTGATCTCATCGCTTCGGGAGCAAGGTGTCGGCGTTCTTATTACCGATCAGAACGTCCCCGCCATGATGGAACTGATCGACCGTGCCTATGTGCTTCACTATGGCCAGATCGCCTTTGAAGGTACGCCCGAAGCCATGATGGCCGACGATAACGTCCACACCATCTATCTCGGGCACAAGAATGACGCGTTGTGACGTCCGAGGCATTCCGACACCGCTTTCGCAGGGGCCGGCCTGACCGACCAGCCAAGTGGCCAGAAAGCGCTGAGGATCGCCTTGGGTCATGACACAATGCATCGCCCTCCCGGCAGTTATCACCGTGCCGCGAAGATCAACCGGCCAGGCCCCAACAGCGTGAGCACCTCGCTGATGTCGCTGTGCGAAACGGTGAAACAGCCCAAGCTGCGACCGACCCTTCCCGAAGACCGCGCCATGTCGTGCGAGACATAATCGGCACTGTGGATCACGATAGCACGGTCATAAGCCATGTTGTTTGCTGGATCGAGCCCATGAAGCCTACGCGAGCGGCCGTACTTGCCGTAATAGGTATCGCCGACAAGAAAACTGCCTGCGGACGTCGCATTCGAACCGGGCCGGTTGGAAAACCGCTGCAAGAACCCCGTGTTCGTTGGATCCGATCCGCGCCCGTGTGCAACAAGGTTATTTGCCACGACCCGACCATTGCCGATATCGACGATCTGGAAGCGTGGTCTGCCGGAGGGAGCCCCAAAATCGACAAGGCCGACGAAATCCCGGTGACGCACTTTGGCGCCATGAATGTCGAGCGCTGCCTTTGCCTGGTCTAGCAGGGCTGGTGAGTTGCCAGACCGAACGGCGGCGAAAGCCGAAGGCGCAGCCAAGCTGGCAGCACCGAGCCCAAGAACGCCAACGAAACCGCGTCGAGTGAAGTTCATTTGTGCGCTATCCCGAATTCCTGTTTTTTGAAATTTAGTAACGCCAGAAGCGAAGTTCAAACGAATGGATCAAAAATTGCGAAAAAATTGGCGAAGCGCAGCGGTTACGCTTGCTATCTTAAATATAGCTAATGCGCCGCATGTGCATGCCGCAACAGAATGGCGCGTTGATCAGGCCATGACATTACGGCAATACGTTAAAGAAGCGCCTGAAGATGCATTGCCAATTATTGATATGCATGAACTCGATAACGCGCTTCGCAACGGATCGGGCGCTGCACTCGACAACATCGCAACCGCTCTGGCCTTGCGCCTCGCCCGCATGCATCTGCTGGGTGTGTCGACGGCTGAGCAAAAGGCCGACTGGCACATTTCCGACACTGACCGGGAAACCGATGTCGAGGCATGGCTGCAGCGCGCACTTGCTGGCGATGGCCTTGCAACCTTCTTCACCTCGGCACGTCCGGCACATCCCGACTATGCGGCTTTGCGGGAGGCCTACGCAAAGGAAACAGATCCTGACCGAAGACTGACCCTTGCACGCAACATGGAGCGCTGGCGCTGGCTGCCTCGCTCGCTCGGCAACGACCATGTCCTGGTCAACACCGCCTTTTTCGAGGCCCGGCTATGGCGCACCGGCAAACATGCCGGAACCTGGCCCGTCATCGTCGGCAAGACATCGACACCTACGCCGATCTTTTCGGCGCTCATCACCGGCGTCACGCTCAACCCATGGTGGAACATTCCGGCCAGTATCGTGCGGGAAAAGGGCGGGCGTTTTCCGGCCCGTCAGGGGTATGTCTATTCGGGCGGACGGTGGCGCCAAAAGCCGGGGCCGAACAATTCCCTGGGACAGATGAAGCTTGTCATGCCCAATCCCTACAGCGTCTACATGCACGACACGCCCAGCAAGCACCTGTTCGCCAAGGAGACACGCACCTTCAGTCATGGCTGCATCCGCACAGGCGATGCGCTGGGATTTGCGGCCACTTTGCTGGAGGGCAGCAAGAGCCGCGCAGATGTGGATGCCGTGGTCAAGACTCGCACCACGGTGACGTTCACTCTTCCCGATCCGCTGCCCATCTATGTCGCCTATTTCACCGCCGCCCCGGCGCCGGATGGAACAGTGATCTACAAACCCGACATCTATCGCCGCGATGCACGGGTCGGTGATGCTGCCAACCCAAATCGTTCATGCGGTGCCTGACGCGGATGGAGAACATTGCGGGCGAATGCGTAACCAAGGGGAAGTCTCAGGCGCGCCTGGATTTCCCGCTCACCATTCGCAAGGGAGAGTTCTCGGCGCGATTATTCAGCCAGCGCCCGGTTTCCCGGCGATCCAGGTTACCAGATGCCTGCTTCCCACCCGATCTTCCTCTGACAATGTCGTCAAATTCAGAATGGAAAAAACCATGTAATCGCGGCGACTGCGACCGCCCATGTAATTAGATTCAATGGCAGGCCCACTTTGACGAAGTCCATATAGCGATAACCCGCCATCTGGTAGACAAGCACGTTGGTCTGATATCCGAAAGGTGTGGCAAACGCTGCGCTTCCCGCGATCATGACCGCTACCAGAAACGGACGCGGGCTAACCCCCATGCTATCGGCCAAGGCGACCGCCAGCGGCGTCACGAGGACGGCTACAGTCGCATTGGACAGCAGCTCAGTCAGTAGCAAAGTGCCGCCATAAAGCAGCACTAGCGCCGTGATCGGACCGAAGCCGTCTACAGAACCGACCAGCCAATCAGTTGCTGTGGAAGCAAGCCCGGTCTCCTCCAGCGCGATGCCGATCACCACCATGCCGGCGATCAGCAGGAGAATTTCCGGACGCAGCCCGCTATAGGCTTCTTCCGGCCGAATGACCCTAACCAGAATGAGTAGAACGGCGCCTGCAAATGCCGCCGCGGCGATAGGGACAACGTTGAACGCGGCTAACGCCACTACACCTATGAAAACTGCTATTGAAGCTAGTGCCCTAGGAAGGTCGAAGCGGTGACCCTCTGCAAAGTCCCGAGGATCGCCGATGGCATCGCCCGCAATGTCGACATGGCTGATCGGATGCCGGGCGACTTCAACAGGATCCGGGCCGGCTGTTCGAGTCGATGCGTTAAGCAGGCGACCGGAAAACAGCATGAGATATAGCCCCCCAGCCAAGGCAACGGTTAGCCCAACCGGAGTTATCTCGAAGATCGTGAAAGGCGCCTGGCCTGATGTCCGGGCCATGTCGTCAACGAGAAGATTCGTAGACGTGCCTATGAGGGTGCAACAGCCGCCCAATACCGCCACATAGGACAGCGGCATTAAGAACCGTCTGGCATCAAGCTTCAACGAGTTGGCGACATCCCGAACGACCGGGGCCGCCATCACAACAATTGGTGTGTTGTTGAGGAAGGCTGAACCAGCGCCACACATTGCGATCATTGACCAGATGCCTGTTGCGCCAGTCTTGCGGCAGGCCTTAACCATGGTTCTGATCAGGCGGTCCAGCAGCCCGGAAAGCTCCATTGCGTGGGCAATAACGAATAGGGAGGCCAGCGTGATGAGCGCAGGGCTGCCAAAAGCACCCTGCACCTCGCTCGGCCTGACTGCTCCACTAGCCAGCAGAACAGCCGCGCCGGCGAGCGCTACAATGTCAGCGCGGATCTTGTCATGGATCAGCGCGACGATCACGCCGGTCAGGACGAAAATGGTTATGATCTGTTCGAATGACATGGCTGCTGGTTCGCGCGTCCGGGTCTATTCGTGCCTTGGTTATTCAGCAATCGCAGTGGGCGCTCAACCGAGCTTTTTGCACGATGTAATTCGCCAAAGGGTTCAATTTCCGCCTCATCATCTGCTAGGCTTTAAGAATGCTTGGGTTACCCACCTTGTTCTCTCTAGACCGCACGAAACGAAGAGGAGTTTGCGCCCTCACCGCATTTGCATTGGCGATGGGTGGGTGCCGCAGCGAAATGCCCAGTGATCAGCAAAACGAGGCCCAATCCGCCAAAAGCCAGAAGGCCCTGGATGTTGCGACCACACAAGCCACTGAGCCCGAACAACTGGGCGCCATCAGTCGAGCTGATCTTATTGCCGCTTTCGCCCGTGCCGCTGATGCAACAGCGGCAGGCGGAGCTCTACCAGGTTCCAATCGACAACTGATTGGTCGTACTTTCAACTTAAAGCTGCCGTTTGGCTGCAACGGCGAAGCTAGTAATATGCGTCCCGCATGGGCTGGCTGGACGTTTGACCACAACAGACAGGCTCTCAAACTGAGCGCGACTCCAGAGCGCTGGACCGATGCCGACTGGGTGAAATCCATTGCTGGGGACCTACCCCATGAGGCCGTGGAAGGTTTCTGGATAGAAAGGCCTTGGACTAGCAGCGAAACTTGTCCGGTCGACAATCTCGTCGGCACTGCCGACCTTACCGGTTCCAATGATCGTCAGACCTTGGGTATCGCACAGTTCTTCGCTCCGGATTCGCCGCGAACATTCCAACGGGGCGAACGGGCCTATGCGCATACGATCCGAGTACGAGATCAAGCGGAAGTCGAAGGACGCAGGCACCGTCTTGTCGTGAGCGGCAGGGTGACGGGATTTACCGACGGCCAGCCTATCCATTGCATCCAGGAAGCACCTGATCGTCATCCTGTCTGCCTAGTGGCTGTGGAACTGGCCCGGGTGTCCTTCGAAGATCCGCGCGATGGCAGCGTCCTTGTCGAGTGGCGGAATTAACAGCGACGGCTCACTGATCTATTGCCGGAGCTTCTTCTCGATCGCCGCGATATCGCCATCCTGTGTGATCTCGCGTTCGATTTCGGTCTCGGCTTTGACAGCAGCGACAGTCGCCCGCACGAAACGAAGAATTACATAGCGAGGGCCCTCGGGAAAGCCCGTGTCGCGGGCAGTGGTCCAGCTGATAGTCCAGCCCATCCAGTGGGTGGCGGTGGCATAGATCGCCGCCCCAAGGAGAGACCAGCGTGGGTCCTGAAGTCCACATCGTCGGCGAAGTGACGGCCGTGGCGGATGTCGAGAAAATACCCCCATTGAGATACCCTTGATGATACCGGCAGCCGCCTGAAATGCGATCGGCTTCGGGCCAAGCAGCTGGGATTACCAGACTTCTTCTCGGCACCCGTCAAACCGCAAGAAGCCAATGCTCAGGATATTTTGGTTTAGCTATTGCCTCGGAATGTGCTTGATGAGGACAGTATGTCCATTCCCGCTCGCTCATGGATGATCATCCCTTTGATTTCGGCGCTGCTGGGTGGCTGCGCGACAGGGCCGGGCTATCGCGCGCCGACCGCAGCCGACCTTCGCGTCCCGGCAGAGCATGCCCCGTCCGGCCATGGGAAAGCCCTTGAGCAGGAAGAACTGGCCCGGTGGTGGACCCTGTTTGGCGATCCTGTGCTGGAAGGGCTGGTTGGCAAGGCACTGGCCGGCAACCTCGATATGGCCCAGGCTCGCGCCCGCCTGGTGCAGGCCCGCGAAGCCGCTGTTCAGGCAGGAGCGGCCTATTGGCCAGGCATCAGCGCCAGCGCAGACGGCGGGCGCACGTTCCGCAGCCCCGGTGCAGACGACAGCAGTTTCTCCCTTGGCGCAAATGCGAGCTGGGAGCTCGACTTGTTCGGCGGGATCGGCGGTTCGGTGGAAGCAGCCCGCGCCGATGCGCAGCGCGTGGACTATGATCTGGCCTCGGTTCGCGTCGCGATCATTGCCGAGACGGTCAGCAACTATATCCAGCTCCGGCTGGCGCAAGACCAGCTCCGGATCGCCCGCGAAACGCTGGCGATCCAGGACGACAATCTCCAGATTGCCGGCTGGCGGGTCATGGCCGGCCTGGCCTCGTCGCTGGACGAAGAACAGGCCCGTACCCAGCGGGCACAAACGGCGGCGAGTATTCCCGGGTTCCAGCAGGCGTCCCGCAATGCCTTGGCGCGGATCGCCGTCCTGACCGGCGAGGCGCCGGGCGAGGCAACGCGCGGGCTGGAATCCGAACGGCCGATCCCGCTCGTCCCTTCGCACATTGCCGCAGGAATTCCCGCCGATACCTTGCGCCAGCGGCCTGACGTTCGCGCGGCCGAACGAACGCTGGCGGCGCAGACTGCGCGCATCGGGGTGGCCCGGTCGACGCTGCTGCCGGCGCTGCGCATCAGCGGAAATATCGGCACCAGCGCGCTGCGCCTCGGCAGTCTTGGCGATGTGATAACGGGGGGCCTGTTTGCCGGATTGAGCCAGCTGATCTTCGATGGCGGGGCCGCTGCATCGCGCGTTCGTGCACAGCGCGCGGCGGCAGATGGCGCCTTTTTCGCGTATCGGCAAAGCGTGCTCGCTTCGCTGGAGGACATCGACAACGGCCTGACCGCGATCACCGCGACGGCCGAGCGCCAGCGGCAATCCGCCATCGCGCTCGATGCCGCCGGCAACAGCGCCATCCTTGCGCGAATGCAATATCGTTCCGGCCTCACGGACTTTCGCACCTTGCTCGATGCCGAACGGTCGCTGTTGTCCAGTCGCAACGGTGAAGCCGCCAGCCGCGCCGAGCGCGCGCTGGCGGCAGTGCAGCTTTACCGGGCGCTTGGCGGCGGGTGGCAGAATATGAAAGGAACGGGTGAGTGACGGAACCTGCCCAAGACAGCGAGACCGCCTCGCTTGACGAATTCCTGGGAGCAGCGCCGCGCCAGCCGTGGCGTAAATGGGCGCTGCGAGCAGGCGTGGCAGCGGCGTTGCTGCTGGCCATCCTGCTGCTTGTGCGCTGGTTTGGCGGCGAGGACGAGGCGGGCTTTGTGACGCAGGCGGTGGAACGCGGCGACCTGA
>CAZVHM010000103.1:0-7520 GCA_964627175.1 uncultured Novosphingobium sp. | reverse complement strand
CAGCCAGTGCCCGCGCCATTGCCGGTGCCGCCCGGCACCAGGGTGGAGCAAAGCAGCAGCAGGAAAGAGGGAACCAGCAGCCAGAAGCTGATATTGTTCATGCGCGGGAAGGCCATGTCCGGCGCGCCGATCATGATCGGCACGAACCAGTTGCCGAAGCCGCCGATGATCGCGGGCATGACCATGAAGAACACCATGATCAGGCCGTGCGCGGTGATCAGCACGTTCCACAGGTGGAGCGCGCTGGTCATCTCAGCCGGCTTACCGCCAGCGATGCTGGCCCAGTCGACCAGATACTGAATGCCTGGCTGCGCCAGTTCGAGTCGCATCAGGCCGGACACGGCACCGCCGATGATCCCCGCGAAGATCGCGAAGATCAGGTACATCGTGCCGATGTCCTTGTGGTTGGTGGACATGAACCAGCGGGCAAAGAAGCCCGGCTTGTGATCATGGTCGTGCGCGTAGTCGTGCGCGTCGCCGTGGGCCTGGAAGGTCTCAGCGGTTGTAGCCATGGTGAGGTTGCCTCGTCTTTCTGAGCGAGATCAGGCGGCGGGAGCCGCGGATTCGGTGGCGGAAGCGGTTGCCTCGGCGGCGGCCGGGACGACAGCAGGAGCAGCGGCGGCAGGAGCAGCGGCAGGCTTGGGCTGATTGTCGATCTCGCCACCCTGGGTCAGGACCCAGGCGTTGAACTTGTCACGCGGGAGAGCTTCGATCGCGATCGGCATGTAACCATGACGAACGCCGCACAGTTCCGAGCACTGGCCATAGTAGACGCCGGGCTTCTCGATGAAGAGAACCTTTTCGTTCACGCGGCCGGGCACGGCATCGAGCTTGAACCACAGCGAGGGAACCGCGAACGAGTGGATCACGTCGGCGCCGGCAGTCTGCAGGCGAATCGGTTCGCCAGCGGGAAGAACCATACGATAATCCACCGCGAGCTTGGCCGGTTCGCCACGCTTCACCGCTTCATCGTCGGGCAGCATGTTCGAGATCACCTCGAAGCCACCGTTGTCCGGATAGGTGTAAGTCCAGAACCACTGGTTGCCGGTGGCCTTGACGGTGAGCGCATTTTCCGGAGCGGGCTTATACTGCTTCGCCAGAAGGGTGATCGACGGGATCGCGATACCGACCAGGATCAGCACCGGCACAAGCGTCCAGACCACTTCGATCAGGGTGTTGTGGCTGGTGCGCGACGCCACCGGATTGGCCCGGCGGTTGAACTTGGCAACAACGATGACCAGCAGAATCAGCACAAAGAGCGTGATGATGGTGATCACCGGCATCAGGATCGCATCGTGCATCCAGCGGGCGTAATGCCCGTTGGGCGAGAACTGCTGCTGGAAGCCATAAGCGCCGTCGATCGGCTGGCCAATGCCGGGCACCGGCTTCATCGGCACGTAAGTGCTGGCCGCGGCAGCGGCAGCAGTCGTCGCATCGGAGACCGCCTGCGTTGCAGCAGCAGTCGCCTCGGCGGCTTGGGCAAAGGCTGCCTGGGGCAGCGCCATGAAGGAAAGTCCGGCGGCCGCTAGGGCCGATCCCGCGCGGCGGGCCTGTTCGGCGAAGTTCATCAGTGTTGCGCTTTCGCTTTTCCTATGACGGCGAGAGACCCACGTTTAACAAAACGGCCCCCTCTCGCCCCCGGGAGGCACGGTTTGGAGGGCCTATACGCGCGCTTGCGGGGCACCTCAAGCGCCTCTAGGGGGTTTTTTTGAGCCGGAGCAAAACCATTCCGGTCAAGATGCAGTATCAATGTCTGAGGAGTTACCCGTCCCATGCAGGACGAAGAGATCCTGGCCGAGTTCCGCGCCAGCAAGGCATTGCTGGAAGGGCATTTTCTGCTCTCTTCCGGCCGCCACAGCGCCCATTACCTGCAGTGCGCCCGCGTGCTGATGAACCCTGAGCGGGCCGGCCGGCTGGCCGTGGCACTGGCCGCGGCGCTGCCGCGCGACTTGCGACGCCAGATCACCAAGGTCGTCTCTCCGGCGATGGGGGGTGTCATCATCGGCCATGAAATGGGCCGCGCCCTTGGCGTGGAGGCAATGTTCGTGGAACGGCCGACCGGCACCTTCGAACTGCGGCGCGGCTTCGCGCTGGAACCGGGCGACAAGGTGCTGATGGTCGAAGATGTGGTGACCACCGGCCTTTCCAGCCGGGAAGCGATCCGCGCGATCGAGGAGGCCGGCGCCGAAGTGATCGCCGCAGCTGCGCTGGTGGATCGGTCGGGCGGCTCGGTCGATCTGGGCGTGCCGTTCACGGCGCTGATCTCGCTCAACTTCCCGACTTATGCGCCTGACGAACTGCCGGAAGCCCTGGCCGCCACGCCGGCGATAAAGCCGGGCAGCCGGGCGGCGAGCTGACCTTATATATAGGGAGAGGCGGTGATGGCGGGTAAGTTCCGTCCCGAGAAGCTGAGACTGGGCGTCAACATCGACCATGTCGCCACGATCAGGAACGCGCGCGGGGGGGATCATCCCGATCCCGTGCGCGCCGCCCAGATCGTTGCGGCGGTGGGTGGCGACGGTATCACCGCGCACCTGCGCGAGGATCGCCGGCACATCCGCGACGAAGACCTTGCCCGGATCCAGGCCGCGACCAGCCTGCCGCTCAACCTGGAAATGGCGGCGACCGAGGAAATGCTCGAGATCGCACTCCGCCACCGCCCCCACGCAGCCTGCATCGTGCCGGAGCGGCGCGAGGAACGGACCACCGAGGGCGGACTTGACGCTGCCGGGCAGCACAACCGCCTGGCGCCGATCGTAGCCCGGCTGACGGACGCCGGAATTCGCGTCAGCCTGTTCATCGCGCCGGAAGCCCGGCAGATCGAAGCGGCGATGCGGCTTGGCGCCCCCGTTGTGGAATTGCACACTGGCGAATACGCCCATGCCGAGGGCGAAGCCCGCGCAGTGGAACTGAAGCGCATTGCCGACATGGCCGCGCTGGCGGCGAAGAACGGGATCGAGCCCCACGCCGGTCACGGCCTGACATACGAGAACGTGCAGCCGATTGCCGCGATTCCCCAATTGGCCGAGCTCAACATCGGGCATTACCTGATCGGCGAGGCGATCTTCACCGGGCTTGAACCCGCCGTGCGCCGAATGCGCGAGTTGATGGACGCGGCGCGGTGATCATCGCCATCGGATCAGACCTCTGTAACATTGAGCGAATCGCCAATTCGCTGGCCCGTTATGGCGAACGGTTCGAAAACAGGGTCTTCACCGATACCGAGCGCGCCAAGGCCAACCGCCGGCCGTTTACCAAGGCCGGAACCCTGGCCAAGCGCTTTGCCGCCAAGGAAGCGTTTTCCAAGGCGGTGGGCACCGGCTTCAAGGCCGGCGTATTCATGAAGGACATCGGCGTGGTCAACGCCCCATCCGGCGCGCCGACGCTGGCGCTTTCAGGGGGCGCGGCGACGCGACTGGCCGCCATCACGCCCGTCGGACACGAAGCCGTGGTTCACCTGACGCTGACCGACGATCACCCCTGGGCCCAGGCCTTCGTGGTGATCGAGGCCCGCCCGCTTTGACATTCATCGACAGGACCGACGTGACCGAATCCACCGACAAGCAGGCCAAGGGTATTGACTGGGTGGCGGAAATTCGCGGCCTTGCCGTGATGCTGCTGGCCGTGCTGGCCTTCCATTCGTTCCTTGCCAAGCCGTTCTACATTCCTTCCATCTCGATGATGCCGACCTTGCTGGTGGGCGACCGACTCGTGGTTTCCAAATGGCCCTATGGCTGGAACTGGTCTTCGGCATCGTTCCACATTCTGCCCCGCAAGACCTGGCGGGTGATGGGCGAAACACCCGAATATGGCGACATCGTGATCGCCGTGCCGCCGAACCGCACCGACGACCTGATAAAGCGGGTAGTGGCCCTGCCCGGCGACCGCATCGCGGTGATCGATGGCCAGATCGTGCTGAACGGCAAGCCGGTGCCGCAAACGGTGGAGGCGCCGGTGCGGCTGGCCGCCGACGATGCGCAATCATGCGATGGCGCACCCTGTTTCGAGGCTTTTGCCCGCTATCGCCAGAGGTTGCCCAATGGCGAGGACGTCTACGAGCTGCCGACGTTCCGCGAAACCCTGCCCAATGGCGCCAGCTACCGGATTGTCGACCATCTGGATCAGGATCTCGACCATATGGACGAAATCACCGTTCCGGCCGGGCACGTATTCCTGATGGGCGACAATCGCGATCATTCGGCCGACAGCCGCGCGGGGATCTGGGAAAGCGGCCTCGGCGGTCCGGTGCCGCTTTCGGACATCGGCGGCCGCGCCGAATTTATCACCTTCTCGCTCAACGGCACCGAAAGCCTGAACCCGCTGACCTGGTGGGGCGCCTTGCGTTCCGGCCGGGCCTGGAGCAGCCTGCGGCCTGCGATTATCGGGCCTGCGCGATGAACAAGGGGCGTTGTGAATGACGGGCGAGATCGACAAGGCGGCCGCACCTCACGGCACTACGCCGGCGGCGCCGATGCCGCGCCGCGCCGGGCCGGCCGACTTTGCCGACGATGCCTTGCGTAACGAGGTGAGGCGCGCCAGCGTGTGGATCGGCATGGCCGCAGCCGTCGTCGCCGCGGTGTTCATGGCCCAGCCGCTGCTGGTGATCTTTGCCGGCATGGTGTTTGCCGCGATGATCGACGGGGGCGCCCGCCTGCTGGGCCGGGTTCTGCCGATTGGCCGCAGCTGGCGCATCCTCATCGTCCTGCTGGGGGCGCTGGCGTTCCTGGTGTGGACCGCCTGGTTTGCCGGAAGCACGATGGCAACGCAGGCCGCCCAGCTTCCGGCCACGGTGGAAGCGCAGGCCATGCGCGCGATCGGTTGGCTGCAAGCTCACGGCATCACCATCGGGACGGCCAATGTCCAGGGCTTTGCCGAGCAGGCGCTGGGCGGTGTGGGCCAGTTGACCCGCGTGGTGGGCGGCATCCTCGGCGGCGCGACCACGCTGTTCCTGGTGCTGGTGCTGGGAATCTACATCGCCTCCGAGCCGCGCCTGTACCAGCGCGGTTTTGCCTGGATGCTGCCGATGCACCGCCGCAGTCATTTTCACGGCACCCTGTCACTGATGGGCAAATCGTTGCGGATGCTGATGTTCGGCCGCCTGCTGGGCATGGCGGTGGAAGGATTTGGCACCTGGCTGGCGCTGGCGATCTATGGCGTGCCGATGGCCGGGCTGCTTGGCCTGCTGACCGGGCTGCTGGCTTTCCTGCCGAATATCGGCGCGCCGATTTCAGGCCTGATCATGGTGCTGGTAGGCTTTTCCGGCGGCACCTCGATGGGGCTTTACTGCATCCTGGTCTACGTCGTGGTCCAGACGGTGGACGGCAATGTGATCGTGCCGCTGGTGGCCAAGAAGACGGTCGATCTGGCCCCTGCCCTTGTGCTGGGCGCGCAGCTGATCATGGGGGCACTGTTCGGTATCCTCGGGCTGGCGCTGGCCGATCCGCTGGTGGCGATGATCAAGATCTGGCTGGAGCGCCACTCGGCCCGCAACGCCGAGATCGCGGCTGCTGCTGTCCCCTCCGAAGCAAACGGGTGATCGCACGGTGGTTCGCAAGTTTCTTTACATCTTCGCGGGGCTGATCGTGGTGTTCTTCCTGGGCCGGGTGGCGCTTGATTTGTGGAGCGGCGACCTGGCGCGGATGGCGCTGGTTCCCGGCCGTTCGTTCGAAAGCCGGCCGGCCCTGCCCGCCAGCGCGTGGAATGAGCCGCAGCAGTGGTTTTCCCGCCCGGGGCTGGAGAGCGATCCGGCCCGCTTCCGGCCGGAGGGGCTGGAAAGCGATTCGGCGCCGCTGGATGCCGCGGTGTTCTTCGTTCACCCGACATCCTATTTCGACCGCAATCACTGGAACGCGCAGATCCGCGAACCATCGGCCGAAGTTCTGACGCAACAGATGATTCGCGGCATGGCCAGTGCCTTCAATGCCAGCGAAAACCTTTGGGTGCCGCGCTACCGCCAGGCGACCTTCGGCACTTTCCTGGCCGAGCGGGCCGACCGGAACGCGGCGCTTGACCTTGCCTATGCCGATGTGCGCGCCGCCTTTGCCGCCTTCCTGAGCGCGATCCCGCCGGGTCAGCCGATTGTGCTGGCGGGCCATTCCCAGGGCGCGCTGCACCTGAAGCGGTTGTTGCGCGACGAAGTGGCCGGCAAGCCGCTGGCGCGCCGAATCGCCGCTGCCTACGTGATCGGCTGGCCCGTTTCGCTGGCTCACGACCTGCCGCTGATGGGCCTGCCGGCCTGCGCGCGGGCCGATCAGCCGGGTTGCGTGATCAGCTGGCAAAGCTATGCCGAGCCTGCCGATCCAAAACTATCGCTGGAAGCTTATGCCCGACTGCCCGCGCTGGACGGCAAGCTGCCCGGCGGCAGCCCGTTCCTCTGCACCAATCCGCTGACCGGCGCGCCCGGCGGCTCTGCCCCGGCGACGGCCAATCGCGGCACCCTGCTGCCCGATGCGACGATGACCACCGGCCGGCTGCTGCCAGGGCTGGTGCCCGCACGGTGCGGGGAAAACGGCTTTCTGCTGATCGGCCCGCCGCCCGCGATGGGGCCCTATGTAATGCCGGGCAATAACTTCCACGTTTACGATATTCCGCTGTTCTGGGCCAATCTGCGCACCGATGTGGCCGCCCGCGTGGCGGCATGGCGGGCCGGCGCATGAGCGAGCCCCCTGCCCCCGGCACGGTGACGCAAAGTTCGCTCGAATTCCGCGACCTGCTGCCGCAGGGCGGCGCGCTGATCGGGCTGGATCTTGGCACGCAGACCATCGGCACGGCATTCTGCGATGCCGGCTGGCGCTTTGCTTCGCCCGGCAAGACACTGAAGCGCGGCAAGTTTGGCGCCGACAAGGCGCTGCTTGCAGCGCTGGTGGCGGAACGGCAGATCAAGGGGCTTGTGATCGGCCTGCCGCTTAACATGGATGGCAGCGAAGGGCCGCGCAGCCAATCAAGCCGCGCCTATGCCCGCAATCTGGCCGCGCTGGGCCTGCCGGTTCTGCTGTGGGACGAACGCTGGTCTACCATGGGGGCCGAACGCGGCCTGATCGAGCAGGACATGAGCCGGGCCAAGCGGGCCGAACGAATCGATTCGGCCGCCGCCGCAGTGATCCTGCAAGCGGCGATCGACGCGCTGGCCGGAAGCAGCTTCTAGGCGGCGAGTTCAGCCCGGCGCGCGGCCGCTTCCATCGCCACCATCCGGCTGCCGCCCTGCTCTGCCCGCGCCCACAGCGCATCGCGCGCGGCCGGGCCTGCCGCCTGGCCGGCCAGCGCATCGAACGCGGTCAACCGCATCCGCTCGCTGGGATGGGTGGCGGCGAAATGTTCGGCCAGATCGAGCGCATCGCCGTTGCCCAGCGCGACCGCGACCTTGAGGAAGGCCTCGGAAGGGCCGCTATCCACCCGGCCCGTGATCGTGCCCTTCTCCACATCGAAGCTGTATTGATCGAGCCAGTTCATCGCCGGTTCGGCATGCATGACGTTGAGCGAAACCGACAGCGCATCGGCCGGCAACTGGCGATGGACATCGC
>CAZVHM010000102.1:0-7545 GCA_964627175.1 uncultured Novosphingobium sp. | reverse complement strand
TCGCTCACCCTCACCAGCCCGGTGCGGCTGCGCCAGCATGCCGAACGGCGCTTCTCGGTCACCGGCACGCCGACTGATTCGGTCACCATGGCGCTGCGCAAGGTGATGCCCGCAGCGCCCGACCTGATCCTGTCCGGCGTCAACCGCGGCGCCAACCTGGGTGACGATGTAACCTATTCGGGCACCGTCTCGGCCGCGCTCGAAGGCAGCTTGGCCGGCATCCGTTCGATCGCGCTCAGCCAGGTCTATGCGCGCGAGGGCGCGGGCGAAGACGTGTCCTTTTCCGCTGCCGAGGAATGGGGCGCGAAAGTCATCGCCCCGCTGATCGACATGCCGTTTGCCCCGCGCACGCTGGTCAACGTCAACTTCCCCCCGCTGCGCGCCGATGCGGTGAAGGGCATCCGCGTCGCCCGGCAGGGCTTTCACGATTATGCCCGCGGCACGCTGGTCGAAGGGATGGACCCGCGCGGTTTCCCTTATTTCTGGTTCGGGCTGCACGGGATCGAACACACCCCCGGCCACGAAACCGATCTCGAAGCCATTGGCGATGGCTTCATTTCCGTCACCCCGCTGCAGCTCGACTTGACTCACGATGCCTCGCTGGCGGCACTAAGGGGCCGCTACGCTTGAAACGCGCGCTGCTGCTGCTGGCCGCGCTGCCGGCGCTGGCCGGCGCGCAGACGCCCAAAAGCTCTCAGGCAAAGCCTGCCGCCGAGGCAGACTTCAAGCGCGTCACCGAATATACCGTGCAGCCCGGCGAAACGCTGGGCGGCATCGCCCGCAAGGTCGAAGTGCCGCGGGTGCTGATCATCGAGGCGAACGCGCTCAAGCCGCCCCACATGGTGAAGGCCGGGCAAAAGCTGGTCATCCCGCGCCGCCGCACCCACACGGTGAAGGCAGGCGAAACCGGCTTTTCCATCGCCTATGCAACCGGCGTGCCCTGGCCGCAGATCGCCACGGCCAACGGGCTGGACCCGAAAGCCACGGTCAAGACCGGGCAGAAACTGGTCATCCCCACCCTCGCCCGCCCCGGCAGCGCAGCCGCCGTGGTGCGCGAGGCTGAAACGCAAGGTCGGGCCGAAGCTGCCCGCGCCCTCGCTGGCGAAGCGCCGGTGAAGTTCGCCTGGCCGCTGGCTGGCACGGTGCGCCGCGGCTTTGTGGCCCGCGATCTGCCGCGCACGCACGATGGCATCGACATTCCGGCCAAGGCGGGCGATGCGGTGCGCGCCGCCGCGCCGGGCACGGTCGCCTTTGCCGCGCTGGAACCAAAGACCTATGGCAACCTTGTCATTCTCGATCATGGCAAGGGCTGGTTCTCGGCCTATGCCAAGCTATCGAAGGTCACCGTGAAGAAAGGCGGCAAGGTGAAGGCAGGCGAACGTCTCGGCCTGGTGGGCAACACCGGCTCCACCCCACAAACCGAACTACATTTCGAAGTGCGCCGGCAAACCGTTCCGCTCGATCCCCTGCTGCTTCTGCCAGAGCAGGATTGAACCATGCGCCCCGCCCCTTCAGACCGGGAGCCCTTCCGCCCCTTGCGCCGAGCGGTGCGGGTGCCGGTCTGGGCGGATCTCGGCCTGCGGCTGGCTGCTGTGCTGGGGCTGATCTCGATCGTGGTGCTGATCCACTGGCTGGACCGCGAAGGCCTGCACGATAGCCACGATGGCGTGGTCAGCCTGCTCGACGTAATCTATTTCACGATGATCTCGATCACCACCACCGGCTTTGGCGATATCGCCCCGGTCAGCGATCGTTCGCGGCTGGTCGAAGCGGTGATCGTCACCCCAATCCGGGTGGCGGTGCTGTTCATCTTCGTGGGCACGGCCTACACGTTCCTGATCCGGAAAAGCTGGGAGAAATGGCGGATGGCGCGAATTCAGGAGCGGTTGTCCGGTCACGTGGTCGTGCTCGGCTTCGGCATCAGCGGGGCCCAGGCCGTGGCCGAACTGATCGACCGCGGCACCCGGCCCGAACGGATCGTGGTGGTGGAAGAAGATACCGACCGCATTGCCGAAGCCGAACGGCTGGGCTGCAACGTGATGGAAGGCGATGCCAGCCGCGATGCCACGCTGATGGCAGCGCGGATCGACCGGGCAGCCTCGGTGCTGGTTTCCGCCGGACGCGACGACACTTCGATCCTGATCGTCCTCACCGCCCGCCACCTGGCTCCGAAGGTGCCGATCAGCGTGGTGGTGCGCGCCGCTGATAACGAACTGCTGGCCCGTCAGGCCGGGGCCGATAACGTGATCAACCCCGTGCGGTTCACCGGCCTGTTGCTGGCCGGTTCGGCCCAGGGCTCGCACATTGCCGATTACATGGCTGATCTGGCCTCGGTGGCCGGAACCATCCAGCTGATCGAACGGCCCGTGGCAGACGCGGAAATCGGCCGCCCGCTCGATCAGCTCGCCAGCGGCGGCAAGGGCCTGCGGATCTATCGCGCCGGCGCCACCATCGGCTTCTGGGAAACGGCCGCCGCCCGGCTCGAACCGGGCGATGTGGTGGTGGAAATCCGCCCTACCGTTTAACGCAGCCGCCCAGCCTTCCGCTCAGCCCAGCGCCCAGAAAACCGTCCCGGTCAGCAGGTAGACCACCAGCCAGAACCCGGCATCGGCCGCCATGTCGCGCCGGGGCGCGCCGCTGCGCACCTGGCCGATCCACAGCGCCGGGATGATAAAGGCCAGCGCGATGCCCCCGGTCTGCATCCAGTAAAGCCACGGCTTCACACTCAGCTTGTCGGCCCCGATCCGCGCCAAGGCGTGGCCCAGCATCGCGGCAGAAATGCCTTGCAGAACGACCGCGGCGATCAGCCATCCCGCCGTGGAGCGGCCGCGCGGGAACAACCGACCATACCACAGCGCGCCCACCAGCGCCGCCAGCAGCGCCGATATGGCCACAGCCGCCCAGTTGATCGGTTCCATGCTTCAGCCCTTTTCAGCGGTCCAACGCGACGCAGTAGCGAAGTTGCGCGTTCCAGTGTAGGGGGCGCTCGCAAATGGCTCTTGAAATCCCCTCCCCCCGCCGCGTCGGCATGGTCAGCCTTGGCTGCCCCAAGGCGCTTGTCGATTCCGAACGCATCCTCACCCGGCTGCGCGCCGATGGCTATGCGATGAGCGCAGATTACGCCGGCGCCGATGTGGTGCTGGTCAACACCTGCGGCTTCCTCGATTCGGCCAAGGAAGAAAGCCTTGCCGCGATCGGCGAAGCGATTGCCGAAAACGGCCGCGTGATCGTCACCGGCTGCATGGGCAACGAAGCGGAACTCATCCGGCAGAAGTTCCCCGATGTGCTCGCCGTCACCGGCGCTCACCAGTATGAAGCCGTGGTCGAAGCGGTGCACGAAGCGGCCCCCGCCAGCCTCGGCCCCTATGTCGATCTAATCCCCCAGGCCGATCCCGATGCCGCCGGCGTCAAGCTCACCCCGCGCCACTACAGCTACCTCAAGATTTCCGAGGGCTGCAATCACGCCTGTTCGTTCTGCATCATTCCGCAATTGCGCGGAAAGCTGCAAAGCCGGCGGATCGATGCCGTGCTGCGCGAAGCGGAAAAGCTGGTTGCCTCGGGCACCCGCGAACTGCTGGTCATCAGCCAGGATACCTCGGCCTATGGCGTTGATGTGCGCCACGAGGAACGGATGTGGAAGGGCCGCCCGGTCCGCACCCACATGACCGACCTTGCCCGCGAACTGGGCCAGTTGCGCACGCCCGATGGCCAGCAGCCGTGGGTGCGCCTGCACTATGTCTATCCCTATCCCCATGTCGATGCGGTGATCCCGCTGATGGCCGAAGGGCTGATCACCCCCTATCTCGACATCCCCTTCCAGCACGCCAGCCCCAAGGTGCTGAAGGCAATGAAACGCCCGGCCAACGAAGCCAAGGTGCTGGAACGCCTGCGCGAATGGCGGGCGATCTGCCCCGATCTCACCATCCGCTCCTCGTTCGTGGTCGGCTTCCCCGGCGAAACGGAAGAGGATTTCCAGTATCTGCTGGATTGGCTGGACGAAGCCCAGCTCGACCGGGTTGGCGCCTTCCGCTTCGAGCCGGTTGCCGGCGCTGCCGCCAATGATCTGCCCGGCGCCGTGCCGGAAGAGGTCAAGGAAGAGCGATTCGCCCGAATCATGGCCAAGACCGAAGCGATCAGTGCCGCCAAGCTGGCCGCCAAGGTGGGCCGCACCATTCCCGTCATCATCGACGAGGTGGGCGAACCCGATGAAGACGGCGATATCGGCGCCACCGGACGCAGCCAGGCCGATGCGCCGGAAATCGACGGGGCCGTATACCTGCGGAATGCCCCGACCGGCCTGGCCGTCGGACAAGTGATTCTCGCGCAAATCGAAGAGGCCGATGCCCACGATCTGTATGGGGCAATCGTTTGAATTAGCGGCATTCCATGCCGCAATTGCATTCCTTGCAACTGCCAAAGCCGTTTTCGCACTTGCAGCAGAAGCGAGTCGAACGCACATAGGGCGGGCCTTTCAGGCATCCTCTCCCAAAACTTCCAAAGGCCCGGTCGGCAACGATCGGGCCCTTTTTTTGCCCGCCGCAGGCCCGCGATCAAAGCCAGCCGATCCGCCGGAAGCGCCACCACAGCACACCGCACACAGTGAAGATCAGCCCGAGCGCCAGCGCATAGCCATACTTCCAGCGCAGTTCGGGCATGAACTCGAAGTTCATCCCGTAAATCCCGGCAATGGCCGTTGGCACCGCCAAAATCGCGGCCCACGCGGCCAGCTGGCGGGTCATCACGCCCTGCCGGTGCTGTTCCAGGAGGCTGGCCGTTTCCACGATGGAAGCCAGGGTATCCTTCAGTCCGCGCATCCGGGCCAGCGCCCGGCGCGAATGATCCAGCACATCGCGGAACCAGACATGGGCGCCAGGATCTATGTTGGGCAAATCAGTGGTCGCCAGCCGCTCGCACACTTCCTCCATCGGCCCGGCCACCCGTTCGAATCGGCGGATCTGCCGGCGCAGGCGGAATATCCGGCGGATGGTCGAAGGTTCGGGAAAGCGATCGATCGCCCCCTCCTCCATCGCCTGGACCAGTTCCTCGAAGCGCTCGATGATCGGCTGGAACCCATCAACGATGAAGTCGAGAATGGCGTGGGCCACATAGTCCACCCCTTCCGCCATGCGTTCCGGATTCGCCTCCAGCCGCTGCCGGATCGGGTGGTGCGCGCGGCTTGAGCCGAATCGCACCGAAACCACGAAGTCCGCCCCCAGGAACAGGGCCGTCTGGCCAAAGGCGATCTTATCGCCCTCCTCGAACTGGGCCGTGCGGGCAACGATGAACACCATCCGGCCATAAACCTCGACCTTTGGCATCTGCTGCGGGTTCAGCGCGTCCTCTACTGCCAGAGGATGCAGCCCGAACTGCCGACGCACCGTGTCCATCTCCGCGGCGTCAGGCTCGCTCAGGCCCACCCAGTCGAACGTCTGCGGCGGCAGCGGCCCGCGGGCAGCCCCGTCCAGCGCCAGCGCCGGATCGACAATGGCGCCTTCGGAATAGCGGCGAGCAGCAATAATCGGCATGGCCAAGGTCTGGCAAAGTCCACCAGCGCTGGCAATCGCCACCTTGCCCGAAAGGCCATGCCCGCACGCTTGTCGAAACTGCCTCAGCCCCCTAACCATTCAAATATGGCCAATCATCGCATCTATACCGCCGCGCTCGTTGTCATTGGGGACGAAATCCTCTCCGGCCGCACGCATGACAAGAACATCGCGCAAGTGGCCGCCTGGCTTCAGATTCAGGGCATTCGCCTCAAGGAAGTGCGCGTGGTGGCCGACGATTCCGCCGCCATCGTCGAAGCGGTCAACGCGCTGCGGGTACGCAACGACTATCTGCTCACCACCGGCGGGATCGGCCCCACCCATGACGACATCACCGTTGACGCCATCGCCGAAGCTGTCGGCGTGCCGGTGATTGTTCACCCCGAAGCGCGGGCGATCCTTGAAGAATACTACGAAACCCGCGGCGGGCTGACCGAAGCCCGGCTGCGCATGGCCCGCACACCCGAAGGCGCCAGCCTGATCCCCAACCGCTATACCGGCGCGCCAGGCATTCGCTGGGACAACGTGTTCATCATGGCCGGCGTGCCCCATATCACGGCCGGCATGCTCGAAGCGCTGACCGGCATGCTGGAAGGCGGCGCCCAGCTCCTTACGCAAACGGTGGGCTGCTGGGTACGCGAAAGCGACGTGGCCGATCTGCTCCGGGAAACCGAGAAGGCACACGCCGATTGCCAGATCGGCTCCTACCCGTTCTGGCGCGAAGGCAACACCGGCGCGAATTTCGTGATCCGGTCGACCGAGCCCGATCAGCTGGAAGCCTGTGTGGCCGCGCTGGAGGCAGGCCTGCGGGCAACTGGCAGGGAGCCGGTGCGAGGTGGCATTTAGGCACGCAGGGATCGTTGTTGCGGCGTTGGTGCAATCCGCCTGTGCCGCTCCATCCCTGCCCCGCTTCGAAGCGGCCCTCGCGGCAAACGACAGTGCGACAGCCGCGCTCAAAAACTGGTGCGAAGCGCGCGGCATTGCTCATCCGGCACGGATCACCGCCGCCCCGGTGAAGGATGAGCGGATCGCTCCGCCCCCATCGGAAGCTCCTCAGTTCAACGGCTATCGCCATGTCCGCCTGTCCTGTGGCGGCGTGGTTCTGTCAGAAGCGCACAACTGGTACGACCGAACGCTCCTGACACCGGAGATGAACCGCCAACTCGATACGACCGACAGGCCGTTCGGTACGATGGTTGCGCCGCTCGCCTTTCGGCGCGAGCGACTGGCAACCCTGCGCGGCTCAGCCCCCGGTTGCCCCCGCGAAACCGTGCTTTCGCACCGGGCGCGCCTGATCCTGCCCGATGGCGGCATCCTGGCGCTGGTGGTGGAGTGTTACACCCCGGCAAATCTCACACGCTGACAGGCCGCAAGCGCGGCAGGCCTCACGCGCTGACACGCCAAGCAAAAGGGCCGGAGGTTTCCCCCCGGCCCTTTCGTTTTGCTTGATGCTGAAAATCAGCCGCCGTGCACTTCGGCAACGTCGATCTTCAGGCCCGGGCCCATCGACGAGGACAGACCGACCTTGCGGACGTACTTGCCCTTGGCGCCAGCCGGCTTCGCCTTGACGATCGCATCGACGAAAGCGTCGAAGTTGGCGCGCAGCGCCTCGTTCGAGAAGCTCATCTTGCCGATGCCGCCGTGGATGATGCCCGCCTTTTCAACGCGGAACTCGATCTGACCGCTCTTGGCAGCCTTGACCGCGTCGGCAACGTTCGGGGTAACCGTGCCGAGCTTCGGGTTCGGCATCAGGCCCTTGGGGCCCAGCACCTTACCGAGACGGCCAACGAGACCCATCATGTCGGGCGTGGCGATCACGCGGCCGTAATCCAGGTTACCGGCCTGCATGTCTTCCAGCAGGTCTTCCGCACCAACCTTGTCGGCGCCGGCAGCGAGAGCGGCTTCAGCCTTGTCGCCACGGGCGAACACGGCAACCTTCACGTCCTTGCCGGTGCCCGAGGGCAGCACGACCATGCCGCGAACCATCTGGTCGGCGTGACGC
>CAZVHM010000101.1:4721-7749 GCA_964627175.1 uncultured Novosphingobium sp. | reverse complement strand
GCGACGAGGCGCAGGGCGCCGAGGCCGAGGCGCGGCGGGCGATGGTGGGCAGCGGCGACCGTTCGGAGCGGATCCGCACCTATAATTTCCCGCAAGGGCGAGTGACCGACCACCGCATCAACCTGACCCTGCACCGCCTGCCGGAAATACTCGAAGGCCCCGGCCTTGGCGAACTGATCGATGCGCTGGTGGCCGAGGATCAGGCCAAGCGGCTGGCGGCGATGGATGGTTGAGGCCGGCGAGACGGCCGGGATGGCGATCCGCGCGGCCGCTGCGCGGCTGGCGCCGACGAGCGATACCGCGCGGCTGGATGCCGAAGTGCTGATGGCCCACGCGCTGGGCGTGACGCGTTCCGATCTGCTGCTGCGGCACATGGGCGGGCCGGTGCCGCCGGCCTTTGCCGCGCTGGTGGAGCGCCGCGCGGACCACGAGCCGGTGGCCTATGTTACTGGCGCGCAGGAATTCTTCGGGCTGCCGTTGCGGGTGAGCGATGCGGTGTTGATCCCGCGCGGGGATAGTGAGGTGCTGGTGGACGCCGCGTTGGCCGCGCGCCCGCAGGCGCGACGGGTGCTGGATTGCGGGACCGGATCCGGCGCGCTGTTGCTGGCGGTTCTGGCTGGATTGCCAGCGGCGTGCGGCATCGGCATCGACCGTTCCGCCCGCGCCCTGACGGTGGCGGCGGGCAATGCGGCGGCCTTGGGCCTTGGCGCACGTAGCGCCTTTGTGCAGCGGGACTGGACGCGGCCGGACTGGCGCGCCGGGCTGGGCGGGTTCGATCTGGTGCTGGCCAACCCGCCCTATGTGGAGACGGACGCGGAGCTGGCCGCTTCGGTGCGCGGACACGAACCGGCCGGCGCGCTGTTTGCCGGGCCGGACGGGCTGGACGATTACCGCTTGCTGGTGCCGCAGTTGCCGCTGTTGCTGGGGCCTGGCGGCGTTGCGCTGGTGGAGATCGGAGCCACGCAGGCCGAGGCGGTGAGCGCGCTGGCCGCCGGCGCGGGGCTGACCAGCCGGCTGCATCACGACCTTGCCGGGCGGCCGCGGGTGCTGGAACTGGCGCGCGCTGCAGAATAATGCGCTGGCGCGCCGTTTTTCGCTTGGCAAGCCCGCCGGCACCGCCTAAATCGCAGAAAGTTGGCGGATGGACGGATTTTTTCCTCTCCTGCCGGCTGTAACTCCAGCATTTGCACTCGGGCAAGGCCCACGGCGGGCCGAATACCTCGCAGATGTAGGGACGCCGCGTTGGGCGCTAAGGCCTGCGCGCGGTGAGGAAAAAGCGAATCGTCGGCCCGCATGTGTTTTGTCGGGACCATCGGCGATCCGGTGAAGGAACGGTCACCCTTGAATAACAATCGTGGCAATAACCGTCGGCGCGGCCGCGGTAGCAACCGCCCGCAAGGTGGCGGCCAGCAGGTTAACCGGATCGACAGCCGCGCTCGCGGCAATGCGCCCCAGTTGCTGGAAAAGTATCGCAAGCTGGCGCACGATGCCCACCTCAACGGTGATCGGGTGACCGAGGAATATTACCTCCAGTTTGCCGACCACTATTTCCGGGTGATCGCCGATACCCGCGTTCGCCAGGAAGAGCAGCGCCAGCGCCGCGACGAGCGCTGGGAAGAGCGGGGCGAGGAAGCCGAGGAAGCGGGCGAGTTTGCCCCCGAAGGCGAATACACCGGCTATGACCAGCAGCCTTACGCGCGCCGTGAACACGCCGGGCGCGAAGACCGCGCTGAGCGTGGCGGCCGCGAGGACCGTCAGCGGGAAGACCGCCAGCGGGAGGATCGGCCGCGTGAAGAACGCCAGCGCGAGGATAGACCGCGGGAAGAGCGCAGCCGTGAAGACCGCGCTCCGCGTGAAGACCGCGCGCCGCGCCGCCGCGAGCGTGAGCGGAGCCGCGAAGAGGCCGTGACCGAGCAGGACGGCAACGTCGCCGCCGAGGAAACGGGCGAGCAGCGTTCCGCCTACGAGCCGGTTGAAAACCCGTTCGTTCGCGATGCCCGCCCCAGCCGTGGCCTGCGCCCGCGCCGCGAAGCGCGCCGCCCGCGCGAAGACGAGGACGCGGCCGAGCCGACTTTCGACGCGGCCTTGCTGCCGCCTTCGATCAGCCCGCGCGAGGATGCGCCGGTGGTGGCCGATGTTGCTGCCGATGCCGAAGCGGCGCCTGCGCCCAAGAAGCGTGGCCGCAAGCCCAAGGTGGTTGCGACCGAACCGGTTGACGAAGCCTGATTGCACGTCCCGCCGCAAGGCGAACGTGACCAGCGCGGCGCGGAGCGGGGTTTACCCTGCTTCCGCGCCGCTCTTGCATGGGGCGATCATCATCGCCACAACCCGCCACGATGCCTGCCGCCACCTCGTTGCCCGCCTTGTCGCCGCCTTCTTCTGCCCGCGTGCGCGCAGCCCTGAGCCTTGCGGCAGCTGTGCTGCTGGGTGCAGCGGCGGCTTGCGGCTTTCAGCCGATCGGCCTGTGGCCGCTGGCCTTGCTGGGCGTCGCCGGGTTGCTGGGTCTTGCCGTGGCCGCATCCACGCCGGGGCGCGCTGCGCTGTTGGGCTGGGCGTGGGGTGTCGGGCATTTTTGCCTGGGCAACAACTGGATCGCCACGGCCTTCACCTATCAGGCCAAGATGCCTTCGTGGCTGGGCGGCATCGCGGTGTTCCTGCTTTCGCTTTATCTTGCGATCTTCCCGGCGCTGGCGGCGCTGGGCGGGTGGGCCGCGCGGCGCCATCCGGCCGCGGCGGTGCTGGGGTTTGCCGGCACATGGATCGTGGCCGAATGGCTGCGTGGCTGGCTGTTTACCGGTTTTCCGTGGAATCCGCTGGGCGTGGCGGCGCTGGGCGGACCGGGACGGGCCGGCTTGGCGCAAGTGCTGCCGTGGACGGGGACTTATGCTCTTTCCGGGCTGGTGGCGCTGTGTGCCGGATTGTGGTGGCTGGCGTTCCGCATCCGGGTGGAGCGGCCCGGCGCGGCGGCGGCCTTGGTGGCCGTGCCACTGGGTGCAATGATGCTGCCCCAGCTTTCCCCGCCCGATGG
>CAZVHM010000101.1:0-4621 GCA_964627175.1 uncultured Novosphingobium sp. | reverse complement strand
ACATAAAGATTTCTTTATATCGAGAGCCGTCCATGCGCAGCGATTTCCTGTTCACGTCTGAAAGCGTTTCCGAAGGGCATCCCGACAAGGTTGCCGACCAGATCAGCGATGCGATCGTTGATCTGTTCCTGCGCAAGGATCCGGAAGCGCGGATTGCCTGCGAAACGCTGACGACGACCCAGCTAGTGGTGCTGGCGGGCGAAATCCGCGGCAAGGGCATTTACGAGAACGGCCAGTGGGCCCCCGGTGTGCCGGAAGAGGTGGAGCAGGTGGTGCGCGAAACCGTGAAGCGCATCGGCTATGAGCAGGACGGCTTCCACTGGGAGGCGTTCCGTTTCGAGAACAACCTGCATGGGCAGTCGGAGCATATCGCGCAGGGCGTGGACGCGGGCGCCAACAAGGATGAGGGCGCGGGCGACCAGGGCATCATGTTCGGTTATGCCTGCGATGAAACGCCCGACCTGATGCCGGCTACGCTGGATTACAGCCACAAGATCCTGGCCCGCATGGCCGCCGATCGGCACAATGGCGCCGCGCCCTTTTTGGAGCCTGATGCCAAGAGCCAGGTGACCCTGCGCTATGTGGACGGCAAGCCGGTTGAGGCGACAGCGATCGTGGTTTCGACCCAGCACAAGGAAGGCTGGGACGAGGGCGCGAAGGAAGCCGAGCTGCGCGCCTATGTTAAGCGCGTGGTGGGCGAGGTTCTGCCGCAGGGCTGGATTTCCGAGCGGACCGCCTGGCACATCAATCCCACCGGCAGCTTCGTGATCGGCGGGCCGGACGGCGATGCCGGGCTGACCGGCCGCAAGATCATCGTGGATACCTATGGCGGCGCGGCACCGCATGGCGGCGGGGCGTTTTCGGGCAAGGACCCGACCAAGGTGGACCGTTCGGCCGCCTATGTGGCGCGTTATCTGGCCAAGAACGTGGTGGCGGCCGGGCTGGCCAAGCGCTGCACGATCCAGCTTTCCTATGCCATCGGCGTGGCGCGGCCGCTTTCGCTGTACGTCAACACCCATGAAACCGGCACGGTTGACGATGCGGCGCTGGAAGCAGCGATTGCCCGCGTGGCCGAGGAAAAGCTGGGCGGGCTGACCCCGCGCGGCATTCGCATTGGGCTGGGGCTGAACAAGCCGATCTATGGCACCACGGCCGCTTATGGGCACTTTGGCCGCACGCCGGAGGGTGACCTGTTCCCATGGGAGCGGACCGACCTTGGCGACGCGCTGAAGGCCGCGCTCTGACCTGGCTTGCGGGCCGGCTGGCGCCGGCCCGCAACATTTATAGGCCCCAGCTTATTCGACGTAGTGCGCGGTGGTGCGGGCGCGCACATCGGCTGGGCTGACGCCGGGGGCACATTCGATCAGCCGGAAGGGTGAGGCGTGATCGGGCCGCTGGAATACGGCCAGGTCGGTCACGATCATGTCCACCACGTTGCGGCCGGTGAGCGGCAGGGTGCAGGCGGGGATGAACTTGGCACTGCCATCCTTGGCGCAATGTTCCATCACCACGATGATCTTCTTCACGCCGGCGACGAGATCCATCGCCCCGCCCATGCCCTTGATCATCTTGCCGGGGATCATCCAGTTGGCGATGTCGCCGTTTTCCGACACTTCCATCGCGCCCAGCACGGTCAGGTCGATCTTGCCGCCACGGATCATGGCAAAGCTTGTGGCGCTGTCGAAATAGGCGGAGTGGGGCAGTTCGCTGATGGTCTGCTTGCCGGCGTTGATCAGGTCGGCGTCGACTTCATCTTCCGTGGGGAAGGGGCCGATGCCGAGCATGCCGTTTTCGGATTGGAGGGTGACCGTGATCCCGGTGGGAACGTGGTTGGCCACCAGCGTGGGGATGCCGATGCCGAGGTTCACATAGTAGCCATCGCGCAGCTCCCGTGCGGCGCGGGCGGCCATCTGGTCGCGGGTCCAGGACATGTCAGGCCTCCCTCACGGTGCGGAATTCGATCTTCTTGTCATAAGGTGCGCCGGGCACGATGCGCTGGACGTAGACCCCCGGCAGGTGGATCGCATCGGGATCGAGGGTGCCGGGTTCGACCACTTCTTCCACTTCGATCACGCAGATGCGCCCGCAGGTGGCGGCCGGCACGTTGAAGTTGCGCGCTGTCTTACGGAAGATCGTGTTGCCGGTGGTATCGGCCTTCCACGCCTTCACGATGGCCAGATCGGCCACGATGCCGCGTTCGAGGATGTAATCCTCGCCGTCGAAGGTCTTTACCTCCTTGCCTTCGGCCACCAGCGTGCCGACCCCGGTTTTCGTGTAGAAGCCGGGAATACCCGCACCGCCGGCGCGCATCCGTTCGGCAAGGGTGCCCTGGGGGCAGAATTCCACCTCCAGTTCGCCGGACAGGAACTGACGCTCGAATTCCTTGTTCTCACCCACATAGGAGGAGATCATCTTCTTTACCTGCCGGGTGCGGAGCAGCTTGCCGATGCCTTCGTTGTCGATCCCGGCGTTGTTGGAGGCGAAGGTCAGCCCGGTAACGCCGCTGTCGCGGATCGCATCGATCAGCCGTTCGGGCAGGCCGCACAGGCCAAACCCCCCGCTGGCGATCAGCATGTCGTTTCTGAGCAGCCCCGCCAGCGCCGTGGCGGCATCCGGATAGATCTTGTTCATGGGTTCTCCCGCGTGAAGCGCAAACCCTAGCGTGTAGAATAGATCACGACTAACGATTGTTTCTTACCGATTCCGATAAGGAATAGTGATGATAAAGCTGGCGATCCACCATTTCGAAACCTTGCTGTGGATCGCCCGGCTGGGCACGTTTCGCGCCGCGGCCGAGCGGCTGAACACGACCCAACCGGCGATTTCGGCCCGCGTGCGCGAGATCGAGGCGCAGTTGGGCATCCGCATCTTCCAGCGTGAGGGGCGCGGCGTGGTGCTGACCGCGCGCGGGCGGCAACTGGTGCAGGATTGCGAACCCCTGCTGGCCGGGTTCGAGCGCGTCTTGCTGGAGGCCAGCGGCTATGCCGGGGCGAGCGGCGTGGTACGGATCGGGGCGGGCGAGATTGCCGCCGCCAGCTGCCTGCCGCATTTCGTGGCCGAAGCGAAACGGGATTTGCCCGGTGTGACGCTGGACCTGACGGTGGAACTGACGGCGCGGATGTTGCAGAACCTGGTGGCAGGAACGCTGGACCTGGTGTTCCTGGCGGGGCGGGTGAGCGATCCGGCCTTGCGTTCGGCCCCGCTGGGGGCGGTGGACCTGGTGTGGCTGGCTAGCCCCGCCGTGGCGGCACGGGGCGGATTCGACCAGCCGCTGGCGGTATGGTCGCTGGGGCAGCAATCCCCGATTCACGGCATCATGCGGCGCTCGTTGGAACAGCAAGGCGTACGCTGGCGAACGCTGGACCAGTGCAGCAACGTGCAGACCATCATCCAGATCGTGGCCGGCGGCACTGGCGCGGCATTGTTGCCGGAAACCATGGCGCGCGGGGCGATCCGTTCGGGCGCTCTGGTGGAGCTATTGCCCCGCCCCGACGAGCGGCTGGAATTCCAGGCCGGGATCCGCGCTGATGAGCAGGATCCTCTGGTGCTGGAGCTATTCGCCCGCGCCGCCAAGCACGCGATCGACAGTGAACCGCAAACGTGCAACCAATTGACCGGAATCATGGTATAGCACCGCAAGTGGTGTTGAATTGATCCGCCATCATTATGAAAGGGAGTATCAGGATGCGCTCCGTTCTTGTTCATGCCGAAGCCGGACCTGCGGGGGCTTCCCGTCTGGAAACTGCCCTTTCACTTGCCCGGATGATCGGCGGGCACGTAACCTTGCTGGTTGATACTCCGATCACGAGCTTCATTGCGGTGGACGCGATGGGCGGGGGCACCGTGGCCGCGGAAGCCATGCAGGAAGCGGTTGCCGAGGATGACGCTTTCGCCCGCGAGATCGAGGCGCGGATCGCCAAGGGCGATGTGCCGTGCACCATTCTTCGGGCCGAAGCCGATCCGATCGATGCCCTGACCGATGGCGGGCGCCTGGCCGATGTGACGGTGGTGGCGCGTGGCAGCGTGGTGGCCGGTGATCTGCCGCTGGCCAGCCGCAGCCCGGTGCTGGCGGTAAACGCCGACCAGCCGCTGGCATTTCCGTTGAAGACCGTGGCGATTGCCTGGGATGGCAGCGCCGAGGCGGCCTATGCCATGCGCTGCGCGGTGCCCTTGCTGGCCGGTGCAGCCGAAGTGATCGTGCTGACGGTGGAGGACGTCCCGGCCGAGTTTCCCGCCACCGATGCGCTGACCTATCTTTCCCGCCATGGCGTGAGCGCCGATTTGCGTGTGTTGCAGCGCCTTGGCTCGATCGAGGACACCCTGGCCCGCGAACTGGAGCTGGCCGGCGCGCAATTGCTGGTGATGGGGGCGTTCAGTCACAGCCGGCTGCGCGAGTTCCTGTTTGGCGGGGTTACGCGCCACTTTCTGGAACGGACCGCAGGCCCGGCCCTGCTGCTGGCACACTGACAGGATTGCTGCGTATCCCGGTACACTAATTGCGTTTTGCGCAACTGGTGTACCGGTTTTCGCACTTGCACAAAACTATGTTGCACTGCAAATAGACCATGCCTTTCAGGCATCCTCTCCCAAAACTTCCAAGGCCCGGTCGGCAACGACCGGG
>CAZVHM010000100.1:0-7901 GCA_964627175.1 uncultured Novosphingobium sp. | reverse complement strand
GATCAAGCGCCGCGCCTTCGAGCACAAGTACACGCCGACCATCGGCCGCAGCCACGGCATCCATGCCGAGCCGACCACTTTCGGCAAGAAGCTGGCCGAGGCCTATGCCGAATTCACCCGCTGCCGTGCGCGCCTTGTCGCCGCCCGCGCGGAAGTTGCGACTTGCGCGATTTCGGGCGCGGTAGGCACGTTTGCCAACATCGATCCTTCGGTCGAGGAATACGTGGCGGAAAAGCTTGGGCTGGCGGTTGAGCCGGTTTCCACCCAGGTTATCCCGCGCGACCGCCACGCCATGTTCTTTGCAACGCTTGGCGTGATCGCCAGCAGCATCGAACGCTTGGCCGTGGAAGTCCGCCACCTGCAGCGCACCGAAGTGCTGGAAGCGGAAGAATATTTCTCCCCGGGCCAAAAGGGCTCGTCGGCCATGCCGCACAAGCGCAACCCGGTGCTGACCGAAAACCTGACCGGCCTTGCCCGCATGGTTCGCTCGGCGGTGACCCCCGCGCTGGAAAACGTGGCGCTGTGGCATGAGCGGGATATCTCGCATTCCTCGGTCGAGCGGTTCATCGGCCCGGACGCCACGATCACGCTGGATTTCGCCCTCGCCCGCCTCACCTCGGTGGTCGACAAACTGGTGATCTATCCCGAGCGGATGCAGAAGAACCTCGACCGGATGGGCGGGCTGGTCCACTCGCAGCGGGTCTTGCTGGCCCTCACCCAGGCCGGGCTGGAGCGTGACGCTTCCTATCGCCTGGTTCAGCGCAATGCGATGAAAGTGTGGGAATCGGACGGTCAGCTCAACCTGATGGAACTGCTCAAGGCCGATCCGGAAGTCTCCGCCGCGCTGACGGCCGAGCAGATCGAGGACAAGTTCAACCTCGATTATCACTTCAAGGCGATCGACACGATCTTCGCCCGCGTTTTCGGGGAATAAACGCCCCAACACCTGATCTTTTCGAGCCAAAGAAAAACCCCGGCAAGCGCAAGCTCGCCGGGGTTTTCCTATTGTTGGCCGGATCAGAATTCAGCTTTGACCGTAAAGCCCCAGGTCCGCGGTTCAGCCGGCTGGCCATAGATCAGGCCGGTGCTGCCCCCGGCCACGCCCAGCAGTTCAAAGTAATCCACATCGAATGCGTTGCGGACCCAGCCATAGATGTCGATCCCCTGCTCGGCACGGAAGCCAAGGCGGAAGTTCGACAGCGCATAGCCTTCGATCCAAGTGTACGCCGAGGGCGACGGATTGGACGAGAAGCGCGAGCGATAGGAACCGTCGAAACCAAAATAAGCCTGTCCGTCCTTGCCGAGCAGCCTGACCGGCGCATTGGCTTCGGCGCCATAGGAGAGGCTCCACTTCGACACACCAGGCAGTACCTCGCCCGAAATGTCACAGCTGGCCGGGCTGCTGCTTCCGCCCGACAGTTCAGGCTTGCACGGCGCGCCGGCGAACTTCACATACTTGGCATCGTTGTAGGCACCGTTGACGTAAAGATTGAACCGCTCGCTGGGGCGCAGCGAGAAATCTGCCTCGAACCCTTGGGTGCGAACCTTTTCCGCGTTGGCCAGATAGCCGCGCGTCGTGGTGATGGCACCCGAATTCACCAACGCCTGGAAATCGGCAATGTCAGTGCGGAACGCCGAGACGTTCAGCGTGGCGCGGCGATCCCAGAATTGCGACTTTACGCCGACCTCATAGTGGTTGACCGATTCGGGCTTGATCGAGCCGACCGCCACCAGCGGGTTGCCGCTGGCATCGTTCGGAACGCCGTTGAGGTTCACCCCGCCCGATTTGAAGCTCTTCGCGTAAGTCCCGTAGGCCAGGACATCGGGCGAGACCTTGTAGCTGACGTTGAGATCGTAGGAGAAGTTCCACGCGCTGAATTTCGGCTCGATCTTCTGCGGCGTGAGTTGCCCCCGCTGCTGGGTGGCGACAGCGCCGGAGGTGGCAAAGGTGACCTCGCTGCCATTGCCAAAGTTCGTGAAAACGCGGCGCTGATAAAGGCCGTCCTTCTTGTCATAGTTGAGACGAACGCCCGGCTGGATGGTCAGCGCATCGGTGACTTTCCAGCTAAACTGGCCGAACAGGGCCGCACTCGTATTGTCGAGCCGGATGTCGTTATAGGCAGTCAATCCGTCGAGCGTGGCCGGAATGCAGGCCAGCGCCGCCGGGTTGGTCAGGCAATCGGTGTTGTTCGCGCCGGGATCGAGCAGCCAGCGGCTGGCCGCTGAGCCCAACTGCTCGGTGCCCTGAGTGCGAACCTTCTGGTGGAAACCGAACGCCCCCACCAGGAAATCGAACTTCGGCGCCGAATAGCTGTAGCGCAGTTCCTGGGTATACTGGTTCTGCTGCGACGGATTCTGCGACAGGGTGGTGATCGGCAGGCCAGTGTAATCGCGGTCGTTTGCCGGCTTCCAGTCCCAATAGCGCCAGGCCGTGACCGAGGTCAGCGTGCCGCCGCCGACATTCCACTTCACCCGCAGGGCGGCCCCGCCCAACTCGTTGCCAGCACTGAGCGCGGCATCGTTGTCGGTAACCCGGTCAAACGGGTTCTTGCTGGCAACCGCATAGCCCAAAGCTTCCGAAAGCGCGGCATACTGGCGATAGGCCGGCCGTTGGGTCGGTGCCTCGCGGACATAGACGGTGGCGCAGCAGGCCGGGTTCTGCCGGCTGAAATCGCCCGACAGAGTGATATCGAGATCGGCGTTCGGACGGAACAGCACCTGACCGCGCAAACCAAGGTTGTCCTGCGAATTCAGATCCCGGTTGAACACGGTGCTGTAAATCGTGCCGAGCCGGCTGGTAGACGATACCGCGAGGCGCGCCGCGACAGTGTCCGAAAGCGGGCCTGAAACGGCGGCTTTGGCCTGCTTGAAGCCGAGATTGCCGACCGACACTTCGGCCCGGCCTTCGAAATCGAAGGTTGGCTGGCGCGTGGTGATGTTGATGGCGCCGGCCGTCGTGTTCTTGCCATAGAGCGTGCCCTGCGGCCCGCGCAGCACCTCGATCTGGGCAACGTCGAGAAAGTCGAGCGTGGCCGAAGCTACCCGCGAATAATAGATATCGTCGACGTAGATTCCCACGCCCTGCTCGAAACCGTCATTGGTGAGACCGAAAGGCGCGCCAATGCCGCGGATCGACAGCGAAGTGTTGCGCGGGTTCGACGAATAGAATTGCAGTGTCGGGGTCAGTTGCTGAAGCCGGCCAACGTTGAAGCTGCCAGTATTGTCGATGTGATCACCGCCGACGACCGATATCGCCAGCGGCACTGCCTGCGCGGTTTCCTGGCGGCGACGGGCGGTGACAAGAATTTCCCCGCCTTCATCGATCGCGCCGGTGCCGGCCGAACTGGGCTGTTCTTCGGCGCCGAATTCGGCCGTGGATGCAAGAGCGGGAGAAGTGCCCAGCGCGGCAAGGGCAGTTGCAGCCAACAGGCCGCTGCGGACGAACGAATGCATGATCCAATCCTTCGAAGGGAATGGATGCATCCGGCGGTCCGGTCTGCATCAAGTGAATTGCCGGCCAGATCACCGGCAGGGAGGAAACGGTTTCGGTAAATAAGCCCCCGGGACGGGGAAATCAGGAGAAGCGCTGCCTTTCGGTCACTTCCAGTTGGACAACCCGGCCATCGTGAACGGTCAGCTCGATCGCCCCATAACGCAGGCGCGAAATCGCTTCGACCACCGCATCAAGTGCGATCGCAGCGGCCTTCTCGGGTGACAGCGTCTCCCGCTGCCCGGATTCATTCGGATGTGCCATCAGTGCCTCCTTGGTGGCGGCACTTGTAACTCTACCAATTAAGTAGACAAGATGAGATCATCTATGCGGCGATGAAGCGAAACTTTTGCGCGCCGCCTTTTGCCTTGTCGGCGTGATCAGCCGCCTTCCGTCTCCGGGAATGGCGGCTCGACCGCAATCGGATCGGCCAGCGTGATCCGATCCAACATATTGGCCATCTCGTCGCGCAAGGTCAGCATAAGGCCGCGAAGCCGACATTCCGCTTCGGGCAGGCAGTTGGTGCAATGTTCGTGCGCGTTGCGCGCCGCGCAGGGCACAAGCGCCAAGCTGCCGCGCGTCAACCGAATGATATCGCCATAGCGTATATCAACCGGCGCAAGGGCCAACTCATAGCCCCCTTCCCGCCCCCGCGTGGATATGACCACCCCTTCCCGCGCCATCTCGGAGAGAATGACCGTCAGGAACTTGCGCGGAATGTTCTGAGCTTCGGCAATCGCATCAAGCCGAACTGGCCCCTGCTGCCAGTGATCGGCAAGGTGCTGCAAGGCACGGATCGTGTATCGCGTCTTTTGCGAGAGCATCGGGAGACAAGACCGCTCCCCGAGCACATTGTCAACCGGGCTGGTAGAAGGCTGCTAATATGCCCCTGATTATAAAGCGGCGGCTCCCGCGACATGCTTGCCCACCAGGCGATAGGCGCGTTCGTACCACTCATTCCCCGGATAGTTGGCGCCCAGCACAGCTGCCGCCTTGCGCGCCTCTTCGGGCAGGCCGATGGATAGATAGCTTTCCGTGAGCCGGTACAGCGCCTCGGGTGTATGGCTGGTGGTCTGGTACTTGTCGATTACCGTGCGGAAGCGCAACGTGGAGGCAAGCCACTTGCCCTGGCGCTGATAGGCGCGGCCGATATCCATTTCCTTGCCGGCAAGGTGATCGTTGATCAGGTCGAGCTTCAAGCGAGCATCGGCCGCGTAGCGGGTATTGGGATAGCGCCGGATCAGCTCGTTCATCGCGTCCTGCGCCTGCTTGGTCGCCTTCTGATCGCGCGTCACGTCGCTGATCTGCTCATACTGGGAAAGAGCGATCAGGTAATAGGCGTAAGGCGCATCCTTGTTGCCCGGATGGATCGACAGGAAGCGCTGGGCCGATTGGATTGCCTTCGTGTAGTCACGATCCACGTAGTAGCTGAAGGCGCTCATCAGCTGCGCACGGCGCGCCCAGGGCGAATAGGGGTGCTGGCGCTCCACCTCGTCGAACAAGGCAGCGGCTTCCCTGGTCCGCCCCGCATCCAGCCGATCCTTTGCGGCAGCGTAGAGCGTATCCACATCGCGGGCGACATATGCGGTGTCGCGGCTCTTGCCGCCCTGACTGGCACAGCCGGCAACAAGCACGGTGGCAGCCGCAGCGGTGGCAAGGAGGGCGAGCTTCAGCGGAGAACGGGACAGCATGGCTGCGGCTATAGCCAGCACCGCGGTGAACGCCAAGTGAAAGCGGCGGCACCACCCACCGCTTGACTTACGAGCCGATCCGGCGCCAGCGCGTTGCCCATCACAACAAGGAGACCTGAACGTGCCGTTTTCCCTTCATGCCGCCCTCGTTCCCAGCTGGCTGCAGATCCTTGGCGCCAGCAGGGGTCTGGTAATCAAGGCCGCCAACTTCGCCGACGAGCAGGGCATCGAACCGCAAGACCTGATCGGCGCCAAGCTGGCGCCCGACATGCTGCCCTTTGCCTTCCAGATCAAAAGCTGCTGCGCCCACTCGCGCGGCGCGGTCGAAGGTGTGCGCAGCGGCGAATTCTCGCCCGACCGCAGCCCGCTGCCGGCTAGCTTTGCCGAACTGGACGAACGGCTGGAAGACGCGATGGCCTTTCTCGCGGCGCTGGATCCCGCCGAGCTTGACGGCGTGATCGGCCGCGATGTGGTGTTCTCTGTTCCCAACATCGTGCGCCGCGAATACACGGCGGAAAACTTCCTGCTTGGCTTCAGCCAGCCCAACTTCTTTTTCCACGCCGCTACCGCCTACGACATCCTGCGGATGAAGGGCGTGCCGCTGGGCAAGGGCGATTTCCTGGGCGCCACGCCGACCAAGAACTGAATGGAACGCCGGGCGGGGTCTGCACCCTGCCCGGCAGATTGCCAGAATCAAAAAGGGGCTGCCAAGGCAGCCCCTTTTCATTTGCCTGTAGGAAACAGGGCGGTGATGGCTCAATCGTCGCCCTTGAGGAACGCCGGCATGTGATCCGGGTTGCCGCCCTCTTCACGGTCGCGACGGGGCCGGTCGCCACCTTCGCGGCGCGGACCACGGTCGCCGCCACGGCCACCGCGATCGCCATCGCGGCGCGGGCCACGGCGATCACCGCCACGGTCGCCACGGTCGCCACGCGGCTCGCGCGGCTCGCGAGCAGGACGGGTATCTTCCAGCTCTTCGCCAGTTTCCTGGTCGACCACGCGCATCGACAGGCGAACCTTGCCGCGGTTGTCGATCTCGAGCACCTTGACGAAGACTTCCTTGCCTTCCGACACCACGTCGGTCGGCTTTTCCACGCGCTCGTTCTTCATTTCGGAAACGTGGACGAGACCGTCCTTGCCGCCCATGAAGTTCACGAAGGCGCCGAAGTCGACGATGTTGACGACCTTGCCCTTGTAGACCTTGCCCACTTCGGCTTCCTCGACAATGCCGAGGATCCAGTTCTTGGCCGCTTCGATCTGGGCAGTGTCGGATGAGGAGATCTTGATGATCCCTTCATCGTCGATATCCACCTTGGCGCCGGTGGTGGCAACGATCTCGCGGATCACCTTGCCGCCGGTGCCGATCACGTCACGGATCTTCGACTTGTCGATCGTGATCGTCTCGATGCGCGGGGCATGGGCCGAAAGCTCGGTGCGGGCCTCACCCAGAGCCTTGGTCATCTCGGACAGGATATGCGCCCGACCTTCACTGGCCTGATGCAGCGCCTGCGCCATGATCTCGCGCGTGATGCCCGCGATCTTGATGTCCATCTGCATCGTGGTGATGCCAGCGCTGGTGCCGGCCACCTTGAAGTCCATGTCGCCGAGGTGATCCTCGTCGCCCAGGATGTCCGAGAGAACAGCGAACTCGTCGCCCTCAAGGATCAGACCCATCGCGATGCCCGAAACCGGGCGCTCGATCGGAACGCCGGCATCCATCATCGAAAGGCAGCCGCCACAGACCGTGGCCATCGACGACGAGCCATTGGACTCGGTGATGTCGGACAGCACGCGGATCGTGTAGGGGAACTCTTCCTTGCTCGGCAGCACGGGGTTGAGGGCACGCCATGCCAGCTTGCCGTGACCAACCTCGCGGCGGCCCGGAGCGCCGAAGCGGCCCACTTCACCGACCGAGTAAGGCGGGAAGTTATAGTGCAGCATGAAGCGCTGGTACGACAGGCCATCCAGCCCGTCGATCATCTGCTCGGCGTCCTTGGTACCCAGAGTGGTGGTGCAGATCGCCTGCGTTTCACCACGAGTGAACAGCGAGGAACCGTGCGTCCGCGGCAGGAAGCCGACCATTGCCTCGATCGGGCGGATCTGGGTGGTGGTGCGACCGTCGATGCGCTGACCGTCCTTGAGGATGGCACCGCGCACGATGTCCGCCTCGACCTTTTTCATGGTCTTGATGGCAACCATCTGGGTCTGCGGGGTTTCTGCGGCAAAGGCTTCCTTGGCCTTGGCACGCGCCGCGTTGAGGGCGTTCGAACGCTCGGACTTGTTGGTCAGCTTATAGGCTGCGGCGATATCGGCGCCGACCAGTTCCTTGAGCTTCGCCTTGATGTCGGCGGTGTTGTCGGTGAGGTCGATTACCCACGGATCCTTGGCGGCCTTCTCGGCCAGCTGGATGATCGCGCCGACGACCTTGCGGATCTCGTCGTGGGCGAACATCACCGCGCCGAGCATCTCGTCCTCGGTCAGTTCCTTGGCTTCCGATTCCACCATCATCACGGCCGAATCGGTCGCGGCGACAACGAGATCGAGGCGGCCTTCAGCAACCTGACTCATCGACGGGTTCAGCTGGTATTCGCCATCCTTGAAGCCCACGCGGCAAGCGCCGATCGGGCCCATGAACGGAACGCCCGAAATCGTCAGGGCGGCCGAAGCGGCGATCATCGCGACGATATCCGGCTCGGTCTCGCCGTCATAGCTCAGGACCT
>CAZVHM010000099.1:0-7973 GCA_964627175.1 uncultured Novosphingobium sp. | reverse complement strand
ACCGCTATGGCGCTGAAAACGACATTCGCGCCAAGCTCGATCCGCGCACCGGCGATCTGCGGCTATGGCGCGTGGTTGAGGTGGTCGAGCACGTTGACGACTATTTCAAGCAGGTTGATCTCAAGCAGGCCGAGAAGCTGCAGCCGGGGGCCAAGCTGGGTGACTTCATCGTCGATCCGCTACCGCCGGTCGATCTGGGGCGCATTGATGCCCAGTCGGCCAAGCAGGTGATCTTCCAGAAGGTTCGCGATGCCGAGCGTGACCGGCAGTATGCCGAATTCAAGGATCGGGCCGGCGAAGTGATCACTGGCGTGATCAAGTCGGTCGAGTTTGGCCATGTGATCGTCAATCTCGGCCGGGCCGAGGGCGTGATCCGCCGCGACCAGCAGATCCCCCGCGAAGCCGCCCGCGTGGGCGAGCGTGTCCGCGCCCTGATCCTCAAGGTGGAGCGCCAGAACCGCGGCCCGCAGATTTTCCTGTCGCGCGCGCATCCCGATTTCATGAAGCGGCTGTTCGCTCAGGAAGTGCCCGAAATCTACGATGGCATCATCGAGATCAAGGCCGCCGCCCGCGATCCGGGCAGCCGCGCCAAGATCGGCGTTATCAGCCGCGATTCGAGCATCGATCCGGTCGGCGCCTGCGTCGGCATGAAGGGTAGCCGTGTCCAGGCGGTCGTGCAGGAGATGCAGGGCGAAAAGATCGATATCATCCCGTGGAGCGAGGATACCGCGACTTTCGTGGTCAACGCGCTCCAGCCCGCTACCGTTTCGCGCGTCGTGATCGACGAGGAAGAGGGGCGGATCGAGGTGGTTGTACCTGATGACCAGCTCTCTCTCGCGATTGGTCGACGTGGCCAGAATGTCCGTCTCGCCAGCCAGCTGACGGGCCGTCAGATCGACATCATGACCGACGCCGAAGCTTCGGAAAAGCGCCAGAAGGAATTCGCCGAGCGCTCCAAGATGTTCGAGGAAGAACTCGACGTCGATGAAACCCTCTCCCAGTTGCTGGTGGCCGAAGGCTTCAGCGAACTGGAGGAAGTGGCCTACATCGAACTGGCGGAACTCGCCGCCATCGAAGGGTTCGACGAGGAACTGGCCGAAGAGCTGCAGAGCCGCGCGCTTGAGGCGCTTGAGCGCCGCGAGGAAGCCAACCGTCAGGCTCGCCGTGCTCTCGGTGTGGAAGACGCCTTGGCCGAGCTGCCGCACCTCAACGAGGCAATGCTGGTTACGCTCGGCAAGGCGGGGATCAAGACCCTCGACGATCTGGCCGATCTGGCGACCGACGAACTGATCGCCAAGAAGCGGGTCGAGCAGCGCCGTCGCGACGGTGCGCGCCGCGAACGGAGCGACGACAAGGGCGGTGTGCTGGGCGAATATGGCCTCAGCGACGAGCAGGGCAACGAAATCATCATGGCTGCCCGCGCCCACTGGTTCACCGACGAGGAAGCAAACTCTGGTGAGGAGGCCGCCGATGCGGATTCCTCACAATGAACGCGTAAGCTCCGACAATTCGGTGGAAGGCCCGGAAAGGAAATGCATCCTTTCCGGGGATACTGCCCCGCGTGACGCGCTGATCCGGCTGGCCATCTCGCCAGACGGGTTGGTGCTGCCCGATGTTCTGGCCCGCGCCCCCGGTCGCGGGGCGTGGATCGGCGTTTCGCGTGCAGACCTTGAAATCGCGCTGACGAAGGGCAAATTGAAGGGAGCGCTGGCGCGTGCCTTCAAAGGTGCGTCGTTGACCATCCCCGATGACCTTGCGGCGCGAATCGAAGCGGCCTTGGTGCGCGCTTTTGTCGATCGACTGGGGCTTGAGATGCGCGCCGGCAGGCTGTTGGTCGGATCTGATCGGATCGCCGAAAATGCGCGTGGCGGCAAAGTTGCCTGGCTGGCTCATGCCGCCGACGCTGGCGAAGATGGTTCGCGCAAGCTTGACCAGGCATGGCGGGTCGGGTGCGAAGCGGAAGGTAGTGGTCTGGTCGGCATGCGCTTGCCACTGGACCGGGCGGCTCTGTCTGTGGCATTGGGCCGCGACAACGTCGTCCATCTGGCGCTGACCGATTCCGCCGCAGCCGATAGGCTGAACGCGGTGCTGCAGCGGCTGGTCCATTTTTCGGGCCTGCCTCGCGAGACCGGAACAGAAGACTTGAACGAGCGGACGGCCTCTGAATCGGATTTTGGGGCCGCACCCTCGGGCACGACGAATTGATTTGAAGGACTGTTTGGAACCTATGAGCGAGACCGACAATAAACCGACGCTTGGCCGCAAGCCGCTTGGGCTGAAGCGCTCGGTCGAAGCGGGCGAGGTCAAGCAGACCTTCAGCCACGGCCGGACCAACAAGGTCGTGGTCGAGGTGAAGCGGCGCAAGCTGATCGGCAAGCCCGGTGAGGGTACTGCGGCCGAAGCCGCACCGGCTCAGGCGCCGGCACCCACACCTGCGCCGGCTCCGGCTCCGGCTCCGGCTCCGGCGGCAACAGCACCGGTTGCTCCGCCGCGTCCGGTCGCGCCTCCGCCTCCCGCGGCCAGCCGCGAGACCCGCCAGGAAATGCAGGCCCGCCTGCTGCGCGAGGCCGAGGAACAGCGCTTGCGAATGGCCGAGGACGCCCGTCGCCGGGAAGAAGAGGAACGCGCCCGCGCTCTCGAGGCAGAGCGTCGCCGTGCCGAGGAAAATCGCAAGGCAGAAGCCCAGAGCGCGGCTGCTCCCGCACCAGAGTCGACTGCTCCGGCAGTGGAAGAAACCGTGCCTGAAGCACCGGCCAAGCCTGAGGTTGCCCCCCCGACCGCGGCTGCGGTTGCGCCGGCAGCAACGGCACCTGCCGCTGCTGCGCCCGCTGCGGCCCCGGCCGTTACCCCGCCACCGCGCCGCTTTACGCCCGTGGCTGCTCCGCCCGCGCCCAAGCGGCCGGAACCGGCTGCGGCCAAGAAACCGGCGACCGTGCAGCGCGACCGCAAGGGCGATGAGCGTCGTGGCGGCAAGCTGACCGTCACCCGCGCACTGAACGAGGACGAGGGCGCTCGCGCTCGCAGCCTTGCCGCCCTGAAGCGTGCCCGCGAAAAAGAGCGGCGGGCCCACTTTGCCGGCCAGTCGCAGCCACGCGAGAAGCAGGTGCGCGATGTGGTCGTGCCCGACGCGATCACCGTTCAGGAACTGGCGAACCGCATGGCAGAGAAGGGCGCCGACCTGGTGAAGGCGCTGTTCAAGATGGGGGTGATGGTCACCGTCAACCAGACGATCGACCACGACACGGCCGAACTGCTGGTCGAGGAATTCGGCCACAACATCCAGCGCGTGAGCGAGAGCGATGTCGACATCGATAGCAGCGTCGACGTTGATGCCGAAGAAACGCTGAAGGCGCGTCCGCCCGTCGTGACCATCATGGGCCACGTCGACCATGGCAAAACCTCGCTGCTTGATGCGCTGCGCGGCACCGATGTGGTGCGGGGCGAAGCTGGCGGCATTACGCAGCATATCGGCGCCTATCAGATCAAGACCAAGAGCGGCGATCTGATCACCTTCCTCGATACGCCGGGCCACGAGGCCTTTACCGAGATGCGCATGCGCGGTGCCAACGTCACCGACATCGTTATTCTGGTGGTGGCGGCCGACGACGGGCTCATGCCGCAGACGGTTGAGGCGATCAATCACACCAAGGCCGCCGGCGTGCCGATGATCGTGGCGATCACCAAGGCTGACAAGCACGAGGCGAACCCGCAGAAGATCCGCGAGCGCCTGCTCGAGCACGAGATCGTCGTCGAGCAGATGAGCGGTGATGTTCAGGACGTCGAGGTTTCGGCCAAGACGGGCCAGGGCCTTGACGAGCTCATCGAAAAGATCCTGCTTCAGGCCGAAGTGATGGAACTGCGCGCCAACCCCGATCGCGCCGCCGAGGCGACCGTGATTGAGGCCAAGCTCGACAAGGGCAAGGGGCCGCTCGCCTCGGTGCTTGTCACCCGCGGTACGCTCAAGGTGGGCGATATTCTGGTGGTGGGCACCCATTCCGGCCGCGTTCGCGCCATGCTGGATGACAAGGGGCGTCAGGTGAAGGCGGCACCGCCCTCGCTTCCGGTCGAGGTTCTGGGGCTTGGCGGTGTGCCGATGGCCGGCGACACCCTGACTGTGGTGGAAAGCGAGGCCCGTGCCCGCGAAGTGGCGTCTTACCGCCAGGAGCAGGCGACTACCAAGCGCACCACTCAGGCACCCGCAAGTCTCGAGAACATGTTCTCCGCGCTTGCCGCCAAGAAGGCTGTGCTGGAATATCCGGTGGTCATCAAGGCAGACGTTCAGGGGTCGGCCGAGGCGATCGTCAACGCGCTCAACCGCTTGTCGAACGACGAGATCAAGGTGCGTGTCCTCGCTTCGGGCGTCGGCGCGATCACCGAGAGCGACGTGGCGCTGGCATCTGCTTCCGGTGCGCCGATCGTGGGCTTCAACGTCCGTCCGAACGCCAAGGCGCGCGAGATGATCGAGCGTCACAAGGTGTCGATGAAGTACTTCGACGTCATCTATCACCTGACCGACGAAGTCGCCAAGGAGATGGCCGGTATCTGGGGGCCGGAACGGCTCGAACATGTTGTCGGCCGCGCCGAGGTCAAGGAAGTTTTCCCGGCCGGCAAGAAGGACAAGGCCGCCGGCCTGCTGGTCCTCGAAGGCTACATCAAGAAGGGCATCAACGCCCGTCTTACCCGCAACGACGTCATCGTTTCGAAGACGGTCATCGCTTCGCTCCGCCGCTTTAAGGACGATGTTCCTGAAGTCCGCGCGGGCCTCGAATGCGGCGTGGTCTTGCAGGACACGAACGACATCAAGCCTGGCGACATGCTCGAAGTCTTCGAGGTCGAGATGCGCGAACGGACCATCGGCTAAGCAGCGCAAGCTGCGGCCGATGAGGCTGACAAATGACCCGGATACGCTGTTACGGCGTGTCTGGGTCTTTTGTTTCTGCTGATTGTATCGGTTGTGGTCCTTCAGCTTTGGGTGATCGGATTCTGATGCCTCGCTACGCTGCCTTTCTGGGTTCCATCAATGTAGGCGGAAGCCGCCTGACCATGCCGGAACTGCGCGCCGCGCTGGAGCGTGAGGATTTCATCAACGTGGAAACGGTGGTGGCCAGCGGCAACGTGCTGTTCGACCATGACGAGCGGCCGACGCGCGGGCTTGAGGAAAAGCTGGAGTTTGTCTTGCGCCAGCGATTCGGGATGCGGTCCATCGCCGCGGTTCGCAGCGCTGCGGAAGTGGCAGAGGCGATCACCGGTAACCCGTTCGCTGCCGATGGCGATCAGGCGCTGGTCCACACGATGTTTCTCGACCGGGATGTCGATCCGGCGCAATTTCGCGTTCTTCTGGCCGATCATGAAGGTCGCGGGCCGGAGAGGCTCGCACTTGGGCCTCGCGCGCTCTATATCGACTATGTCGAAGGGGCCGGTCACAGCCGGTTGACAGGACCCTTCATCGAAAAGCGGTTGGGATGCCGCGGCACGGCGCGCAATTTGCGCTCGCTTGCCCGGATCCATGCCAAGATGATCGAGAGTGCCGAGTAATGTCCCGTCAGCAAGCCACTCCTGAAACTCGTTCCGTTCGCCTGCTCAAGGTCGGCGAACAGGTACGCCATGTGATCTCGGAACTGCTGACACGGCAGATGGTGCACGACGATGTGCTGAGCGCGCGCACTATTTCAGTCACCGAAGTGCGGATGAGCCCGGACCTTCGCCATGCCACGGTATTTGTGAAGCCGCTGCTGGGGGCGGACGAAGAACTGGTGCTGAAGGCGCTTCGTACGCACACTGCCTTTTTCCAGAAGGAAGTGGCCGGCAAGCTGAAGCTCAAGTATGCCGCCCGGATCAAGTTCCTTGGTGACGAGAGCTTCGACGAAGCGAGTCGAATCGATGCCCTGCTGGCCGATCCGCGGGTTCAGCGCGATCTGGCTGAAGATCAGGACTAACGCTGCCGGGCCATGTGAGGCAGCTCTGCGGCCATAAGCATCTTTCCGGGGCGCACAAACCACGATGACCGACACCATCTATAAGGCCGCCGCGCTGATCCTGCCGCTGGTCATCGCCATCGTGTTCCACGAAGTTGCTCACGGCTGGACCGCACGGGCACTGGGCGATCCGACGGCGGCCGAACTGAACCGGTTGAGCCTCAATCCCCTGCGCCATGTCGATCCGGTGGGCACGGTTGTCCTGCCGGGAATGCTGGCTCTGGCGGGCCTGCCCGTGTTTGGCTGGGCCAAGCCGGTGCCGGTCGTGGCCGCCAGGCTGGGCAATCCGCGGCGCGACATGATGATCGTGGCTGCGGCGGGACCGGCTTCCAATTTCGTGTTGGCCGCCATCGGTGCGGTGTTGCTTGGCTTGCTTGCCCAGACCTTTGCCGGGGCAGGCAATGCGCCGGCGGTGGTTGGTTTCCTGGCGCAGAACCTGGTCAATTTCCTTGCGATCAATGTCTTCCTTGCCCTGTTCAATCTGTTGCCGGTGCCGCCGTTCGATGGTTCGCACATCGTCGAAGGGCTGCTGCCCAGCCCGCTACGCGAAGGCTATGCCAGGCTGCGCGGGCTAGGCTTCGCGCTGGTGCTGGTCGTGTTGATCCTGCTGCCAACACTGATTCCGGGCTTCGATCCGATCGGCGCGATCGTGCGAACCCCGGCCAACTGGCTGACCGAGCACTATCTTGCGCTGGCTGAAGCCATCGCCCTCTCCGGTCGTCTGTCGTGACCGGACCGAACGGCTGGATCGTGCTCGACAAGCCGCTGGGGCTTGGCTCTACTCAGGCTGTGGCTGCGGTGAAACGGAACTTGCGCGAGGCGGGTTTCGGCAAGAAGGTCAAGGTGGGCCACGGCGGCACGCTCGACCCGCTGGCGACCGGCGTTCTGCCCATTGCATTGGGCGAGACGACGAAGCTGTGCGGACGGATGCTGGATGCCAGCAAAACCTATGCCTTCACTGTTCGCTTCGGCAGTGAGACCGACACGTTGGATCTTGAAGGCGCGGTAATCGCAGAGAGTGCGGTGCGGCCCTCGCGCGCAGACGTGGAGGCGATCCTGCCGCGCTTTACCGGGCCGATCGAGCAGGTGCCCCCGGTCTATTCGGCGCTGATGGTGGATGGTCAGCGGGCCTATGATCTGGCGCGTGCGGGGCAGACCGTGGAGCTGAAATCACGTGCGGTGACGATCCACACGCTGGAACTGCGTGAATGTGCCGCCGACGAGGCGACGCTGGTGGCCCACGTTTCCAAGGGCACCTATATCCGCAGTCTGGCGCGGGACATCGCCCGCGCGCTTGGAACCTGCGGACATGTGACTTTTCTGCGTCGGCTGAAGGCCGGGCCGTTCGGGCTGGACCGGGCGATTTCGCTGGACAAACTGAACGAAGTGGGTAAGGGCGCGTCCCTTGAGAATGTACTCTTGCCGCTTGAGGCAGGGCTGGTCGACATCCCGGCTCTTGACCTCGATCCGGAACAGGCAAGGGCGGTCCGTCAGGGCCGCGTTCTGGCCGGATTGCCCCAACGGGACGGGCTTTACTGGGCGAGGGCCGGCACTGTGCCGGTTGCGCTGGTGGAGCTTTCCGGCGGAAGCCTGACCGTTTCCCGGGGTTTCAACCTTTCGGATGTCGCGGAGTGAATGATATGTCGGTTAGCCCTGAGAAGAAGCAGGAAATCATCAAGGACAACGCGCGCCAGGCCAATGACACCGGCTCGCCGGAAGTCCAGGTCGCGATCCTGACCAGCCGCATCAAGACCCTGACCGAGCACTTCAAGGCTCACCACAAGGACAACCACTCTCGCCGCGGTCTGTTGATGATGGTCAACAAGCGGCGCTCGCTTCTGGACTATCTGAAGCGCAAGGACGTGGATCGTTACAATGCCCTGATCCAGAAGCTGGGTCTGCGTAAGTAACCAAAGCGGAGCGGCCCCTAGCGGGCCGCTTTTGCTTTCAGGCCTCCTCGCAATTCGGCGAGGTGCCTTTGGGGCGCGATCAAGGCCC
>CAZVHM010000098.1:0-8165 GCA_964627175.1 uncultured Novosphingobium sp. | reverse complement strand
CTCGTGATGGCCGGACTCTAATCGCAACTGGAGGAAATTACCCGTGGCAGGTCACGTCTAACCGATCTCGCCTTCGATCGCATGCACGCAAATCACCACCCTATATCCGGCTTCAAGCCGGAGCCGGGCGTTGGAGTGCAGAACAGCTCAGATATCTGAGCGCGACGAGCCGCAATTAGACTTCGTCCTCGTCATCCCTAAACGGGTCAGGCTGAATTGGCGGCCATTCTACGGTCTCAAACCTCTTCAGAGCCGCCGCGCCAAATTCTGGTTCAACAATTTGTGCCCAAGCGATGAGGCCGCGAACATGATGAAAAATTCCCGATATTGATGTTTTGCGAGCTGCTGCGTGCACGGCTGGCCCATGGCCGGACGAGGTCAAATAGTGCAGGTGCAGCCTGATCATGTCCTTATATTCACCTGTGAGGCGCGGACGATCACTGTCCACCAGCATCCCGAGCACAATGCGCCGGCTTCCTGGCCCTCGGATCGTGGTTTTGCGAAGATTGGGGCGAAAGCCGGCGTCGTTGAGCTCGCCCAGGACGAGCCGCATGAAGCGGCGAACTTGCGTCAGATCCTTGCCCGGTCCGCATGAGAAAGCGAGGTCGTCGGCATATCGAGTATATTTCATGCCATGCGCCGCAGCGAGCCGGGTGAGCATCTCATCGGTCCGGAACATAACAAGATTAGATAGCATGGGGCTTGTTGGCGCGCCTTGCGGCACCATACCCTCGTGTCTGCATTGATAATATGGGATTATAGGCCAACGAACGGCGGGGTCCGGCCGTTTTCCAGGCCGCTCACAGCCAATTGTCACGAGACGCGCCAGCTCAAACGAAAGCAGATTGGGGAAGCCCAAGTTCGCAAAAACGGCGGCGATGCGACCCTCTGAAATATTGTGAAAAAAGTCTTCGAGATCAATCTTCAACAGGTATTCGCAACCGCAATGCTCTTCCGCAGCTTCAAAGGGCCGGCTGCCGGGATGGAACGCATAGCTGGATTCATGAGCGGTTGTGTGCCGAAGTATATTGTCGACGATCCAGCGGTGAATTTTCAACAATGTGGCGTTGGGGGCGTTGATCATGCGCATCCGGCTGCGACCAGGAATGCGCTTCTTTAGGTAGAAGGTTTTGTAGGGTCGCCGGGCCTGTCGAGCGACGATCTCCCGCAGATGCAGGAACGGAACGTCAACAAGATAACTGAGATGCCTGAGGGTTAGGACGGGGGTGATCCGAGGATCGGCTGCCCGGATACGCCGCATGGCTGCGAGTGCGTTATCAAGCACGGCCTCATCAACGCCTTCACGACGTCCCTGGGACCGATAGCGCTGAGGACTCGGCAAAGACACCTACTTTGACCCACCCGGGTGGGTGATACTGCGGACATCGACCAAGACTTCGCCAGGCGTTGTTCGCAGCATCGCGCAGCGTGAATATCTCGCTCCTTCTAACGAACGCCGGTAATCCGGCGCCCCAAGTCCCAAAAGGACCAGTCGCCGCCGAAGCGGCGCATTCCTAGCCGCCCTCATCGAGCCCTCAGCTGTGTCGGATAATAGAACGGTTTATTGGGCTTTGGAAGCACAGGCGTGCGAGCACGTCGCTTGCGGAGCCGTTGGAGCTCCGCGCGCCCAAGCTTCGTCAGGGCGCCAGTGTTTTTGGTCCATCGCGCAAGCTGCGTGAATGCGAGGATTTCCCGAACTGCGGGCAGATGCAACCGCGTCTGCGCCGAAATAGTCGCAGCGGAGCGTGCCCCGCCATCGATCGCGGCCAGCACCAGCATTGTGTGTATCCAGCGGCGCCCGCGCGCATCCGCCAGGAAATGCTGGGCGTTCTTCATCCGCAGTAAATGTGATGCTCGGTCGCCTATTTCCTCGGCATTGCTTGGAGGAAAATCAGAGATGGCTTCGAGGGTGCTGCGGCGTCGAAATAATGGAATCCACCCTTTTCCTTCTTTGTGCAGGATCGGCGGCGCATTATTCGGAATACCATGCTCAAAAGCGATAAGTGCACCTGTCCACCCATATCCAAGAGGCTTAGAATCCCCTTTTGGGTAAGTGCGACACAATTGATTGACTGCGTCGCGTACAGGTCCACGAAACGAGCCTGAGATTGTCGGACACCCTGCAACGGTCAGGACGGTTGGTCGTAATCTACTGGATTGAACCAAGCGCATGCCATCCTCAGTCCCCGAGTAGGCCACGACGAAGAACTCGATGAAGCCGTATGAGCGCCAGCTGCGTATTGTCGCGACGGTGCGGAAGGCCTCCAGCATATCCCAGACCCGGTTTCCCGAACCAATAAAATCCGCAACGATGACGATAGGCCCGACGCGCTGTTTGCGCATTACATCCGGCCCGGGATGATTCAGGGCCTTCGGGCCATGCAATCGGCAATAGCTTGTTACGAAATTGGCGAGCAGACCTTCGCTACCAATCTCCGGTTTTTTCGGGTCGAAGGTTACTGGATTTGGGCCGTGGCCGATTGCGCGTCCTCGACTCATCCCTTCGAAGATCGGTAATGCGTTGTCGTCCGCGTCGGTCGCGACTTCGCGCTCCACATACAGAGCGCTTGGTCGGCCTTTGCTGTAATCGTGTATGATTTTGTCGAGCAAGGCGCTCAGGCCGCGTTTGAACTCGTCTGCTCCGACGAGAAGAATCTCGTCGACCAATGCGCGGGCCGTTTCGCGGTCAGCTGCGGGGAATGCATCTAGCCATGCTTTTGCGAATGGGACATCGGAGAGTTGCGGCACGCGCCTATGCCTGATGCTGTGGAAGGGCGCGTTGCTCCTTCCGTTCCCAAGTTTCGATCAGGAATAGAGCTAAAGAGCTAGCGGAATTAATGGCTAATCGCGCAATGCGGGCGTCTATTCGCCTATACCCCTTCTCCCGACCATGCGCATCACCACCATGGGTTCGCAGCGCACCGATCCCTTTTCCAACCGAGGTCAAACCGCCGAGAATCTGGCGAACGTCGTTTTCGATTTCGGTTTCCAAATCGCTGCGGCCGGGCGACAGGCCAAGCGGCTCTTGCACAGCTTTGAGGACACCGTCGATATCGCGCCGCGGTGGTAATGGTAGTCCCAGTTCGATCAAGATCGATCGGCAGACTGCCTCAATCAGTGAAGAAGCTGCTGTAACGGCGTCTTCTGGGTCAGTATCCGTGTTAACGATCGCGCGCGCGACTTCCATCTGGACGGTGTCGAAATTGAGGATGGCAACCTTCCGAATGAACGGCTCGACGAGCACGCCACCGGACTGACGTTCTGTAAGAATGGCCCGTCCCTCAAGGATGGTGACGGCAAAGCCGTCCGGCGCCAACGCCTTGTTAAGATGTTCTCGAACGGCGGACGCCTTTTCGGGCTCAGCGAGATATTCTCGGGGATCGCAGACCTTTTCGATGACCCTCTTCAAATTGAGTTCGCCACTCTCTCCGGCAGCTGCAGTGCGCAGACAGTCCAAGGTCGCCGGCAATCGTGAGCTTGAACCGATACGCATGTTCAAACCACAATCTAGGAAGAACTGTTCGATCTTAGGGCCGGAACGATAAATGCCGATCGGCGGCGTTTGATCGTTGCCACCGCCGCCCGTTATTAGGTCCACTAGAGCCTTGATTACATATGCTGAAAACCGATCCGCCATCATTCCCCGCCTTGTGATACAGCCTATAACATCTAGGCGCGACCAGTCGAGCGAGCTTTGCCATGATGCAAGAAAGTCGAACCTCGATACAGCGAGGCGCTTCCGTCGCTTTGTGTATGGACGAAATTCGGCTTCGAGTTTCAGCTTGAGAACGGCGGTAATCTCTTCGGAAGAAGACGTTTCGTTCAGCCAAGCACCGCCGCTTCCTGCTCCGTCCACGTCAATTCGGCCACCGCTGCCATTTCCTTGATCGACACGGCCGGTGACATGCGTTGGAGCATCAACTTGTCCAGCACGGCAGGCGCCAGATAGGCCAGCCGCAACATTCGCCCGACATAGCGGTCCGAGAAACCCTCGGCATCGGCAATGTCCTGTATGGTCGCGGCCGCCCCGCTTTCCAGCTTCCGCCGCCAGCTCCACGCCTTGGCGATCGCCTTCAGCACATGCGGATCCACCCCGCCAGGGTCCGGCACCAAGTCGGCCGGCGGCACGATCTTCGGCCGCCCGTTGCGCTTGCGGATGGTGAGCGGGATGAACACCCGCATGGTGGTGGGTGCGCTCATGCTGCCAACTCCTGTTTCGGGGTGACCATTTCCCGGATGACCGATCCGAGGCCCTCGGTGCGCAGATCGACCGCAAGGCCCTCTGCGCTGACTGTGACCCGCTCGATCAGCAGCCGGGCGATACGGGCCTGCTCGGCCGGGAACAGTGATTCCCACAGCCCGTCAAAGCCCGCCAGCGCAGTGACCACATCGTTCTCGGTCATTTCGGGATCGGTGCTGCGCGCTGCCTCCATGAAGCGTGCGGAAGCAAGGTTTTTCGTCTGCGGAAGCACCTGCGGAAGGTTGCGGAAGCACGGGCGGAAGCATGCGGAAGGCTGCACTTATGTTCCCCCATACCCCCTAGGGCTTCCGCAGCCGCTTTTCGCGTCGCGTCAGCCTCAAATTTTCAACAACGAAAGGAGGGGCGCATGAAAGGCGCGCCACCGACCCGGCATGGTCAGATCAGCGACATGCAGGTCATCATCAACTGCGTCGACCAACGCGGTCGTGAAATGGACGAGCGTTGGGGCATCGGGCGTTTGCCCATGCTGGTGCCGATCGAGTGGGCTGAACGGTTCCACGCCCAGCACAAGCTGTTCAACGCCGCGGTGTGGGAGTTCAATCTCAAGCTCGTTCGCCAGCACGGTGAGGCGATGCTGCGGGCATACGAAAAGCTCGACCAGCTGGCCCGCGAGACGAAGGGCGAACCGCTGCCGGTCGACCAGTGGGAGTTCGAGACGGAGCAAGGTCTCGTGATCCTCGTGCGCGACCTGCGCGATACCGGCCGGGCCCAGCGTCATGGCCGGCAGGCACAGGTCTGGGCGCTCGACGAGATCGCCAACGTCATCCGTTGTCACCCGATCCTCGCTGCCGCCAAGGATGCGTTCCCCGGGGCGCAGGTGGTGAGCGTCCGCCCCAGCCGCACCACGCTCGAGCAGCTCGACGATGAGCTCTCGGACATCCCGTTCTGACGGAGGCGCCGGTGTCCTGAAACCCATCCCCCAAGACCGGACGACGGCGGTCCGTACCGCCAAGCACAAAACCGCCGCCGTCCGCACCACGATCCATCCCCATTGGAGAATCATCATGGATATCCTGACTCTGCCTGCGCCCGCGCGCAGCGCAACCCCGCCGGTCCCTGTACGGCCGACAATCATGCGGGGACCCGGCCGACCGCTTCTTCAGCTGATTGGCGGTAGGAACAAAACGGTGGCTATTTAAGCTCGAGCTGCCTGATCTGGTTCACCAGGTTCGCCAGTTTGTTCGCGATTTCTCGCGATCTTTCTTCGTCCAATATGATCCGACGATCGATGAGAGGATGTACCAAGCCTGCATTGGCGTACTGGATCTGGATGGACCCATCCTCCAGGACAATTGCTTCGGTCGTGGCATGGGCAAGTTCGCTGCGGAGTTCCGAGTAGGCCTGAAACTGGTCCATTTTTTCGATGACGCGTTCCGGGTTCTTGAAGCGCTCCGGACTCTTGCGCGCAAACTCCCGGATTTCGTCCAACCTGTGACCAAGGAGAAGGAGCGCCGGACGGCTTTTGGCAGAAGCGGCTGGTGCAAGACTGGCAATGGTTTGCGCTGCCCACCGTTCGACTTGTGCGCAGCGTTAGATCAGTTTGCTTCGAAAGATATGGGCAGATTGCAGTGCCTTTTCACGGCTCGTCTGTTCAGGCGGCAGCAGATCGCGAGGCATGTCGTTCATGCCAACAGTCTAGCGACTATTTGTTAATCATCAGTGGAGCGCAACCGTCAGCGACATCGCCCTTTAACGGTGTGTCATGGTGCCAAGATGCGTTGTGCCGCAGAATTCGGGATGACGCCCAGTGCCAGAAGCAGGATCTCAGCCGAGGCGACGTCGGAAGGCGCCGACCCCGCCGACCGCTTCTTCAGCTGACCGGACAACCGATTACGCCCGCGCGGTTGTTACCGGCGAGATCGTTGCCGGGCCCCACGTGCGCAACGCCTGTCGCCGTCACCTCGACGACCTGAAGCGCACCGACGGGATCCGGTTCGATCTCGAAGCCGCAACCCATGCCTTCGGCTTTTTCGAGGAGGTGCTGAAGCTTTCCGAAGGCCAGTTCGAGGGCCAGCCTTTCCGGCTGGAGCCCAGCCAGGCCTTCATTATCGGCAGCCTGTTCGGCTGGAAACGCGCCGATGGCCGCCGCCGGTTCCGCCGGGCCTACATCGAACAGGGCAAGGGCAACGGCAAATCGCCGGTTGCGGGCGGTATCGGCCTGTTCGGGATGACGGCGGCCGGGGAAGCCGGCGCCCAGATCTATGCGGCGGCCGCCAAGCGCGAACAGGCGGGCATTCTGTTTGCCGACGCGGTGAAGATGGTCCGCCAGTCGCCGGCATTGGCGCGGCGGCTGGAGTTCTCCGGCGGTCCTGGCCGCGAGTTCAACATCGCGCACCATGGTTCGGGGTCTTTCTTCCGCCCGGTGTCGCGCGATACCGGCAAGACCGGCTCGGGGCCGCGGCCCTATTTTGTGCTGGCGGACGAGATCCACGAGCTGCCGGACCGTTCGATCATCGAGATGCTGGAACGGGGGTTCAAGTTCCGGCGCGAACCGCTGCTGTTCATGATCACCAACTCGGGCTCCGACCGCAATTCGGTGGCCTGGGAAGAACATGAGCACGCGGTGAAGGTCGCGGCCGGCAACATCGATGCGCTGACCGACCCGACCTATCTGGGTGAAGTGCTGGACGACACGACGTTCAGCTACGTCTGCGCGCTCGACGAAGGCGACGACCCGCTCAATGATCCGGCCTGCTGGATCAAGGCCAACCCGCTCCTGGGCGTGACCATTACAGAAGAATATCTCGCCGAGGTCGTGGCGCAGGCCCGGGCCATTCCCGGCCAGCTGAACGGTATCCTGCGGCTGCATTTCTGCGTCTGGACCGACGCCGAGACCGCCTGGATGACCCGGGCAACCCTCGAGCCGCTACTGGCCGATTTCGAATCGAAGCCCGGCGCCAAGGTCTGGCTCGGGCTCGATCTCAGCCAGAACCGGGACATTACCGCGCTCGCCGCCGTGCAGCGGACCGGCGAGAAAGGCGGCAAGCCCTGTTTCGATGCGTGGATCGAGGCCTGGACGCCCGGTGACACGCTTGCCGCGCGCACCCTGCGCGACAAGCAGCCCTACGACGTCTGGGTTGCCCAAGGTTTCCTGCAGGCGCCGCAGGGCGAGAACATCAATTTCCGGCACGTTGCCCAGGCGCTGGCCGAATACGATCGCGATTACGACGTCCAGATGGTCGCCTACGACCGTTACGCCTTCCGGCGGCTGGAAGAGGACATTGCCGAACTCGGGCTCGACATGGAGTTCGTCGAGCACCCGCAGGGCGGCACCAAGCGCGGCAAGCCGACCGACGCCATGAAACTGGCCGCCAAATCGCAGGACCGCGAGCCCCAGGGCCTGTGGATGCCGGGCTCGGTCCGCCAGCTCGAGGAAATGATGCTCGAGGGCCGGATCCGGCTGAAGCGCAATCCGGTGCTGGTCTCGGCCATCATGTCGGCGGTGATCGAGACCGACCGCTGGGACAATTACTGGCTCTCCAAGCAGAGGGCCTTGAACAAGATCGACGCAGCCGTGGCGCTGTGCATGGCGGTAGGAGCTGCAATGTCCAGTGACACCGGCGGCACGATCGACGACTGGCTGAAGAGCCTCGCCGCGTGAACCTCCTGCAAAAGGCGGTCAGCTACCTGGCCCGCTCGATCGGCCTCACCGACCCGTTCCTCTACCGGGAGATGGGCGCGCGGCCGAGCGCCAGCGGCGAAATCGTCAGCACCACCTCTGTCTTGGGGCTGGCTGCTGCCTGGGCCTGCGTCAACCTGCTGGCCGGCACGATCGCTTCGCTGCCGCTCATGGTCTATCGAACGAAAGGCGGTGCACGGACCGTGGCGGACGATCATCCGCTCTACCGCATCCTGCATGACAGCCCGAACGCCGACCAGACGGCCCTCGATTTCTGGGAGTTCA
>CAZVHM010000097.1:0-8275 GCA_964627175.1 uncultured Novosphingobium sp. | reverse complement strand
CATAACTTATGTTAGGCTATAGGGATTGCAAGCGATTCAATTAATCTATTATGGATGTTTCGGCCGGGCCTCGCCCGCTCAGCGCCGCTGTAGCGGGTTGATCGCGCGCCCGCCGATCCGCACTTCATAGTGCAGGTGCGCCCCGGTCGATCTCCCGGTAGAGCCGACATGGCCGATCACTTCCCCGCCGCGCAGTTGCTGGCCGGGAACCACCGCTATGCGTGAAAGGTGGCCATATCGCGTTTGCGTGCCGTTGCCGTGGTCTATGGCGACAAACAGGCCATAACCGCCATTCCAGCTCGCTGCCGATACCACGCCGGCCCCCGGCGCAAACACGGGCGAGCCGGTCGGCGCGGCAAGGTCTATGCCGCTATGCATGCGCACTCCGCCCAGGATCGGATGGCCGCGCAGGCCAAACCCGCTGGAAAGGTATGCCCGGCCCAGCGGCAGCCCGGTGGGGGCAGAGCCCAGCGGCCGCAATCCCCCGCTGGCCACAGGGCGCGCGGCAAGGCTGGGGTGGGAAAGGTCCACCGGCGCGCCCAGTGCATCGGCTGCCCGGCTGAAGCTCACCGCGCCCCTCGCCATTCCGCCCCCCGCCATGCCGCCCAGGCTTATCCCGCTGGCCATGCCGGTGTCGGCCAGGGTGATCGCGCCCGGCGCATCGCCGCTTTCCACGCTGATCGCGCCGCCGCTTTCGGTGATGGAAAGGCTGGCGCTTTCGGCTGGCCCCGGCAGGGCATCGGCCGCCTCACGCAGCCGCCTTGGCCAATATACCACCACCCGCGCGGCCGGCTTTGCGTCTCGTATCGCTGTGGCGGCTTCCCCGGCGCTGGCCGATGGCGCGGAAAGCGCGCCGGCCAGGGCAAGGCCCATGCCCGCCGCCAGCGCGCCTGCGCCGGGCGCATTCCTGCCATGCAAAGCCTTGAAACGCGCCATCTGCGCTTCCCCTGTTCAGGCGCGCACGATAAGCCCCGCCGCCGCTCTCGCCAAGCGGCTATTCGCGCAAGGCCGCGCGCTCAGGCGCTGGCGCGCATCCGATAGGTCACGTTCACGCGTTCCGAAAGGATCAGATAGGGCAGCCACACGGCCACGCTGATCATCACCTTGGTGATATTGCCTTCCAGCAGCGTGTGCAGCGGCGCGGCCACGGCGGCGGGCAGATCGGGCAGGGCGCCCAGCTGGCGGGCGATGATCAGCTGCATGCACACGTCCACGCCCCACGCGATCAGCAACATGCGCGGGAAATAGGGCACGGCGCGCAGCGCCATCACAAAGCACACCATGTAGAAGAAGTTCATCACCACCACGTCCATCGTCATCAGATGGAACAGCGCCGTGCCCCATTCCGGGGCATGGGCATTCATGGCGGGCACGGCCAGCAGGTATTCAAAGCTGCGGATCACCACGTTCAGCAGCATCCCCACCAGCAGCGATGCCATGAAGCCCACCGGGCCAAACGCGGGGTGGGCCTTGGCTTCCAGCAGCGAAAGGCTGCGCCACCGGCCATAAAGCGCCAGGCGGATATCCGGCTGCGCGGTTTTGATCCCGCGGGGAAAACTGGCCGCCGCCAGCATGAAGCCGGCCATCGGCGCCGCCGCCACCAACAGGTATGGCACGATGATCTGCGCCGCGTCCCATGCCCCATGCACCGGGGTAACCGGAAACAGCACCCGCAGCAGGCTGGCCAGGCCGAACACCAGGGCCCATGCCCACGCGGCAGAGCGGATGTGGCGGTTCAGCGCGCGGGGAATGGCCGCGCTGCGCTGCTCCAGCCCGGCGGCATAGCGTGCCAGCATGGAATGCACCCACGCGCCCATTGCGGTAAACCCTTCGCCAACAGTTCCTGCCTTGGCCATGTTAACCATCCCTTCAGGATTCGCCATCGGTCAACACAGGCAAAATGGTGGCTTTCCAGTGCGAATCAAGGGTGATTCGCCGGCCCATCCAGCCCCGTGTTAACCCTTCGTGTTTACACTCCAGAGTGCTAACTATCGGTAAATAAGGGTTAAAATTTTCCTAACGGTTTTCGATTGACGATGCTGCCATATCGGCGGAAATAGGATGCAGTTCCGAGGGAACGGCGCTTGAACCGGCGCAAATCAGCCGGTTTCAAAAAATAAACCAGGTCGCGTCGGTCCAAGTTACCCCCTCTCTCGGACGGGCCAACCGGAAATAGAGGCCGGAGCCTTGTTGTTAATGTGATCGTGGTGGCGGGCCGGGGCCTGCGCCTTGTTTACAGGGGTATTTGAACATGAAAGCTTTTCTCAAGTCCTTCGTCCGTGACGAATCCGGCGCTTCGGCTGCCGAATATGCGCTGATCCTGGCCGTTGTCGGCGTGGCCATTGGTGCCGCTGCCTTCACTCTTGGCGATGAAATCCGCGGCGCTCTTGTGGGTGCGGCTCAGGATGTGCGCGATTGCGGACAGGCAAGCGGCACGGCTTGCCAGACTAATCTGCTTGACGGCACCGGCGACACCGGCGGCCAATAACCTAAATCATGGCCCCGCAGTAATGCGGGGCCATTGGAACCTGAATTTTCCGCAGGGGGCAATTATTATGCAGGGGCGCAACTGGGTCCTGCTCGCCATTGCTGGCGTGATCGGCCTTGTGGCCGTGATTATCGCCAACGGCATTTTCAGTGGCGTTGAAGAAAAGCGACAGCAGGTCGCGGACGAGCAGCAGATCACCCGCATCGTCGTCGCCACGCAGCCCTTGCAGTTCGGCACCAAGCTGAACGAACAGAACCTGCGCCTGCAGGCTTTCCCCGCCGCTTCGGTTCCTGAAGGGGCGTTTCGCTCTTTGGCTGATGCGGTGAAAAACAGCCGCGTCGCCTTGCGCCCGATGGTTCCGGGTGAGCCCGTGCTGGCCAGCAAGGTCAGCGGCACCGATGGCCGCGCCACCCTGGCCGCCATCCTGCCCGAAGGGCTGCGGGCCAAATCCATTGCCGTTTCCGCCGTCTCCGGCGTGGCTGGCTTCGTCCTGCCCGGCACGATGGTCGATGTCCTGCTCACCCGCAAGATTCCCGGTGATGGCGCAACGGCGGAAGATTTCCGTTCCGATGTCCTGCTCGAAAACGTGCAGGTTCTGGCCATCGATCAACTGGCGGATGATAAGAAGGGTGATCCCAAGGTCGGCAAAACGGCCACGCTCGCCGTCACCCTGCCCGATGCCCAGCGGCTGGATATTGCCGAACGGATTGGTTCGCTCAGCCTCGTTCTGCGCAAGGTGGAAGATGCCGCTGCTTTGGCCGCCAATCAGGCCGGCACTCCCGCTGCCGCTTCGGTTTCCACCGCGTCCACTATCACCAATCGCCAGCTCGGCGGCCCGCGTTTCATCATTCCGGCCCGCGCCCAGCGTGCGGTCATGCCGGGCGGTTATGCCCCCGCGCTTCAGCCTGCGCTGGCTCAGCCCGGCCTTGCGGCTGGCCCGGCGCCGGTCAGTGGTCCGTCGATGGTCGTTATTCGCGGTGTAGAGCCAACAACCTATCCGGTTGGCTATCTGGGGGGAAGGTAAGATGATCCGCGTTTCTGGCCGCAGGGCCGCCCCCTTGCTCGCCTCCCTTGCCGCGCCGCTGGCGCTGGCCGCCGCCCTGGCCATGCCCGCGCCTGTCATGGCGCAGCAGGCCGAAGGGGCCGCTCTTCATGCCGGCGCGCTCGAAGTTCCGGTCAATAAAAGCCAGGTCGTCACCGCCGATCGGCCCATTGCCAAGGCGATGATCGGCAACGCCGAAATTGCCGATGTGCTGCCCATTTCCGGCCGCTCGGTCTATGTCCTCGGCAAGAAGCTCGGCACCACCAGCCTCACCCTCTATGATGCCGGCAACCGGGTGATCGCCATCATGGATGTGGCCGTTGGCCCCGATGTCGTCAGCCTGCGCAAGCAGCTTGCCCAGGTCGTGCCGGGGCAGGATATCGAAGCCCGCATCACCAACGATTCCATCATGCTCACCGGCATGGTCAACGATCCCGGCGCGGCCGATCGCGCCTTTCAGCTGGCCAAGGCTTTCGCCGGGGACAAGGTGGTAAACCTGCTCACCGTGGGTGGCAGCCAGCAGGTCATGCTGGAAGTGCGCTTTGCCGAAGTGAACCGCCAGCTGGGCGAAAAGATCGGCGTCAGCGGCTTTGGCCTCTCCAACGATGGCAGCTTCTCCGGCGCGCTGAGCGATGGCGCCCGGCTCACCGGCGGCGGCGATCTCACCACCACCACCACGATTGACAGCAGCGGCAATGTCAGCAGCACCTCCACCGGCACATCGCCGCAGTTGCGGCTGGGCGCGATCAACGATGCCTTCGGCATCCTCACCAAGGCGTTCAGCCTTGGTTCGCTCAACATCGATGCCACGCTCAACATGCTCGAACGGCGCGGCCTTGCCAAAACCCTGGCCGAACCAACCCTGATCGCCCTTTCGGGTGAAAAGGCCTCGTTCCTTGCCGGCGGCGAATTCCCGGTGCCGGTGGTGCAAAGCGGTTCCGGTTCAACCGGCACGGGCGGCAATGCCATCACCGTGCAGTTCAAGCCCTTCGGCGTCAGCCTCGGCTTCACCCCCACCGTGCTGGGGGACAAGGTGATCAACCTGATCATCGAACCCGAAGTGTCCTCGATCGATCCCACCGCCTCGATCACGGTCAACGGCCTTGTCGTGCCCGGCCTGCAAACCCGCCGCGCCAGCACCACGGTTGAATTGCGCGATGGGGAAAGCTTCGCCATCGCCGGCCTGCTCCGCCGCGATTTCCAGACCACGGTGCGCCAGGTGCCGATCCTGGGTTCGATCCCGATCATCGGCACCCTGTTCCGCTCGTCCGGCTTCCAGAAGGGTGAAACCGAACTCCTGATCGTCGTCACCCCGCGCCTCGTCGCGCCCATCCGGCCCGATCAGGTTCGCCTGCCCACCGATCGGATCGCCGATCCGCATCCCAGCGATGTGCTGACCGATGGCGAAGGCTATCGCCCCCTTCCGTTGGCCCCTCCGCCGCCGGTTGATGGCGCCGCTGCCGCCCCTGCCGATCCGGCCCAATCCGCCGCCAGCCCCGCGACAAAGGATCCGCGCTATGCCTATTAAGTCGTATCGCGCTCTCGCCCTCGTTGCAGTGCCGTTGCTCGGCGCTTGCGTCCACGATGCAGAAGGCAAGCAGGGCCTTTCCAGTTTTGGCGATGCAAACCGCCAAACCATGATGGCGCAGGTCGTAAACCCCGATCCGCAATACGAATTTCTGGATCCGGCCACCAGCGCCGAACACGCCGGCCAAGCCGTGGAACGCTATCGCAAGGGCGCCGTAAAACGCCCCGATCGCATCAGCACTTCCAGCGAGTCCGGTAGGTAAGGCATTGAAGGAGATGGAGTTTTCGTATGAATGGCAAGGCAATCCGATCCTTCGGAGGCGATGAAAGGGGCGCAATCGCCCCCATGTTCGCCCTTGCCCTCTTCGGCCTGGTCGCCATCGCCGCCGTCGGCTTCGATTACGGCCGGATGGCGGCCATGGACAGCGAACTCCAGAACGCCGCAGATCAGGCCGCTCTTGCCGCCGTAACCCAGCTTAACGGGCAGGATGATGCTATAAACAAAGCGAAAAATGCCGCGACGGAGTATTTCGCCACGGCTGACAGCGCCTTTGTCAACGAAACCCGTTTTTCCAACCGCGATGATGATGGCGATGGCGATACCCGCCCGATCACGCAGCTGAATTTCGCCTTTTATCAAGGCTATAACTATATCAACGACACCCCGACCGGTCTGATCGCCGAAGCCGATTACGGTGTTTACGGCTCCCGCGCCACGGTCGTCCAGGTCACGGTGCAGGGGCGCGAGGTGTTCTATGCGCTGACCCCGATCGTCGCTGCATTTTCCTCTGGCCCGATCCAGGCCCGCGCCATGGCCACCCTGCAGCAGGCCGCCTGTAATGTTGCCCCGATGATGTTCTGCGCGCCCAGTTCCGATTTCGGTGCGGGCGAGGCGGACCAGGGTGTGGGCATGCGTTTCCGCATGCTGCCCAATTCGATCGACCCGGCCACAACCTCGTTACCCGCTGGAAACTTTGGCTTTCTTGACATCAACTATGGAACCAAGGGTAAGCCGGTGTATCGCCTTGGTATGCAAAGCGCTGCGTTCGGTTGCATTGGTGGGATCATCGGCAGCGATCCCGGCAATCAGGAAAACGAAATCCCCGCCTTCAACACGCGTTTCGATATCCGGCAGGGCAACGCCTCTGGCCTGAAGTGCAATCCCACCACCGGCGACTATTGCGCGGCTACCAACGTGCGCAGCAACCGGGTCAGGATTGAGGAAAACAATTCGCAGGCCTGCCAGCCCAATCTTCCCGGAAACGCCAATAAGGGCTGGGTATTCAGAGACAAAGCCGGCTTCCCGATGGAGGACTGCTTCACCAATGGAAGCGGCTGCGTGTTCGGTAATGGCGACTGGAACCGAACCGGATACATGAACCTCAACCACGCCACGCTGAGCGCGGAAGAGCGTGCGCAGGTCGGTTCCGACTGGACGCGGTATGAAGTGTACAAGTGGGAGATGGAGGAAGCGGACCGGAGGGCGCCTACCAACGTCGATCCCAAGCCGCCCGTGATTGGCAAAAATGGCAAGGAAACCTACACCAATTCCTGCAGCTATCCCAACCCTGCTGACAACAAGGACGCCTATTCACCCTATGATATCTTGAGCGATTACAAGCGGTCGAAAGATCGCCGGGTGATGACCGTGGCCGCTGCCGATTGCTCGGATCTGAAGGGGAAAATGGCGGTCAAGATCCTGCGCTGGGTTGATATTTTCGTGCTGCAACCGGTGCAGAACACATCCGGCGGCAATGATTTCTATGCGGAATTGATCGGCCCTGCGGAAGCAGACGGAGGGGCTTCGGGCTTTCAGCAGTTCGGCGTGGGCAAGGCGGTGCTGATCAGATGAGCGCGCGCTCCTTCCTTCGCGATGAAGCCGGGTCGCCCAGCGTGGAATTCGTGCTCATGCTGCCGTTCCTGCTGGTGTTGCTGTTTGGCGGGTTCGAAGCGGGGCATTTCGTCTGGACCCAGCACAAGCTGACGGAAGGCGTGCGTGAAGGGGTGCGCTATGCCTCGCGGCTGCCGGTAGAGAAATTCTGCGACAAAACGACTGGCGCACTGACGCTGGATGCCGGTGCGGAAGCGAATATCAAGGCCGTAACGGTGTCGGGCGTTTTGCCCGCCGGCGACGGAGCGCTGGCGGCACCTGCCCGTGTGCGCGGCTGGACGACGGGGCAAGTGACCGTGGAGCTGTGGTGCGATGCCAATGGTTATGTGGATACCGGCATCTACACCCAGCTTGGTCAGGGCGGGCCGATTGTGCGGGTTTCCGCCACCGGCGTGACTTACCCTTCGCTGTTCGAGCGGCTTGGCGTGTTGACCTCGTCGATCAAGCTCACGGCGAAGTCTAACGCTGTGGTGATCGGCGTATGAACGCCCTGCGCGACTTTCTTCGCGACGAGCGCGGGGCTTCGGCGGCGGAGTTTGCGCTGATTCTGCCGGTGGCGCTGGTGTTCCTGCTCGGGATCATCGATGTGGGCCGTTATGCCTGGGCGATCAACCAGATCGAGAAGGGCGTACAAAGCGGTGCGCGCCATGCAGTGGCCACCGATCTTGTGGCCGGCGGGTTGAACAATGTTGATTTCGGCGAAGCTTGTGGAGGCTTGACGGCCGGGGAGCCGATCGTCTGTGCCGATGCCTTCCCGGCCATGACCTGCACGGCGACCGGATGTAGTTGTGCCGGCGGCGATTGTGGCATCGTGACCGATACTTCCGCAGATGCGAATGCATACAATGGCATTCTTGCCCGCGTGCAGGCGCTGGCACCCATGGTGGCCGCAGGCAACATGACCGTGTCCTACCGGCCTTCAGGCCTTGGTTATTACGGCGATCCGTTTTGCGCGGGTGTGATGACCAAGGATGGTTGCGATATCGGAAATAAGACCATCGAAAATTCAACCGATGTTGCCCCGATCGTGACGGTTGCCGTTTCAGGCGTGCGGTTAAGCTTTATTTCAATGCTAGGCTTGCAGCTTCGATTGCCAGCTTTCAGTTATTCTCTGACGCTTGAAGATGGTGTTGGCGGCCTCAGCTCGGAAAAGTGGATCAATTAGTTGTTACTTGTAGGAAAACCAGGCGACATGTTCAAACCGGATGGCATGGTGACAGCCAGATTGCCGGAGGGGCTGTTTGTTGTTGCCAACGAGTCCGAGATCGAACGGTTGAGGGCTACGCCGTTCGCCCGGCAACTGGCGGCTTCCGCTCTCGTGCCTTTG
>CAZVHM010000096.1:0-8427 GCA_964627175.1 uncultured Novosphingobium sp. | reverse complement strand
GCATGGTCCCGGCCACCGCACCGGCGCCGCCCATGTCCCACTTCATGTCTTCCATCCCGGCGGCCGGCTTGATCGAAATGCCGCCGGTATCGAAGGTCACGCCCTTGCCGACAAAGGCGGTCGGCTTCTGCCCGGCCGGGCCGCCATTCCACACCACGGCCAGCAGCCGCGGCGGACGGACCGAGCCTTGCGCCACGCCGAGCAGCGCGCCCATGCCAAGGGCCTTCATCTCGTCCTCGTCCAGCACACGGACCTCAAGCCCCGTGCCTTCATAACGGGCGCGGCAACGGGCCACGAAACTTTCCGGATAGATCACGTTGGCCGGCTCGGTCACGAGCTCGCGGGTGAACTCCACGCCCTCGGCCACGGCAGATTCGATCGCCCATGCGGCCTCGGTGCCATCTGGCGCTCCGATCACCGCGATTTCGGACAAGGATGGCTTCTGTTCGTCCTTCAGCCTGGTACGATAGGTATCGAGCCGCCAGCCGCGCAGCCGTGCGCCGAGAAGGAACGCGGCAGCCTCGCCCGCGGCAAGGCCGGTGCCGGACAAATCAAGCGCGATCGTCGTCTCGCCCGAGGTCAGGTACTTCGCTGTAAGCGCCCCGCCGGACTTTTCCAGCGATGCAGCGCGCCCTTCGCCCGGCTCGCCAATGCCAACCAGCCCCACGCGCACCACCCGGCCTTCCCACTCCGCGAAGTGTTCGAATACCTGTCCGGCCTTCCCGGTGAAGCGCTGGGCACGGGCAGCCTCGGTCAGCAAAGGCTCCAGGCCGGCCGGCAGCGCGCCTTCCGCAACCGGAGTAACGACAACGCGGGCATCGGCGGGGATGGCGGGTGCGAAAGTGATTTTCATGGATGCTCCGGCAGGCTGATGGGGCAATGTGTTGATGGTGTGGGCGCTGGCGTGTGGAATTGCGCCCCTCGCCTGATTGCAGTTAAGGCCGGGCAATGCGATAGGCAAGGGATGCCCCCCATGCCCGAACCAGTAATGAACTCCGCTGTCGCGGCGGCTGGCAGGCCAGTTTTCCGCCGCTTCGCTGCGGCCGGCGCACTGGTTTTCGCACTATGCGCCGCAACGCCCGGCTGGGCACAGGATGCCGCGCCAGTCAGGGAATCGGTTTCCTCAGACACACTGAGCGGGCCGATCGCGTTCGAAGCGGATGAAGTCCGCTATGCCTATAACGCCGAAATCGTAACCGCCGAGGGCAACGTGGTGCTGCGCCGCGAGGGGCAATCGGTCAGGGCCGACACGGTCACCTGGGATCGCGGAACCGGCAAGATCGTGGCCAGCGGCAACATCCGGCTGGTCGATGCAGACGGCAACCAGCTGTTCACCGACAAGGTGGAACTGACCGACGAACTCAAGGCCGGGGCGATGCAGAACCTGCTGTTCGCCCTGCGCGATGGGGGGCGGCTGGCCGCCATCACCGGCGAGCGCGACGCCGATGGCAAGCTGATCCTCAGCCGGGCAACCTATTCCGGATGCGCGATCGAAGACGAGGACGGCTGCCCGCGCAAGCCGACCTGGCAAGTGAACGCGACAAGGGTCACCTACGACCCGGACCGCCGCTCGATCCATTTCACCGGCGCACGCCTGCGGATCTTCGGCATCACCCTGATGCCGCTTCCCGGCCTGACCATCGCCAGCGATGGGCGGCCGATCAACGGCCTGCTCATCCCCGACATCCAGCTGACTGCATCCAACGGCATCCAGATCAACGATGCCTGGTACCAGCGACTGGGCGACAACAGCGACCTTACCGTGACCGGCTATGTCTTTTCCAAGGCACCGCCGATGGTCGCGGCCAAATACCGCCATCTGGCCGATCAGGGTGCCTTTCAGGTCACCGGTTATGCCACGCGCAGCCGGCTGATCTCGGTTTCGGGCGAAGCCAACCCCGGCAGCAATGGCGAAATGGCGTTTCGCGGCTATCTCCATGCCAATGGCCGGTTCCAGTTCGATCCGCAGTGGAGCCTGACGGGATCTGTCCGCGTGGCGAGCGACCGGACTTTCCTGCGCCGCTACGGGCTGTACCGCGACGATCGGCTTCGTTCGAGCTTCGATCTGCAGCGCCTGGGCGAATCCAGCTATTTCTCATTCGCTGGCTGGGCCACGCAAACCATGCGGGCGGGCGACCGGCAGGGCCTGATCCCGGTCGCGCTGCCGGTGATCGACTGGCGGCGGCGCATGACCGAAAGCTTTACCGGTGGCCGGATCGAGCTCCAGGCCAACACGCTCGCCATCACCCGCACGTCCGGGCAGGACACCCAGCGCGCCTTTGCCTCGGCGCAGTGGAACCTCACCCGCCTCACGCCCTGGGGCCAGCAAGTGGGCCTGACCGCGCTGACCCGCGGCGATGTCTATCATTCCTCTGGCAACCTGTTGACCTCGACCGCTTCCTATAGCGGCGATCCGGGCTGGCAAACCCGGGCCCTCGCCACTGCCGCGGTGGATGTGAAGTGGCCGCTCACGGGCCCCTTGTTCAGCGGCACGCAAGTGCTCACCCCGCGCGTGCAGGTGGTGGCCAGCCCCACCATCCGCAACCTTTCCGTGCCCAACGAGGATGCCCGCGCGATCGATCTGGAGGATTCCAACCTCTTCGCGCTCAACCGCTTCCCCGGCTACGACCGGGTGGAGGACGGCCTTCGCTTCACTTACGGGATGGACTGGCAGTGGCAGGGCCCGGGGCTGCGCATCCACGGCACCGTCGGGCAATCCGTCCGCCTGTCCAACCAGATCACCATTGTGCCAGAAGGCACCGGCATCGCCAGCCGCACCTCGGACATCGTCGGCCGCACCGAAGTCCGCTTCCGCGATGTGGTAAAATTCACCCACCGCTACCGGCTGGACAAGGACAACCTGGCCGTTCGCCGCAACGAAGTGGACGCGACGATCGGTTCCTCGCGGACATATGTGGAATTAGGCTACCTGCGGCTCAACCGTGACATCACCCAGGTGGAAGACCTTCAGGACCGCGAGGAACTGCGCCTCGCCGGGCGCGTCGCCTTTGCTCGCTACTGGTCGGTCTTCGCTTCTGGCACCTACAACCTGACCGACCGGCAGGAAGATCCGCTCAATACCTCCGACGGATTCCAGCCGCTGCGAACCCGCATCGGCCTCGGCTTCCAGGACGACTGCATCGATATCGCCTTCACCTGGCGGCGCGATTATCAGGCCACCGGCGATGCCGTCAGCGGCAACTCCTTCCAGCTTCACCTCGCCCTACGTAATCTGGGGGTTCGGTAAGGCTTCCCGGATTTCGCGCGAGTTCCTGTTTGAACCTTGCCACAAACCGGCTATCGCCTGCTCCGCGCAGGGCAAGGCACTCAGGTCCGGTTAAGCCGGATTGCTCCATCCGGCGCTACAAGTTGGGAGCAGGACGCCATCGCGCATGCAGCGCACCGGCGGGACTGCCGCAGACAGGAACGATGTGACGGTGAAGAGCATCACGCTGAAGGGCATCGGGGCCCGCGTTGGTTTCGGCATGGCGATGACGGCAGCGGCACTCGCCGTGGCGGCACAGGCGCAAGACACCGAACCGGCGATGCAGGGCGCCATCACCATTCCCGAAAACGTGCAGATCTTCGGCAAGAACGATCCCAACAACCGCCGCGCCACGGCCGTGGTCAACGGCGATATCCTGACCGGCACCGACGTCGATCATCGTCTTGCCCTGATTCTCGCCGCCAATGAAGGCAAGATCGGCGACGAGGAAAAGGAACGCCTGCGCCTTCAGGTGCTGCGCAACCTGATCGATGAAACGCTCCAGATCCAGGAAGCCAAGGCGCAGGATCTCACGGTCGAGAACTCCGAGGTTGAGGAAACCTACGCACGTGTTGCCGCCCAGAACTTCCGGCAGGATCCCAAGGCGATGGATGCCTATCTGGCGCGCATCGGCTCATCCCCCGCTTCGCTCAAGCGCCAGATTCGCGGCGAACTTTCGTGGCAGCGGGTGCTGCGCCGCAACGTCCAGCCCTTCGTCAACGTCTCCGAAACCGAAGTTCGTGAAGTGATGGACCGGCTGAAGGCCGCCAAGGGTACGGAAGAATATCGGATCGGCGAAATCTTCCTTGCGTCCACTTCGGAAACCGCCCCCGCCGTTGAAGCGAACGCCCGGAAAATCATCGAACAGCTCCAGCAAGGCGGCAGCTTCGTTGCCTATGCCCGTCAGTATTCGCAGGCATCCACTGCTGCGGTCGGCGGCGATCTTGGCTGGATCCGCCTGGCCCAGCTGCCCACCGAACTGCAGCAGGCGGCAACCGGGCTGGCGCCCGGCCAGTTGGTCGGCCCCATTGCCACCGCCGGCGGCTTGTCGATCCTCTACCTGATTGACAAGCGCCAGGTTCTCACCGCCGACCCGCGTGATGCGCTGCTCAGCCTCAAGCAGGTCTCGATCGATTTCGCGCCGGGCACGACCGAGGCGCAAGCCACCAAGCGCGCAGGCGAGTTTGCCGCCGCGATGAAGAACGCCCGCGGCTGCGGCGCGGTCGATGCAGTGGCCCAGCAGATCGGGGCGCAGGTGGTCTCCAACGATCAGGTTCGCGCCCGCGACCTTCCGGGGCCGCTGCAGGATGCGATCCTCGCGCTATCGCTCGGTGAAACCTCGCCGCCGTTCGGTTCGATCCAGGAAGGCGTGCGCGTGCTCATGCTGTGCGGCCGCGATGATCCCAATGTCGATTCCGGCCCCAGCTTCGAACAGATGATGAGCCAGATCGAAGACGACCGCGTGAACAAGCGCGCGCAGGCCTACCTGCGCGATCTTCGCCGCGACGCCGTCATCGATTATAACTGATCGGCGCCGGGCATGGCTGAGCCCCTGCCCCTCCCGCTGCCGCCCCTTGCGCTGTCACTGGGCGATCCGGCCGGGATTGGCCCGGAACTGATCGCCACCGCGTGGGCGGCCCGCGAAGTCCACTCCCTGCCGCCGTTCCTTGTGGCCGGCGGAGCCACCATTCTGGCCGCAGCCGCCGCCCGGCGCGACCTTGCCGTTCCGGTGCAGCACATCGCGGACCCGGCCGAAGCCGCCGCCGTGTTCGCCCATGCCTTGCCAGTGCTGGGCGATGCCGATGGGGCCTATCGCCCCGGAGAGCCTGATCGCGCCGGCGCGGCCCTTGCCCTCACATCGCTCACCGATGCCACCGCGCTTGCGGTAAATGGCGCGGCAAGGGCGGTGGTCACCGGCCCGATCGCCAAGAGCCGCCTGGCCGAAATCGGGTTCGACTTTCCGGGACAAACCGAATTTGTCGCCGCTGCCTGCGGGATCGCGGCGGAAGATGCGGTAATGATGCTCGCCGGCCCCTCATTGCGCACCGTGCCTCTCACCGTCCATGTCGCCCTGGCCCAGGTTCCGGGGCTGGTCACGCAAGCCCTGATCGAACGACGCGGCCGGATCGTTGCCCACGCGATGGCCCGCGATTACGGCCTTGCCGATCCGCGCATCGCCATTGCCGCGCTCAATCCCCACGCGGGTGAGGATGGCAAGTTCGGCGATGAAGACCGGACCATCGTTGCCCCGGCCATCGCCGCCCTGCGGGCCGAAGGGATCGACGCCACCGGCCCCCATTCAGCCGACGCTTTGTTTGCCCCTCACAACCGCGACAGTTTCGATGTCGCGATCTGCATGTACCACGATCAGGCGCTGATCCCGATCAAGGCGCTCGATTTCGATTCCGGCGTGAATGTAACGCTGGGCCTGCCGATCATCCGTACCTCGCCCGATCATGGCACTGCATTCGGCATTTCCGGCCGCGCCCTTGCCCATCCCGGCGCCACGATTGCCGCCATCCGCATGGCCGGAGAATGCGCCGCACGCCGGGCGAAGCAAGCCTAGAACCGGCTCCCGCCAGGGGCCAAGGCTGGACAAGCGCAGCGCCCCCGCGCATGGCTGGCGACATGAGCGACACTCCGCCCGCCCCGGCCGCCTTGCCCTCGCCCGATCTGCCACCGCTGCGCGAAGTCATCGCGCGGCATGGCCTTTCGGCCAGCAAGGCGCTGGGGCAGAACTTCCTGTTCGACGAACAATTGCTCGCCCGAATCGCAGCCATCCCCGGCAAGCTGCGCGACAAACCGGTGCTCGAAGTGGGCCCCGGCCCTGGCGGTCTCACCCGCGCCCTGCTGCGGGCCGGGGCAAAAGTCACCGCCATCGAGATGGACCGGCGCTGCCTGCCCGCGCTAGCCGAACTGGGCGAGGCCTTCCCCGGCCGGCTGCGGGTGATCGAAGGCGATGCACTGAAGGTGAACACCGCCGAACTGTTCGATGAGCCATTCGCGATCGTCGCGAACCTGCCCTACAACGTCGGCACGGCGCTGTTCACCGGCTGGCTTTCCGGCGAAGTCTGGCCGCCGGCATGGTCCAGCCTGACGCTGATGTTCCAGCAGGAAGTGGCGCAGCGCATCGTGGCCGAAGCCAACGACGATGCCTATGGCCGGTTGGCCGTGCTGGCGCAGTGGCGGTCCCGCGCCAAGCTGGCGATGAAAGTCCACCGCAGTGCCTTTACCCCGCCGCCCAAGGTGATGAGCGCAATCATCCATGTCACCCCGGCAGAAGCCCCGGAAGGCGTATCGATGCGGGTGCTGGAACGAGTGACCGAAGCCGCCTTCGGTCAGCGCCGCAAGATGCTGCGCCAGAGCCTGAAGGGAGTGCCCGGCGCCCTTGCCGCCCTGGCCCAGCTTGGCATCGACGAGCAGCGCCGCGCCGAAACGCTCGAAGTTGGCGAATTCGTGGCGATCGCCCGCGCTCTGACCCGCTAGGATTATCGCAGCTGACAAGAAACCTTGCGCCGTCGGTAACATTTACACTCAAGCTTTTCTTAACCATCCCCTTGTGGAGAAATCCGAGCATGGCATGATGGTTGCTTAATCAGGTGTAATCTCGCGCATCAGGCGCGGAGCGGGGTTGGGATGCTGCGCAAGCTCGGAAGACTTTTCCTGATCAAGACCCGCTTCGAGGCGTTTTTGATCATTTACGCCCTGGCCCTGGGCGCAACGGCGCGCGGCGAACATTACCTTGCCCAATATCCGGGCTGGGGCGGCAAGCTACTGTTCCTTGCCACCACCGGCGCGGTGTTCATGGCCGGCGCCAAGATTCTCGATTGCCTCAAACACGAACAGGCTGCGCAATCGCGCGACGGCTGAGCCGCAGACGCCATCCCCATGGGCATAAGCTGAAAGGAAGAGTGAGGGGTTTCTGTTGCCCGGTACCCCTCGAACCGCTGGTATCCCTTCTGTTGCCCGGTGGGTCCAACCGCGTTCTAACCTAGTAACTTCAGGGCGTTAGCCCCTAGAATTACGCAGCGAGAGCAAGTGCTTCGTTGTCGTTGGCACTTATGAGTTTTGAGCCTTGAACGGGTTACTCAGCCCGGGCGAAAACAGCGTCTTTCAACACACGTCGATCCTAGTTCGGCCCCGTCAACATTCCCGTCGGAACGGGAAGGATGGTGGAGCCGCCGGGTACCGCCCCCGGGTCCGCTGTGCCTATTTCACGCCGCAGTTTATCGCCATATCCGGCCGAAGCCGGCAAAACCCTATATAGGGGGGCTCATCGAAATGAAAAGGGCCCCGCCGCGCGGAGCCCTTCGCTTTTTCAATCGGAGCAGGAATTCAGCCCTTGCGCAGCGCGTCGCGGATCTCGGTCAGCAGTTCGACCTCGCTCGGCCCGGCAGGCGCGGCCGGCTTGGCAAGAGCCTTGTTGGCCTGGCGAACGATGAGAAAGATCACGAAGGCCATGATCACGAAATTGATCACCGCAGTGATGAAGGAACCATAGCCGATCATTGCCACGCCAGCTTGCTTGAGCGCGGCATAGTCGGTCGGCGATCCGGCATAGTCGGCCGGGATGGCGCCGATCACCACGAAGCGGTTCGAAAAGTCCAGCCCGCCGGTAACGGCACCGATCACCGGCATCAGGATATCGTCAGTCAGCGAACTGACAATCTTGCCGAATGCGGCGCCGATGATCACGCCGACCGCAAGATCAAGCACATTCCCCCGCGCGATAAATGCCTTGAATTCCCCAAGCATTGCTGTTCCTCCAGAAAACCGACCCGATTACCCCTCTCGCCAGGTCATGCCCGCTTGCCCGCGCGCGATCAACTGTTCGCGATGCTTGCGCGGGGGACGCGCGCCACTATGTTCAGGACAAAGCCGCTCTCCCGGCCATGAAAGGAATCCCCGATGCCTGCTGCGCACCGCCGTTTCGTTTTCGTTGCCGCTGCCGCCGTCACGCTGTCGGGCTGCGGGATCAACACGGTCCCCACCGAAGAAGAAGCCGCCAAGGCAAAGTGGGCCGATGTGCAGGCCGCCTTCCAGGAACGCGCCAACCTGGTGCCTAACCTCGCCGCCGTGGCCAAGGGCGCGGCAGAGCAGGAAAAGGGCATCCTCACCGGCGTGGTCGAAGCCCGCGCCAAGGCGACCAGCATCCAGCTTTC
>CAZVHM010000095.1:8153-8462 GCA_964627175.1 uncultured Novosphingobium sp. | reverse complement strand
GGACAGCCTTGAAGAACTCCTCCGCGTCCTCGATCGTCATGTCGAGCACGTCGGCGATCGAATGGCCCTTGAACTTCACCTCAAGGGTCTCGCGGTTGTAACGCTTGCCGCCGCATTCCTCGCAGGTCACGTAAACGTCGGGCAGGAAGTGCATCTCGATCTTGATCAGGCCGTCGCCCTGGCAGGCCTCGCAGCGCCCGCCCTTGACGTTGAAGCTGAACCGCCCCGCCTTGTAGCCGCGCGCGGCGGCTTCGGGCAGGCCGGCAAACCAATCGCGGATCTGGGTGAAGGCGCCGGTATAAGTGGCCG
>CAZVHM010000095.1:3029-8143 GCA_964627175.1 uncultured Novosphingobium sp. | reverse complement strand
TGAAGCTGAACCGCCCCGGCTTATACCCATGGGCCTTGGCGTCGTTGGTTTGGCTGAACAGTTCACGGATCAGGTCAAAGACGCCGGTATAGGTGGCCGGGTTGGAACGCGGGGTGCGGCCGATGGGCGACTGGTCGATCTCGATCACCTTGTCGCACATCTCGAGGCCGGTGATCCTGTCATGCGGCCCGGCGATCACCCGCGCGCCATTGAGCACACGGGCCGCACCGGCGTGGAGCGTGTCGAGCGTGAAACTGGACTTGCCCGAACCCGATACACCGGTGATGCAGGTAAACGTGCCCAGCGGGATCGAGGCCGTCACCCCCTTCAGGTTGTTGGCGCGGGCATTGTGCACGGTGATCTGGTGGCCATTGCCCTTGCGGCGAACCTTCGGCACCTCGATCTTGCGGGCGCCCGACAGGTATTGCCCGGTCAGGCTGTTCTCGCTCGCCATGATGTCGGCCAGCGTGCCCTGGGCGACGATCTCGCCGCCATGAACCCCAGCGCCGGGCCCAAGATCGACCACGTAATCGGCCGTGCGGATCGCGTCTTCGTCATGCTCCACCACGATCACGGTGTTGCCCAGGTCACGCAGGCGGTGCAGCGTTTCCAGCAGGCGATCGTTATCCCGCTGGTGCAGGCCGATGCTCGGCTCGTCCAGCACGTAAAGCACGCCGGAAAGGCCCGAACCGATCTGGCTGGCCAGCCGGATGCGCTGGCTTTCCCCGCCGGACAGGGTGCCCGATGTGCGATCCAGATTGAGGTAGTCCAGCCCCACGTTGTTAAGAAAGCCCAGCCGCTCGTTGATTTCCTTCAGGATGGCGCGGGCAATCTGGTTCTGTTGGTCGGTCAGCTTGCCGGACAAGGACGCGAACCACTGCAAGGCATCGGCCACCGAACGGCTCGTGGCCGAGGAAATATCGCAGTCCGCCACCTTGACCGAAAGCGCCTCCGGCTTGAGGCGCGCACCGTGGCAGGTTTCACACGGCTGCGCGGTCTGGAACTTGCCCAGCTCTTCGCGCATCCAAGCGCTTTCGGTTTGCAGCATCCGGCGGTTGAGGTTGCCGATCACCCCCTCGAAGGCTTTCTGGACCGTGTAGGACTTGCGGCCATCGATGAAGGTCAGCGGCACCGGCCGGCCGCCGGTGCCGTGCAGGATGATCAAGCGCACCTCGCCCGGCAGGTCCTGCCACGGCGTTTCCAGGCTGAAGCCGAACTCGGTCGCCAGGCTGGCCAGCACCTGCATGTAATAAGGCGAAGGCGGGTTGGACTTCGCCCAGGGAACGATCGCCCCCTGCTTGAGCGAAAGCGCCTCGTTCGGCACCACCAGCTGTTCGTCGAACAGCAGCTTTTCGCCCAGTCCGTCACAGGCGGGGCAGGCCCCCTGCGGCGCGTTGAACGAGAACAGCCGCGGCTCCAGCGCATCCAGCGTGAAGCCCGAAACCGGGCAGGCAAACTTTTCCGAAAACACAATGCGATTGGCCGGAAGGCCCGCGCCCTTCAGGTTCTTACCGCGCTTGCCTTCTTCCTCGCGGCCCGGCACCGGGCCATCGGCAAGATCTACATAGGCAAGCCCGTCGGCCAGCTTCAGCGCCTGCTCGAAACTGTCGGCAAGCCGGGTCTGGATACCATCGCGCACCGCGATGCGATCCACCACCACCTCGATGTCATGCTTGTATTTCTTGTCGAGCGCGGGGGCATCCTCGATCGCATGCATCTCGCCATCGATCCGCACCCGGGTGTATCCGGCCTTCTGCCACTCGGCCAGTTCCTTGCGGTATTCGCCCTTGCGGCCACGCACCACCGGCGCCAGCAGATAGGCGCGGGTGCCCTCGGGCAGGGCCATCACCCGGTCCACCATCTGCGAAACGGTCTGCGCGCTGATCGGCAGCCCGGTGGCCGGCGAATAGGGCACGCCTACCCGCGCCCACAGCAGGCGCATATAGTCGTAGATCTCGGTCACCGTGGCCACGGTGGAGCGCGGATTGCGGCTGGTGGTCTTCTGCTCGATGGAAATGGCCGGCGAAAGCCCGTCGATATGCTCGACGTCGGGCTTGTGCATCATTTCCAGAAACTGGCGCGCGTAGGCCGAAAGCGATTCGACATAGCGCCGCTGCCCTTCGGCATAGATCGTATCGAACGCGAGGCTGGACTTGCCCGAACCGGACAGGCCGGTGATGACGATCAGGCTGTCGCGCGGCAGCTCGACGTCGAAACCCTTGAGGTTATGCTCGCGCGCGCCGCGAACGGTGATCTTGTTGAGCGACATGCGCTGGCGTGTTCCACATCTGTTCGGGAGAGGCAAGGGCGGGATTTGACCCGCATGTGGGGAGCCCGGTCATGCAGCGCAAGCCGGCCAGATGGGCAGGCGCCGCTCAACCCAGCGAAAGCGCCCTGTGCCCCGGTTCACCCAGCCAGCGAGCCGCCGTGTGCCATACCCGCGCGATCACATCGGGGGCCAAGGCCTCTTCCGGCGGGCCATCGGCGGCGACCCTGCCACCGGACAGAACGATCACCCGGTCAGCATGATTCATTGCCGCGGCCAGATCGTGCAACACCACCACCACACCGCGCCCTGCCCACCCCTCGGCCCGCAGCCGCGCCAGCAGCGTTGCGGCATGGGCAAGGTCAAGGTTGGCCAGCGGCTCGTCTGCCAGCAGCCACTCTGGCTCTCCAGCCAATACGCGCGCCATCAACGCCCGCGCCCGTTCGCCGCCGGAAAGGCGCGAAACGGGGCGATTGCGCAAGCCGGCCAGATCCATCATCACCAGCGCGCGCTCGATTGCGGTCCGGTCCGCAGCCGCACTGGCATGGGCACGGTGCAACGGCGCCCCCTGCCAGGGCAGGCGCCCCAGCGTGACCAGCGTTTCCACCGTCACGTCCCACGCCACTTCAGGCGTTTGCGGCAGAAAGCCGAGCAGGCGGGCCCGTTCGCGCGGGGCAAGGGCGCGAAGCCGCCATCCCCCCAGCAGCACTTCGCCCGCTGCGGGCGCGAGCAGGCCGGCAAGGCAGGCCAGCAGGGTGGATTTGCCCGCCCCGTTTGGGCCAACCACGGCCGTAACCTCCCCCGGCGCGAGAGTGATGTCGATGCCGGACAGGCGCGCCGGCACAGCCAGACCGCGCGCCGACAGGGTCTTGCCACAGGCGTTCACCCCAGCCCTCCATTAAATGCCGGGCCGCGGCGCAGGCGCAGCAGCAGGGCGAGGAAAAACGGCGCCCCCACCAGGCTCAGCGCAATGCCAAGCCGCAATTCGCTCACGGTAGGCAACAGGCGGCAAAGGCAATCCGCAAGCAGCAGCAGCAGTGCGCCGGCCAGTGCCGATGGCACGATCAGGCTGGAAGGGCGGCGATCGGTGAACGGGCGAACGATATGCGGCACCATCAGCCCCACAAAGCCGATGATCCCGGCCACAGCCACCCCCGCCCCCACGGCAAGGCCGATCCCGGCCACCAACAGGGCCTGAAGCCGGCCCGGATCAAGCCCAAGCGAACGGGCGGCTGCCTCGCCCAGGAGCAGGGCATCCAGCCCCGGCCCGGCAGCGCGCAGCAGCAGGATTCCGCCAAGGGTCAGCGGCGCGGCCAGCCACACGTCCGGCCAGCCGCGATCGGTCAGCGCGCCCATCAGCCAGGTCACGATTTCCGACTGGGCAAAGGCGGTGGGCGCAAGGCTGATGGCCAGGCTCATCAGCGCCCCGGCCAGGCTGGCGATCATCATGCCGGCCAGCGTGAACAGGGCCAGGCCGCCGCCTGCCCCATCGCCGCGCCGGCCGGCGATCAGGCCCAGCAAGGCCATCGCCCCACCCGCGCCCAGCAGGGCAAATACCGGCAAGGCCCACGGCGCGGCGGCCAGCCCGGTCCAGAACGAAAGCACCGCGCCCAACGCGGCGGCAGGCGCAATGCCGAACAGGCCCGGATCGGCCAGCGGATTGCGCAAGTATCCCTGCATCGCCGCCCCCGCCGCACCCAGCCCCGCGCCAACGATCACCGCCAGCAGGGTGCGCGGCAGGCGCAGTTCGAACAGGATCAACCCGGCGTTGGGAATGGCGGGACGGAACGGCTCGATCCACACCCTGCCCGCCAGCAACGAGAGCACCGCCGCTACGAGAAGCACCGCCAGCAGGGAAAGGTTGAGCCGGCTCATGAGCCGAAACCATTCCGCACCGGCTGTTCCGATGCAAGGCTGCGCCGCACTTCGGCAAGGCGGGCGGCAGCGCGGATAATGGTTGGCCCGCCGCACCACAAGAGCGCCGGATCGAAGGAAAAGCGCTTTGTTTCCGGCATTTGGGCCAGTGCCGCATGGGCCAGCAGGCGATCCTCTCCGGCATGGCCATTCCCGGCGGCAAGGATAACGGCGGGCGGATCGGCCAGCATCCGTTCCAGCGGCAATTGATCGGCCTGCCCCAGCCCGCGCGCGGCGCTGTGGCTGGAAAACCCGGTGCGGCGCAGGAGATCGGCGATCAGCGTATCCTCGCCCGGAACGATACCGCCCGACTGCCACACCACCGCGGAAATGGGCTGCGATCCCGGTGCTGGAGCGGCAGCGGCAAGGGCCGTGCCGATCCGTCCGGCCAGCGCCTCGCCCCTTTCGGGATGACCTGAGAGGGTGGCAATTTCCCGAACCTGTTCAAAGCTATGGTCCACACTTGCAGCTATCGGCAATTCAGCCAGCGGGATGCCCAGCCGGGCCAGCGCTTGCCGGGTGGCCGGCGGAGTGAAGGTGCTGCCGATCACCAGCCGCGGGCGCAGGGCGACGATTTCCTCCACCGTGCCGCCGGTGGCCGGAAACCTGCGGGCCAACGCCGGATCGATCGACGACGAGGCCGGATCGGAACTGTAGTGCGACAAGGCCGCGATATCCTGCGGCGCGGCCACTTCGAGCAGGATCGCATCGGTGCAGGGATTGAGGCTGACGATGCCCGCAGAGGCGGCGGACGAGGGCTGCATCGGCACTGCATCGGGACTGCAAGCCCCCAGCAACAGGATCGGAAGCAGCCCCCGACGCATCAGAACCGCACCCTCGCCCCGACATAGCCGGCCCGGCCCGGCGTGTTGTATCCGGCAACGGTCTGGTAGTCGGCGTCGGTCAGGTTTTCGACCCGCGCAGTGATCTCGAC
>CAZVHM010000095.1:0-2929 GCA_964627175.1 uncultured Novosphingobium sp. | reverse complement strand
GTTTCGGGCTTGAGCGCGGGATTGCCATAAGGCGGCTGCCCTTCGCTGAGCGTGGGGGCGCGGAAACCTTCGGCATATGTGGCGCGCAGCACCGTGGCGCCGCCATTGGGCGTATAGGCAAGGTTGCCGCCTAGCGCCGTGTGGCCGCCGTAGTCGCTGTATTCATCGTGCCGCACCCCGCCGGTCACGGTCAGGCCAGAGAACGGCTGGAGGCTGAGCTGGAGATAGCCGCCAGTGAGCTGGTTACGCGCATGGTCCGGCGCATAGGTTTCATAGGCCGTGCTGGCGCGAATTCGTTCGTGCTCAATCCCGGCAACCAGCTGGGCCCGGTCGGACAGGTCATAGGCGCCGCGATATTCGAAACGATCGGTAACCCCGGTGGCATCATAGATGTTGTAGACGCCGGTGACCGGATCGGTGCCCCGTCGGCGGACATCGGACCGGGTATAGGCCAGCCTGCTGCGAAAGCGGCCATCGGCCAGATCGAGGTTCAGGCCGGCATAAGCCAGCCACTGCCGATTGCGGGCAACCGGCTGCGAGTTCGCACCGCCGCTGAACGAGGAATCCGTGTCGATCCGGCTATCGCCGTAATTGCCGCGCAGATCGAGTTCGAGATTCGGCGCCAGATCGATCCGCACCCGCCCGTTGAGCGCGCCGATCCGGCTGCCATCCCGCTCTGTCCCGCCGGGAAACATGGAAAAGCCATCGGTGCGGTAAAGCGAGCCGCCGAGGCTGTAGCGAACCGGGCCAGCGCTGCCGGCGATATTGGCCTGGCCGCGCGCCGTGTTCCACGCACCATATTCGGCGCCGCCGCTGACAACGAAGCCGCTGACCGGCTTTGCCGTTTCGATGTTGACCACCCCGCCGATCGCCTGGCTGCCCCAGATGATCGAGTTGGGCCCGCGCAAGACCTCGATCCGGGCGATGTTGCCGGCGGTCAATCCGCCGAAATCGAACGCCGCGTTGGGGCTGGACGGATCGTTGACCCGCACCCCATCGACCAACACCAGCGTTTGCGAGGAATTGCCGCCGCGCACGAACACGCTGGTTTGCCCGCCCACCTGGCCGCGCTGGGCCACGCCGAGCGAAGGCAGGGTGCGCAGGGCATCGGCCACGGTGGCACTTTGCAGTTCGTCCAGCCGCTGGCGATTGATGACCGAGATGGCCTGCCCGGTCTGCCCGGCGGGCTGCTCGAACCCGCTGGCGAGGACGACGATGTCATCCGGCTGGGCGGCTTCCTCGGCCAGAACAGGCGCCGGCAGGGCAACGGCGGCTGAGAGGAACAGACGATAATTCAAGATACAATACTCCCGTCATGAACGAATGCCGTTCATGGCGAGAGACCCCCGCACGAAATCGCGAGGGCCACGCTGCAATCCGGTACACCCCGCCCGGCGCGGAACGACCGTCAACGGGCAGGTCTCCTGGCTCCCGGATCACGGCGATGCACCTGCCTTCCCAGCGAACAGCCAGTGGCATGGGTGGCGCAACGCTCCCCGGTCACAGTTGCGGGGGCAGCGCGGGATTGGAACCCGCTTCCCTCTTAGGCCCGCATTCCTGCGGGCAACCCATGACGTTCGCGCCGCGTAGGCCGGTTTGCCGCAGCAGGCAAGGCCTGGCGCAAAGGGCGAACTGTTAACCGGCTCCGTGGCATCCGTCCCCATGCGGGACAGCGCGGATTCACCGGATGCGCCGGACGGCCGCCCGGACTACGCGCCGCAGCGCGTGCCGACAAAGGATGTGATGCCCCCTTCCCTGCCCCTCGATTGCGACCTGCGACCGCGTGATTTCAACGCCCGCCTGATGCGGCGGACGCACGGGATTGGGGCGCGGGCGGCAAGGCGGCGCGCAGGACGGCGCATGGCATTGCTGGCCGCGGCCATCGCGGTGCCAGCGGTTGCCGCGCCGCAAGACTGGACGCCCGGCAACGGCGAATTCACAACCGGCCACGCCGAGCCGGCACCCGGCACAGCGCGGCAACCGCCGCTGTTCGCCGGTGAGGACACACCGGCCGCATTCCAGGGCAATCGCCTGCCGGTTGGTGGCCCAGCAGCGCAAGGCCTGACCTTTCGCGGCACGGCGCTGGACCGGATGCGGGCCGAAACCTGCCTGACCCAAGCCATCTATTACGAGGCGGCCCGCGAACCGGATGCAGGCCAGCGTGCCGTGGCCCAGGTAGTGCTGAACCGGGTGGCCCATCCGGCCTATCCCAACACAGTGTGCGGGGTAGTTTTCCAGGGGGCGGAACGGGCGACCGGCTGCCAGTTCACCTTCACTTGCGATGGCGCAATGGCGCGCGCACCCAACCGGCTGTTCTGGGAACGCGCCGCGCGGGTGGCCCGCGCGGCACTGGCCGGGGCCATCTATGCCCCGATCGGGCTGGCCACGCATTATCACACCACCGCCATCCATCCCTATTGGGCCGACAGCCTTAACCATGTCGGCACGATCGGGGTGCATCGGTTCTATCGCTTTGGCGGACCGGCCGGCGCGGCGGCCACATTCCGGCCAGCGCTTTATCGCGGCAACGAGCCAGACTCCGCCACCGACGTCAGGTCGGCCCTGCTGGTAGCTGCGCCGCCGCCCGACCCGGTGGCGATCGAGCGGGCCTATGCTGCCGTAAACCTGCCCGCTTCAATGCCTGCACCGGCCGATAACGCGCCTGCCTATGCCCCTGCGGTGGCAGCGCGCGGCGGCGATGCGCTCTATACTGCCCGGGCCTTGCCGCAGGCTGCCGGGGTGCGCCCCGAATATGCCGGTTCAGGACAATGGATCGCCCGCCCGGGCAGCTAGCGACGGCGATCGCATTTGTGCTAAAATGATTGCAATTTCGGCAGGTTAACTTCCTTAAACCATGCCGTGATACCAACCCTTAGCGCCCCGGCTGCATAAGCGCGGCGGGATCAGCAGTCGCAGGGAGTTTCGGGCG
>CAZVHM010000094.1:0-8679 GCA_964627175.1 uncultured Novosphingobium sp. | reverse complement strand
CGCCGGGTGCTGGCGGTGCAGGGCGGGGAGGGACTCGCCAACCGGGTCGCCCGGCTGGTTGCCCGTGAACTGGCCGATGATGGCGTCGTGATCGATGCTCAGCGCGGCTTTGCCCGGCTGACCGGGGTGGCCGGCCTGCCCACGTTCAACCGGGGCGTGGCCGATCACCAATATCTGTTCGTGAATGGCCGGCCGGTGAAGGACCGGCTGCTGGTCGGCGCGGTGCGCGGCGCCTATGCCGACATGCTGGCGCGAGACCGCCATGCCGTATTGGCCCTGTTCCTCGATGTTCCGCCCGAGGAAGTGGACGTCAACGTTCACCCCGCCAAGACCGAGGTTCGTTTCCGCGATCCGGCCTTCGTGCGCGGCTTCATCGTTTCTGGCTTGCGCCATGCCCTGGAAGAATCCGGGCAGCGCACCGCGCAAACACCGGCGGCAGGGGCAATGGCCAACTGGCAGGCCGAGCCACTTGCCGCCAGCCCGGCTGCGCCTGTCGCCGTTGTCGGGCAGGGCGCGGTTCCGCACTACAGCCCGGCGCCGCTTTCGCTGTTTGGTTCACCCCGCGTCAGCGATGCCGGGCAGGCCTGGCGCGGATACGAACAGGCCGTGCTGGCCCCGCAGGGGCGCGCCGAAGCGCCAGAGCCAGTGCCCGCCGAAACGCTGGATTTCCCCCTTGGCGTTGCCCGCGGTCAGGTTGCCCAGACCTATATCGTTGCCGAGGCAGCCGATGGTCTGGTGATCGTGGATCAGCATGCCGCTCATGAACGGTTGGTCCTCGAACGGCTCAAGGCCGCCGGGGCCACCGACAAGGTTGCCGCATCACAGGCGCTGCTGCTGCCCGAAGTCGTCGAGCTTGACGAACCTTCGTGCGACCGGCTGGAAGAGAACGCCGAACGCTTGGCCCGGTTTGGGCTGGCGCTGGAGCGCTTCGGACCCGCTGCGATACTGGTTCGCGCCATCCCCGCGCCGCTGGCGAAATCCGATGTTTCCGCCCTGGTCCAAGACATTGCCGATGATCTTGCCCAGAACGGCGATATCCTGCTGCTGGAAGAACGCCTGGATCATGTATTGGCCACGATGGCGTGTCACGGATCCGTTCGGGCCGGTCGGGCCTTGTCGGTGGCAGAAATGAATGCGCTGCTGCGCGAGATGGAGCGCACGCCCCGTTCCGGCCAGTGTAATCATGGCCGGCCCACATGGGTCAAGCTCGCGCATGGCGATATCGAAAAGCTGTTCGGAAGAAAGTGACTCGCCCCGCAGGCGCTCTTTGCATCAGCTAGCTTCGTCGAGCCCTTCTTCGGGGTGGCGCACGCGGATCATCACGGTGGATTCGTAGCTCATCACCACTTCGTCGTGCTGGTTCAGGGTCTCGACCCGGTTCATGAAGATGCCCAGCTCTGGCTTGCTGCGGCTGCGGCGCTTGTGGATCACCGTGAAGCGTCCGGTCAGGTGATCGCCGGGGTACACCGGCTTGTGCCACCGCAGCTTGTCGATACCGCCGGCGCCGAGGGCGGCATAGCGGGTGAGGACATTGTCCACCAGCAGCCGCATGGTCATCGAACAGGTATGCCACCCACTGGCGGCCAGCCGGCCAAAGGGGGTGGCGGCTGCGGCTTCGTCATCAAGGTGGAAGGGCTGGGGATCGAACTGGGAAGCAAAGGCGATCACTTCCTCGCGGCTCACCAATCTTTCCCCGGTGGTCACGACATGGCCTACGTCGAGGTCTTCGTAGTGCACCTTGTCCGCCACCATGATCTGCTCCCTCAGACGTTGAACTTGAAGTGCATGACATCACCGTCCTGCACAACGTATTCCTTGCCCTCCTGCCGCAGCTTGCCGGCATCCTTGGCGCCGGCTTCGCCGCCCAGAGCGATGTAATCGTCATAGGCGATAGTTTCGGCCCGGATGAAACCGCGCTGCATGTCGGAATGGATTTCCCCGGCCGCTTCGGGGGCCTTGGCGCCCTTGTGAACGGTCCACGCGCGGGCTTCCTTCGGCCCCACGGTGAAAAAGGTGATCAGGTGCAGAAGCTCGTAACCGGAACGGATCACGCGGGCGAGCCCGGTTTCGTGCAGGCCCATTTCCTCAAGGAATACCGCGCGCTCGTCCGCTGCCATGCCCACCAGCTCGGCTTCGATGGCCGCGGAAACGATTACCGCGTTGGCGCCCTCGGCCTTGGCCTTCTCGAATACCCGCGCGGAAAAGGCGTTGCCTTCGGCCGCGCTCTCTTCTTCCACGTTGCACACATAAAGCACGGGCTTCGCGGTAAGCAGTTGCGCCTGCTTGAACACGCGCGCCTCTTCCTCGTCCTTTGGCCGGGTCAGCCGCGCAGGCTTGCCTTCGCGCAGCAGATCCAGTGCCTGGCCAAGAACGGAAGCGATCAGCTTGCTTTCCTTGTCTCCTTGCGCGGCCTTTTTCTGGGCGGCGGGAACCCGCTTTTCCAGGCTTTCAAGGTCGGATAGCATCAGTTCGGTTTCCACCGTGTCTGCGTCCGAGATCGGATCTACCCGGTTGTCGACATGCTGGATGTCGTCATTCTCGAAACAGCGCAGCACGTGAACGATCGCATCCACTTCGCGGATGTTGCCAAGGAACTGGTTGCCCAGGCCTTCGCCCTTGCTGGCCCCGCGAACAAGCCCGGCAATATCAACGAAACCAAGCTGGGTCGGAATGATCTTCTGGCTGCCGGCAATTCCGGCCAGCGCATCCAGCCGCGGGTCCGGCACGCCCACGTTGCCCACGTTCGGCTCGATCGTGCAGAACGGATAGTTCGCCGCCTGAGCCGCTTGCGTTTCGGTCAGCGCGTTGAACAGCGTGGACTTGCCGACATTGGGCAAGCCCACGATCCCGCAACGAAAACCCATGATGCACTCCGAAAAAATATCCCGTTTCGCCGTGCGCCTTAGCGGCCGAAGCACGCTTTGACCAGTTCCCCGGCGCTGCCTTCCTTCACCGAACATTCAACGGTTGCCGGCAGGGCGCCCACCCTAATGAGGGAAGCGAACCGCATCCCACCGCCGCCTCCGCAAACCCTGCTCGCGCGGGCACAGCAATCCTATGCCGCGCACGATTTCAAGGCCTCGCAGCCCAGCGCCGTATTTCTACCGAATACGACGGTTAACGAGGGCTGGGGTGGATGGTCCCTGTCAAGATTTCCGACGAAACAACGCCGCTCGTCAACCTGCCTGGCGCAGCGCCACATCGTTCATGAAGCGAACATCGTCACCGCGGGCCAGCCACTCGGCCTCGGCGGCAATCGCGCCCAGCATGCCCGCCAGGGCATCGAGTTCGCTCTTGGCGTAATTGCCCAGCACGTGGCCGGTCACCCGGTCCTTGTGGCCGGGATGGCCGATACCGATCCTCACCCGCCGGAATTCCGGCCCAAGATGGCGGTCGATCGAACGCAGGCCATTATGCCCGGCCAGACCGCCGCCCTGGCGCACCTTGATCTTCATCGGCGCCAGATCCAGCTCGTCATGGAACACGGTCAAGGCCTCAATGCCCAGCTTGTAGAAGCGTAGCGCCTCTGCGACCGCCCGGCCGCTTTCATTCATGAAGGTGGCGGGCTTGAGCAGCAGGATCTTCTGGGAACCGATTCGTCCCTCCCGCACCCAGCCTTGAAACTTTTTCATCACCGGGCCGAAGTCGTGAACTTCGGCGATGGTGTCTATCGCCATGAACCCGACATTGTGGCGGTGCATGGCATATTGGGTGCCGGGATTGCCCAGGCCTACCCAGACTTGCATTGCGTTGTCCCGTGCCGGTCAGGGAAGGGGGCCAGCCATAAGGCCGGCCCCGAACCGTTCGATCAGGCCGAAGCCGGGGTTTCGTTGTCACCTTCTTCGCTCTTCAGCGACGAGGGGGCAACGATGGTGGCGATGGTGAAATCGCGATCGGTGATCGCCGAAGCAACGCCAGCCGGCAGGGTCACGTGGCTGATGTGGATCGAGGCGCCAACTTCAAGGCCGGTCACGTCGATCTGGATGTCGTCGGGGATCGATTCCGGCGAGCAGACCAGTTCGAGCTCGTGACGGACGATGTTCAGCACGCCGCCCTTCTTGAGGCCCGGCGAAGCTGCTTCGTTGACGAACACCACCGGCACTTCGACGTGAACCTTGTGGTCAGCCGAAATGCGCAGGAAGTCCGCGTGAAGCGGGCGATCGGTCACGGGGTGGAAGGCCACGTCCTTGGGAAGCGTCCGCACCTTGGCGCCACCAACCTCGATCTCGACGATCGAGTTGAAGAAGTGACCGGTCATCAGCTGACGAACCAGTTCCTTCTCCTCAACGTGGACGCTGAGGGGTTCTTCGTTGTTGCCATAGACAACGGCGGGGACACGGCCAGTGCGGCGCAGAATACGGGAGGCTCCCTTGCCAACCCGATCGCGCGCTTCAGCCGGCAGGTTAAGCGTTTCGCTCATGTAACTTGCCTTTCGAATGCGAGAAAAGATCATTTTCTTCCGTCACGCCTCCAGGGATGACCATGACGGAAGCGGCGGCCCCTAGGGGCAAACCGGCGCAAATGCAAGCTAATCGACGCGCCGCACCGTCCAGCCCCGGGCCGCCAGCAGGGCAGGCAGCCCGTCGTCGCCGGCAAGGTGGGCTGCCCCCACCGCAATGAAAGGCCGGCGGCCAGCTTGCAGCATGGCCTCGATCTGGCCCGTCCAGGCCCGGTTACGGGCAGAATAAAGCGCCTCGCGCAGTTCGGGATCGGCCAGCAGCCCTTCGCGCGTTGCCTGGGCGATTGCCGCCATGTCACCCTTGCGCCACGCATCGGCGATCTGCGTATCCATGTCCGGCTGACCGGCGCCGGCAACCACGGCGGCCAGCAGATCGCGCTGCTCGGTTTCGGGCAGGGCATCGAAGATGCCAAGCTGGCGGCGGGCACCCTCGAATTCGCCCACCGGCAATCCGGTGCGAGCGGCAACCAGCGCCCGGTCGATGCCGTTCGCGCTGTTCCCGGCGTCGGTCGCCGCCTGCGCCAGAGCCAGTGCCGCCGCCCAGGTTTCCGTTTCCGAAAACTGGCTGTCGTTCAGCCCGTGTTCGCGCATCAGGGCGGCAAGGCGCGGCTGCAAGGTTGGGGGCACCCGCTGGCTTAGCGCCGGTTGGCCCGATGTCCTGGAAAGCTCGGCATAGACTGCGGCAATTGCGGCATCATCGTCGATCCGGGCAATCTCCATCACGATCGCGTCTGCCTGGCCCAGCGCGTGATCGACCGCCTTGCTCCGCCACTCCACCCGTTGGGGAAGGGCGTGAATCGTACCGAACAGCCAGGCCCTTTGTCCGGCGGGGCCGCTCACCTCCCACAGCGCGGGATCGGCCGGCAATGGCCGAGCGCACGCCCCCAGCCATGCCAGCAGGGCAAGGATCGCAAAGGTGGCGCGGCGCCTCACTGCACGCGTTCGGCCTTGAAGCCAGCCTTGTCCAGCAGGGCCAGCATCGATTCCTCGCCCGCCAGGTGCCCCGCACCCACGGCAACGAACACCGTGCCCGGCGCCGCCATACGCTTGCCGGCCCATTCCGCCCAGGTGCGATTGCGCCCGGTCAGCAGGATCTCGCCCATACGCGGATCGTCTTCCTTGTCGTTCAGCAGCTCGGCCAGTCGGTCAGCATTGCCCGCGCTCCATTCGCGCACCATTCCGGCCAGTTCCTGGTCCAGTGTCGGCAAGCCATCGAGCACATCGCGCAGATACCGGATCTGAACGTCCATCGGCAGGCTATCGAACAGCGAAAGCTGGTAGGCCGCCGTCTCCAGCCCGATGCGGGGCTTGCCTAGGGTCTTGGCCTCGTTGGAAATGGTCTCTTCCACGCCATGATCGGCGCTATATCCGCTGCGTGCCAGCGGCAGGGAGGTAAGCGCCACCGCCGCATACCAAGGTTCGAACCGATCAAACGCCGAGGCCGGCAAGCCAAAACCTGCCAATGCCGCTTCCAGCCGGGCGCTGTCGGCCGCAGGAAGCAAGCCCCGCAGGGTCTGGTTGGAAGGCAGCACGGAATTGGACATCACCGCCGCCTGCATTTCACTGCCGCTGGTTTCGGGAATTTCCGTGACCAGCTGTTCGGATGCCTTGAAGGCCGCTTCAATCGGCCCGGTCAGCCATTTCACCCCGGGGGGCAGCGCATGGATCGTGCCGAACAGATAGATCGTGGTGTCCTCATCGGCCACCTTCCACAGTGCCGGCCGGGGAACGGTCTCAGTCGGCGCAGAAATAACCGCAGCAGCGGCCGATGCTGGCGCAGAGGCGGTTTCCTGCGCCTGGGCCAAAGTGCCGGCGAGGGCAAAGGCGGCAGAGGCAAGCAGGGCGAGGGGACGGATCAGAAAGCGCATGGGCATCGCCTATAGCCGCTATTCCTGCCAACAGATGAACGGAATTTCACCGCAGCGACCATTGGGCGGGCAAGCAAGGTTGATTCCCCGCGCCCCATCCGCCAAAGGCCGCGCATAACGCTATTATAGAAGAGTCCATGACGGATACCGCCGCACCGCTGTCCTTCCAGGACATGATCCTTCGCCTTCACGCCTTCTGGAGCGCGCAGGGCTGCCTGATCCTCCAGCCCTATGACATGCGCATGGGCGCCGGCACCTTTCACCCCGCCACCACGCTGCGAGCGCTCGGGCCGGAGCCGTGGAAGGCCGCCTATGTCCAGCCCTCCCGCCGGCCGACCGACGGGCGCTATGGCGAAAACCCGAACCGGCTGCAGCACTATTACCAGTACCAGGTGATCCTGAAGCCGAACCCGGAAAACCTTCAGGAGCTTTATCTGGCCAGCCTGGCCGCCATCGGCATCGATCCGCTGGCGCACGATATCCGCTTCGTCGAAGACGATTGGGAAAGCCCCACGCTGGGCGCCTGGGGGCTGGGCTGGGAAGTCTGGTGCGATGGCATGGAAGTCACCCAGTTTACCTATTTCCAGCAGGTCGGCGGGTTCGATTGCAAGCCGGTCGCGGGCGAACTGACCTACGGCCTCGAACGTCTGGCCATGTATATCCAGGGCGTGGACCGGGTCTACGACCTGCGCTTCAACGATCACGGCGTCAGCTATGGCGATGTGTTCCTGAAGAACGAGCAAGAGCATTCGAAGTACAACTTCGAAGTGGCCGACACCGCCAGCCTGTTCGACGGTTTTGCCAAGGCCGAAGCCGAATGCATGCGCTGCATCGAGGCGAACGTGCCGCTCGCCGCTTATGACCAGGCGATCGAAGCCAGCCACCTGTTCAATCTGCTGCAGGCCCGCGGCGTTATCTCGGTTCAGGAGCGCGCCAGCTATATCGGCCGGGTGCGCGATCTGGCCAAGGGCTCGTGCGAGGCATGGATCGAGAAGAACAAGGACGAATGGGCCGCAAAGTATCCGGAGTGGAGCCTGTGAGCAGCGATTTCCTTCTCGAACTGCGCTCCGAAGAAATTCCGGCGCGGATGCAGGCCGGCGCGCGCGCCGATCTTGAAAAGCTGTTCCGCAAGGAAATGGCCGCCGCCAGCGTGCCCGTGGGCGAAGTCACCGTATGGTCCACCCCGCGCCGCCTGGCCCTGATCGCCCGCGGCCTGCCTGCGTCTACTGCGGCCGTATCGGAAGAAGTGAAGGGCCCGCGCGTCGGCGCTCCGCCGCAGGCGCTCGAAGGGTTCCTGCGCAAGACCGGGCTGACCGCCCAGCAGTTGACCGAGCGGGATGGAGTCCTGTTCGCCATCACCGAAAAGCCCGGCCGCACCACCCGTGAAGTGCTGGCCGAGGCAATCCCCGCCATCTGCCGCGCCTTTCCCTGGCCCAAATCGATGCGCTGGGGCACCGGCTCGATCAGCACGGAATCGCTGCGCTGGGTGCGCCCGCTGTCGGGCATCGTCGCCATTCTCGGCCAGGATCTGGTCGAATGCGAAGTCGGCGGCGTGAAATCAAGCTATGCCACGCTTGGCCACCGGTTCCATCACCCCGGCGAGATCACCATCGGCAGCGCCGATGACTATGCGGAAAAGCTGCGCGCCTGCCACGTGCTGGTCGATCACGCCGAACGCGAAGGCATGGTGCGCGAAATGGCCCGCGCCGCAGCCGTGGCCGCCGGCCTTGCTTTGGTCGAAGATGAAGGCTTGGTGATTGAAAACGCCGGGCTCACCGAATGGCCGGTCCCGTTGCTCGGCCGCTTCGACGAAGCCTATCTCGAAGTCCCGCCCGAAACGATCCAGCTGACCGCGCGAACCAACCAGAAATACTTCATCTGCCGCGACAGCGCCGGAAAGCTGGCCAACGCCTTCGTTTGCACCGCCAATATCGAGGCGCTGGACGGCGGTGCCGCGATCGTTGCCGGCAACCGCAAGGTGCTGGCCGCCCGCCTGTCCGATGCCCGTTTCTTCTGGCAGCAGGACCGCAAGACCAAGCTTTCGGCCCACGCCGAAAAGCTGGCCCGCATCACATTCCACGAAAAGCTGGGCACGGTCGCCGACAAGGTGGAGCGCGTGGCGAAGCTGGCCGAATGGCTGGCCGTCCAAGGCATCGTACCTGACTGCGACCCGGCGTTGGCGCGTCAGGCGGCGCAATTGTGCAAGGCTGACCTCGTGACCGAAATGGTCGGCGAGTTTCCCGAGCTGCAGGGCCTGATGGGCGGATACTACGCCCGCGCTGAGGGGCTGCCCGATGCGGTGGCCGACGCGATCCGCGATCACTACAAGCCGGTCGGGCAGGGCGACGACGT
>CAZVHM010000093.1:0-8965 GCA_964627175.1 uncultured Novosphingobium sp. | reverse complement strand
ACCTTGAATCAACCAATCACCGTCTGCGCAAGCAATTTAATGGGTCCTGACCCTAAGCGTATAGGTCCCGACGAGATGTTCGTAGACCACTTCGTTCAGCAGTTGCTCGAACAGCACCCCCGCCCGTCCATTTTCAACCCACAGCACCTTGCCCGCCAGGTTGACGATGTTTGGAAGGCTGACCAGAACCCTTTGTTCCTCGCGGGGCGACCAGGCGCTTGTGCTGACCATGCAACCGGCCAACGATAAATCGAGTACCTCGATGCCGGCCACCTCCATCCCCTTGCACCGGATGCGAGCCAGCATCTGCCCACCTGTATCAACTGCTGGCTCGGCGACCATATGCAATCCCCTTCGCTGGACCATGAAACTTGCTTGAGGACAAATGACTAAGTTTGAGTGAACAGGGCCGCGGAGCGGACAAAGGGGCATTCTCAGAGGAAGATCGCGGGGGAGCAGGCAGCTTGGCAACAATGCCGGATACGGAGTAACCGTGTTTCGCTACTCTGCCCCCAGAAAGGCTCGCCATGCCATTTTCCCGACCCTTAGCCGCATTGACCACCGCTCTGTTGTGTGCGTGCGCCCCCACCGGGCAGGAACTTTCTACCTCAAATTCAACTGTCGCCCTTGCTACTGCCGCGCAAACGCAGAATGCGCGCGGGCTTTCCTTCGTCGAATCGCAATGCAGCGGTTGTCATGCCGTGCGACCAGGAGTTGAGCCGCCCAATCCGCAGGCGCCCAGCTTTGTCGCAGTCGCGAACGACATGGGGTTCAACCAGGATACGCTGCGCGAGTTCTTTCGCGACGGCCACGACACGCCGGTTTCGATGACGATCCAACTCGACGAAGACGAGGCTGAGATCGCCGCAGCTTACATCATGTCACTTCGCTCGTCTCGCTGAACCGGCGCTCAATTCGGGTGTCATACCACTGTTCCGAATATCGATCCAATGCCAGCGGTCAGGACCATCGCCAGCGCCCCCCAGAACGTCACACGGATGGTTGCGTGCACTACGTTCGGGCCGCCCGCCGCCATCGACATGGCGCCCGTGACAAGACCTGCAACCCCGGCCACCAGCACCCCGGAGGTCGCCGCTGATGCCGCCGCCACACCGACGGTCAGGCTGGCGGTCGAGACGATCCCGTCATTGGCCCCGAGAACGGCCGCGCCACCAGCCTATGCGCGCAACCAGATGGCCTTCCGGATGTAGATGGAGAGACACCGGCGTTTCTCCTGATGAACTCGTCCGAGTATATATCAACTATGAGATCATGCGAACTGCCGCAAAGACCACTCAATCTTCAGCCCTTACGGCGTGTGGGCTGGAATGCGCGCAAGTGCGGAAAATCACCCTTTTGCAGGTATTCTTTCTCCGCAGGCATCAATTGTCGATCGAGGATCTGATTGCGGTGCGGATGGTGGCCAAACGCGGCAATCACCTGGCGCACGTCTTCGGCCTGTTTCACCAGGGAATGATAAATCGGCTGCAAATGATCCGGGGCGGCTGACGCAATTTGCTTGCGCAGGCGGATGAGGAGATCAATGCGCTCAAGGTGGTCGGGGCCTTCGCAGTGACCGAGTGGCTGGGTGTAGGCGATCTTGAACCACGGCGTATCGAGAGCTTCATAGTGGCCGGCCTCCAACCCCGTCAGCGCCAGTTTCAAGGCCGCCACATCCTGCGCGAATGCCCCCGGCGTGCCCCGCCAGAGTGACCGCGAAAACTGATCCAGCACGATAATAAGCGAGAGCCGCCCCTCCGGATCGCTTGCCCAGTGATCGAGCCCGCCTTCCGCCCCACGCGCCGTCAGTTCTGGAAACCGGGCCACGATCGCCTCATCTGCACCGCCCTGCATTCGCCAGAACCAAAGCTTGCGATGAGTCTCCGCGCCCACATCAACATTGCGCCCTTCCGGAAACCAGAAATCCAGAACGTCACGCCAGGGTTGAGCTGGGCTTGCGATCATGCGGCTTCAATCCGTTGCAGTTACCGCTCCCTGCTCGCGCAGGAAATGCAGAGCGCTGCTTCCGGGCGCGCCTCAAGACGCTTGGGAGCGATGGTGTCGCCGCAGCGAACGCATTCGCCGTAGGTGCCATTTTCGATGCGCAACAGGGCCCGGCTAACCGACGCGATCTCGCGCGCGACAAGCGCGGCCTGGGCTTCGAGAGAGGCGTCATCCTCCATTTCGACCGCCCGTTCGGACGAATCGGGGTTCAATGGCTCTGCCAGATCCTGAGTGAGGCGCTGCTGGCGACCTTCGAGTTCGGCGAGTTGTTGTAAAAGACGCGCTCGGGCGTCGTCAGCATTCAGCATGGACGATGATCCTTGAAAGTCTGCCAGGATAGCGTAGCAATTGCTGGTGAGATCTGACAGCGAGAAGTCACAGCTCGAGAAAATATCGTGATGCAATCGCAGCAATATCGTGACATGTAGGAACGGTAGAAAATATTGAACAGCGTTTGTATGCGCCGAGGCCGATTGACCCTGATGAGGCGAGTGAGAGAACGCATTGCCCAAGACATAAACGAAGGAGCGGAACATGGCGTACAAGATCGATGAAATCGAAGGCATTGGTGCAAAGTACGCGGAACGGCTTCAGGGGGCAGGCATCAAGACGACTGACGACCTGCTCAAGGCTTGCGGCAGCCGCAAAGGCCGGGATGCCATGGCCGAGCAGACCGGGTTTTCCGCCAGCCAACTCCTCAAATGGGCCAACATGGCCGACCTGATGCGAATCTCCGGAATCGGCGAGGAATATTCCGAACTCCTCGAAGCGGCCGGTGTCGACACGGTCAAGGAACTGGCCACGCGCAAAGCTGACAACCTGGCCGCCAAGATGGCGGAGGTGAACGACGCCAAGAAGTTGACCCGGGCGCTGCCTGCCGCCTCACAAGTCCAGAAATGGATCGACCAGGCCATGACCATGGATGCCGCCATTAGTCATTGAACGCCTCGAAACCTGCAATTGGGGAAGTCTTATGAGCGATAGCCCGGTGCAAAGGGGAAGCGTCGAGCGCCTTCCAGAACAGCGTTCAACCGTCATCACCGACGAGCTGACCAAGATCCTGGACATGCTTACTGGCGCCTGCCCCAAAGGGGCAGTCATCAGCTTCGATTTCGATGGCAGGCTCCATGTCCACATCGATGTTCACAGCTTCGAAGACATGCTGAAAGTTGAGGGAATCTTGCCGATCCTGGGCGGAGGAACGTTTTACGGCATCTCGCGCGGCGATACGCCGCACCGCTCCTTCCATCACCGTCTAAGCGCCATCGTCGATCGATGAGCATGAATGCCAGAATGTGCGATCAGACTTATCGCAGAACGTAAGCCTCAGTGAATAGGAGGACATTGCCATGAGCATACTCGATGGAATTCTGGGACAATTGGGCGGCAATGTGGACATTGCGAACCTCGCGAGCAAGGTCGGCCTCGATCCCGCACTGGCTGAAAAGGCCGTTGCTGCCCTGGGCGCCGCTCATCCACAGTCTGGCGATACGATAGCCACTGCCGCTTCACAGACCGGGATAGACAGCGGCACGTTAAGCCAGATCGTCAATCAGATTGGTGGCGACGGAGCCCTCGCGAAAATCAGCGCGCTCATTGGGCAGAACCCGCAAGCCGCCGCGCTTCTGGGAAAGCTTGACCAAGACGGCGACGGCAATCCCCTCAATGACCTGATGGGCATGGCCAAGAACCTGTTCGGCAAGAGCTGAAGGCCAGCGGGCGTCACCGCGGTGCGCCATTCGAATGTCGAGAAGTTATGTCGAAACAGGAGGGGATCATGGCGCGCAAATTGTTTGCCGAATTTTTCGGCACTTTCTGGCTCGTTTTTGGCGGCTGCGGATCTGCCGTTCTGGCTGCCGCATTCCCGGAACTCGGCATCGGGTTCGCCGGTGTTTCACTGGCCTTCGGGCTGACGGTTCTGACGATGGCCTATGCGGTGGGCGGAATCTCTGGCGGGCATTTCAACCCTGCGGTTTCTCTGGGACTGGCGCTGGCCAAGCGGTTCTCCTGGAAGGAACTGATCCCGTACTGGATCGCTCAGGTGGTAGGTGCGATTACCGCTGCAGCCATGCTGTACGCCATTGCGTCGGGCGAGACCGGGTGGAGCGCCGGCAACTTTGCATCGAATGGCTTTGGCGACCTGTCCCCCGGCGGCTACACGATGCAATCAGCCCTGCTCATCGAGATCGTTCTGACTGCCGGGTTCCTGATCGTCATCCTGGGTGCGACATCCAAGACCGCGCCGACAGGATTTGCGCCCATCGCCATCGGGCTGGCTCTGACCCTGATCCACCTGATCTCGATCCCCGTCACCAACACCTCGGTCAATCCCGCCCGGTCCACGGGCGTCGCATTTTTCGCTGATACAGCGGCCCTTGGACAGTTGTGGCTGTTCTGGGTCGCACCGCTCGTGGGCGCGGCAATTGGGGCGCTGATCTGGCGGGTCATGTTGTCATCCGGCGAAGCGCCTGAGGGCATCGGCAGCTGAGGAGGAAGAGGCCATGGGAGGTGCAGTCTAACGCAAAAACGCTCTCCGTTGGCCAGACGTCGCCCAAGGCGCGCATATTTGTCGGATACGAAGGGACGTTCCGGTCCGACCTGTCGAGCCACGGCGTCAACGGCGGGATCCGTCAACTTCTGATCGTCTGAATACGATCAGAAACATAGGGGCTGGCCGCAAGGCCGGCCCCTTTACTGCGACCGCTTCTGTCGCCTGTCATCGCCCACATCCTCGTCAGCCGCGCCCTCGCACTGAGCCTAACCGAAATTTCGGCCGGAACCTGAACGGCAAGCACAATCGATTGCCCTCATCCCGAACACAAGTCTTTGTAATCTATTAACTCTTACATAGGTACTTTCGCTTGGTGCAGGCTAGCGCGGCGCTCGCGCGCACCAGGTAACGATAGGGAAAAAATGCTCGCCAAGTCATTGGACGGCCTCGGCCGGTTTCTGCTCTTTGTCATGGCCCTGCTGATGATGCAGGGGGCGGCCCACGCTTCCCGCATCGAGACGATCAACGGTATCCAGGTCGAAACCGTCCTGCCCAACGGGCAGAACGGCGTACCTTACAGCAAGCAGATCGAGCCGGCGAGCACCACCCCGCCCACTTCCGACGGCCCCTATACGTTCGAGCTGATCGGCGGCGCGCTGCCCGTCGGCCTCACGCTCTCCCCGTCGGGCCTGATCACCGGGACCAGCTGCGAGCACACCAACGGCGCCCACAAGTTCGAGATCCGCATCACCGCCGCCGGCGGCGCGGTGGCCGATTTTGCCGACGCCTACTACTTCGAAATGAACATGACCGGGTCCGGCCCCGGCACCGGCGTCTGCGCCCTGAACCTGGGCGATCTGCCGACCACCGGCCAGCAGGGCACGCCCTATTCGGGCACGATCGCCGCCACCGGCGGATCGGGCCTTGGCTATACCTTCGTGCTGACCAGTGGCACGGTTCCGGCCGGGCTTTCGCTCGGCAGCAGCGGCACCCTTTCCGGCACGCCGACCGCGGCGGGAACCTATACCTTCACCGTCACCGGCACCGATTCTGTCGGCAACACCGGCGTGCGGACCTATACCGTCACGATCAACGCGCCGCCGGTTGTTGTCAGCCCGCCGGAGCTTGGCCCGGCAACGAACGGCACCGCCTTTACCGGCCAGGTCACCGCCACCGGCGGGACCGGCACCGGTTATACCTTCGCGATCACCGCCGGGGCGCTGCCCGATGGCCTGACCATGGCCACCACCGGCGCGATCACCGGTACGCCGACTGCGGCGGGGACGTTCACCTTCACCGTGACGGCGACCGATTCCGGCGGCAACACCGGGCTGCGCACCTATACGATGACCGTCGATCCGGGCGCGGTGCTCACCCTCAGCCCGCCGGCACTGCCCAACGGCCTTGAAGATACGCCCTACTCGCAGGCCGTCACCGCCAGCGGCGGCACCGGCACCGGCTATGTCTTCACGCTGACCGGCGGCTCACTGCCCACCGGGCTGACGCTGGCCTCTTCCGGCGCCATCACCGGCACGCCGACCGTTCCGGGCAGTTCCACCTTTACGGTGACCGCCACGGATTCGGCCGGCAACACCGGCACGCGCACCTATACGATCGAGGTCCAGGCGCTCGGTTCGATCGTCATTTCCCCGTCGACCCTGCCCGGCGGCACCCGCGCCGAGGCCTATTCGCAGACGCTCACCGCAACGGGCGGGACCGGCACGGGCTATGTCTTCACGCAACCGTCCGGTACGCTGCCGCCCGGCCTCGCGCTGTCCAGCGCGGGCGAGATCAGCGGTACGCCGACGACGCTCGGCACGTTCACGTTCACCGTCCAGGTGGTGGATTCGGCCAACAATACCGCCTCGCAGACTTATGCTGTCGTCATTGCCGGCCACACCCTGACCCTCAGCCCGACTACGCTGCCGGACGGCGTCAACGGCACCCCCTATCCAGCGCAGACCATCACCACGACGGGCGGGCTCGATCCCTATACCTACGCGGTGACGGCGGGCGGACTGCCGGCGGGCCTGACCCTGTCGAGCGGCGGGGTGATCAGCGGCACGCCCACTTCGGCGGGCACGTATACCTTCACCGTCACCTCGACCGACGTGGACGGCGACACCGGCACGCAGGCCTATACCGTCACCATCGCGCCGGGCGCGGTGCTGACCGTGCTGCCGACCCAGCTGCCCGCCGCCGACTATCACACCCCCTACAGCGCGCAGGTCTTTGCCCAGGGCGGGACCGGCACCGGCTATGTCTTCACGATCGTCTCCGGCAGCTTGCCTGCGGGACTGCAGATGAACAGCGCCGGCCTCATCACCGGTTCGGCAGATGCGATCGGGGACTTCCCCTTCACCGTCCGCGCCACGGATTCCGCCGGCAATACCGGCACCCGGGCCTATGACCTGCACGTCCATCCAGGCAACGTCCTGACGATCAACCCGGCGACGCTGGCGGGCCCCAACCAGGGCACGCCCTATTCGCAGACCGTCGTCGCCACCGGCGGCGTCGCGCCCTACACCTATTCGGTAGTGAGCGGCGCGCTGCCAACCGGGCTGACCCTCGATCCGGCCACCGGCCTCATCTCGGGCACGCCAAGCGCCAGCGGGACGTTCAACGTCACCATCGGCGCGGTCGATTCGCTCGGCAACTATGGCAACCGGGTCTACACGATCAGCGTTGCCGCCCGGCTCGATCCGTCGAAGGATCCCGAAGTCGCCGGCCTGATCGACGCCCACTTCAACGCCGCCGGCCGCTTTGCCGAAGGGCAGCTCAACAACCTCATGCGCCACATGGAAGGGCTGCACGGCGGATTTGACTGCGGCATCGCCAATGGCCTGACGCTGGGGACGACCGGCGACGGCCGCCTGCCCGGCCAGCACGCCGATGCCGACCGTCCGGCCAGCTCGGCCCGCGGCGCAGCCACTGCCCACGAACCCCGCCAGCAGTGCACCCGCGGCGTCCGCCTGTGGACCGCCGGCTCTGCCGACATCGACAAGGACCAGGGCTATAGCTTCAATGCCCAGGCCCTCACGCTCGGCATCGACGCCAAGCTGGGCGAACGCCTGATCGTCGGCGCTGCTGCCGGCTATGGCTTCGGCGACGATTCGATCGGTTACAATGGTACGCACACCGGCACCCGCGCCACTTCGGTGATGGGCTATGCCAGCTACAACCCGCTGGGCGCGATCTACCTCGACGGCAGCGTCGGGCGCACCTGGGTACGCTTCGACAACCGCCGCTTCGTCACCGCGCGTCAGGCGATCGACTTCAGCGAACGCAAGGGCCACGTGACCTTCGCCTCGCTGGCGCTCACCGGCGAGAAGCAGATCGACGAGTTCACCATCGCCGGCTTCGCCCGCTTCGACTACTTCGCGATCCGGCTTGACGGCTTCGCGGAACGCAGCCTCGATCCGTTCGCGCTGACCTTCGGCGAAGCGCGGCAGGATCGCGAGGTGGCGGTGGCCGGCCTACGGGCGGAACGCGCCTTCGCGCAGGACTGGGGCATCCTCAAGCCCAGGGCCCGCGTCGAATACCGCCACCGCTTCAACGGGGCCTACACCCAGGGCATCGTCTATAGCGACACGCCGCTGACCACCTACACCCTGGCCCGCGGCGCGCAGGAGCACGACGTGATCTCGGTCTCGGCGGGGCTGGAAGCGGTGACCGAGCAGGTCGCGGTCAGCGTCGAATACGGCACCTCGGCGATGAGCCTCGACAGCTTCGGCGGGCACAACATCCGCGTGATGATGCGCACGCAGTTCTGAGGAACCGGGCCGGCCGATCCCTGGAACCGGATCGGCCGGAAGCCGCGGCGCAGGCACCCAAGTTGGCCCGGCTGGGAGGTTTCAGTCTAACGCAAAACGCTCTCCGTTGGCCAAATCGCTCCCGTCCCTGGCCAGATCTCAAGCCGCAAGCAACTGCCACTCCTGGTGATCGAGATTGCCCAGCTCCCGCATCGCCGCCGGATATCCGCTGCAAACAGTGGACCGAACCGGTTTCATCAGTGCCGCACGGTCTCGTGACAAACGTCGATCCCGCGCTCGAACAGCAGATCTTCGACGTTCCGCAGCGACAGCGGAAAACGCAGGGACACGGTCTTTCGATCCCGCGCCATGGTACGGTTCTATTTTGCAAAACGACGCAAATCCGCGCCTTTGCGAGCTCGGATCAACGGTGCGGAGAAAAGTTTGTCCTTGAAGGACTGGCGGTGGGTGAGAGCTTGCGGACGAACTCTCTCATCGAAGGGCATCTAGGCCGTGAACCCATAAATCCGGGCGATCATGGATCGCTTTCTTCTATCGTGCAGTCCCGCATTTCCGGCAGTGGTCGGCAACGGGTGCAAGCAGGTTGATTCCGGTGAGGTTCCAGCCATCCTTAGATGGCTCAAAGAAATAGCTCACGCCGCAGCTAGGGTCAGGACTCATTGATCAGAGCCAGAAGCAGAAGGTCGCGGCGATAGTG
>CAZVHM010000092.1:0-9022 GCA_964627175.1 uncultured Novosphingobium sp. | reverse complement strand
GTGGCGCCGGGCATTTCCGAGGCGCTGTTCGCCACCGCCATCGGCCTGTTCGCGGCGATCCCGGCGGTTATCGCCTACAACCGTTTTTCAGCCGCGGTGAACCACTTCGAGGCCGGCTTGCAGCGCTTTGCCGATCGCTTCCACACTACGCTGAGCCGCGAACTGGAGGTTGAATAAGATGGGCATGGGCCTGTCTGGCGGCGGCGGCGGCAGACGCCGCGGGCGGCGCGGCAAACACGGCGCGATGGCGGAAATCAACGTCACCCCGCTGGTCGATGTGATGCTGGTGCTGCTGATCATCTTCATGGTCACCGCCCCGCTGCTGACCGCGGGCGTGCCGATCGAATTGCCCGACAGCCGCGCCAAGGCGCTGGATGCCGAGCCGCAGCAGGTAACGATTTCCATGTCGGCCGAGGGCAAGACCTATCTGGATACCGAGGAAGTGGCGCCCGGCGAACTGACCGACCGGCTGGCCAGCCTGGCTTCCACCGGCCCCGGCGGCGAGCCGCCGCTGGTAACGCTGCGCGCCGACCGGACGCTGCCTTATGGCGAGGTGATGCGGGTCATGGGCGAGTTGAACCACGCCGGGTTCAACTCCATCTCGCTGGTCACCAACGGTTCAGTTTCGGCCCCATAGCCCAGCATGATGATTTCGTTCGGCAATCTTCGCAGGGAAGAAGCCGCCGGCCTGGTGCTGGCGCTGGCCGCACATGCGGGGCTGGTGGCGTGGCTGGCGTTGAACCCGCCGGCGCCCGCCCCGATGCCCCTGCCCGAACGGATGACGGTGACCATCGCCGACGAGGTGGCCGAACGTTCCACCTCGCCCGAGCCGGCCGCCGAAGCCGCGCCCGCGATTGCGCCCGTGCTGGCGGAGGAGCCAGCCCCTGCCCCGCAGCCGCAGGTGGCGCCGCAACCGCCCAAGCCGCAAGTGCAGCCGCAACCCGCGCCCAAGCCGGTGGCCCGCGTGGCCCCGCAGCCGCAACCCACCCGGCCAGCGCTGCAGCAGCCCGCGACCAAGGCCCAGCCTGCGCCCAAGGCATCGCCGCAGCCATCCACCAAGCCGGCCGGCGGCAGCCGGATCGGCAGTGATTTCCTCAAAGGGCTGGCCGGCGGACAAACGCCCGGCGCGAAGTCCAATTCGTCGCCGGCACAGGACATTGGCCCGGCCGTCCGTTCGGCCCTTTCGGGCGCGATCACCCGCCAGCTGCGCCCGAAATGGTCGGCCCCGCAAGGCGCCGAGGCGGACCAGCTGGTGACCGTGCTTTCATGGGACATGAACCCCGATGGCACACTGGCCGGGCCGCCGCGAGTGGTCAGCCAGTCCGGCATCACCGACGCCAACCGCGCCCAGGCCCAGCTTCATGCCGAACGCGCGATCCGCGCCGTGCGCACGGCTGCGCCGTTTGACCTGCCCGCCGATCTTTACCCCGCGTGGAAGCGCGTGGCCTCGTTCCGCTTCGACAGGAAGTTGTCGCAATGAAAATCGCCCGCTCGTTTCTTGCCCTGCCGCTGCTTGGCCTTGCCCTGGCCGCCCCTCTTGCCGCCCAAACGCCCGGCGCGACCACCCCGCCCGAACAGGATGGCGGCCTGACTGGCTCAGTTTCGGACGAGACTCCGTGGCAGGATCTGGGCATTGCCATTCCCACCTTCCCCACCAACGCCGATGTTCCGACTGCGGCCAGCGCCGGTTCGACCGCGGCCTTGGGCAAGGCACTGGCCCAGATCATCACTGCCGACCTCAAGAACAACGGCCTGTTCAAGCCGACCGGGCCGGAAGCCCTGCCCCAGCCCAGCATCGGCCAGGTGGTGGCGCCGGATTTCGGCGTCTGGTCGGGCCAGGGGGCGGAAATGCTGGTGCACGGCTATGTCCGCGCCGCCGCCAACGGTAACCTGACCATCGGCTGTTATCTTTATGACGTGGCGCTGAAGCAGCAACTGGTGAAAGGCGGCTGGGAAGTGACGCCCGGTGAATGGCGGCGGGCCGCGCACAAGTGTGCCGACCTGGTTTATTCCCGCCTTTCCGGCGAGAGCCCGTTCTTCGACAGCAAGATCGCCTATATCGCGGAAACCGGCCCCAAGGACCGGCGCATGAAGCGGCTGGCAATCATGGATTCGGACGGGGCCAACCACCGCTACATCACCAGCGGGCAGGCCATTGCGCTGACCCCGCGCTATTCGCCCGATTACCGCTCGATCCTCTATCTCTCCTACTTCAACGGATCGCCGCGGATCTATGTCTATGATGTGGAAAAGGGCACGCAGCGGCTGATCACCCAGAACAGCAACCCGACCTTTGCGCCGCGCTGGTCGCCCGATGGCAAGTGGATCCTCTATTCGATGGCCACCGCCGGCAATACCGACATCTATCGCATCCCCGCCGCGGGCGGCACACCGCAGCGGTTGACCAATACCCCCGGCATCAACATCGGCGGTTCCTATTCGCCCGATGGCAGCAAGATCGTGTTCGAGAGCGACCGTTCGGGCAGCCAGCAGATCTATGTGATGAATGCCGACGGGTCGGACCAGCGCCGGATCAGCTTCTTCGGTGGGCGGGCTGCCACGCCGGAATGGTCGCCGCGGGGCGATCAGATCGCCTTTACCCACATTGGCGGCAATTTCCGCATCGCCGTGATGTCGCCAAGCGGATCGAACATGCGTACGTTAACCGATAGCTGGCAGGATGAAGCCCCGACCTGGTCGCCCAACGGACGAATCATCCAGTTCTTCCGGACCGAGCGGGGATCGGGCAAGGCTTCGATCTGGCAGGTGGACCTGACCGGCCGGAACGAGCGCAAGCTGCCGACCCCGGTGGATGCCTCGGACCCGGCATGGGGCCCGGTGCGGCCGTAACGATTTTTTCAAGGAGGACCGAATGAAGCCGATCGCTCTCAAGCCCGCCCTTCAGGCAACCACCCTGCTCGTTGCCGGCAGCCTGGCGCTGGCCGGCTGTTCCAAGAAGGCCCCGGCCGAACTGCCGCCGCCGCCGGCGCCGACCACTGCGAGCGAAACCCCCACCCCCACCGTGCAGCAGGGCCCCACGCCCGGCAGCCAGGCCGATTTCGCCGCGCAGATGATGGGCCGCGACGTGATCTACTTCGATACCGACAAGTATAATGTCGATGCCGAAGACCAGGTGGCACTGGCCAGCCAGGCGCAGTGGCTGATGCGCTATCCGGCCAAGCGCGCCACGATCGAAGGCCATGCCGACGAGCGCGGCACCCGCGAATACAACCTGGCGCTGGGCGAACGCCGCGCCAACGCGGCCAAGAACTATCTGGTGGGCCTGGGCGTCGACGCATCGCGGCTGACCACGCTTTCCTATGGCAAGGAACGCCCGGTGGCGCTGGGTTCGGACGAGGAATCGTGGGCAAAGAACCGCCGCGCCGTCACGATTACGATAGACTGACTTGAACTGGGCGGGCCGGGCGACCTATCTGCACACGATGAGCAAGGCCCGCCGATCAAATGACTGGGGATTCCCGCGCTGGCGCGGCTATGGCAGCGCCAGCGATGCGGCCCCCGTGCGGATGTGCGACCGGGCCGGTTGCCATGAAAAGGGCGACTGCCCGGCGCCCAAATCCCCCAACAGCCCGGATCGCTGGTATTTCTGCCAACAGCATGCGGCTGAATACAATTCGGGGTGGGACTATTTCGCCGGACTTTCGGCGGAAGAAGCAGCGCAACGCGAGGAACGCGAGCGCGCCGACGCGAGCGGCTACAAGGAATCGGCCCACTATGGCTGGGCCGGATCGGGCGATGGCACCCGCAGCCGGGACGAACTGCGCGCGCTGGAAACGCTGGGACTGGATCCCGACGCCGATTTCGAAGCGGTGAAGAAGGCCTGGCGCGCCAAGGCCAAGGAAGTTCACCCCGATGTGAAGCCGGGCGATGCCGAAGCGGCCGCCGCCTTCCAGAAGTTGCAGGTAAGCTATGAAGTGCTGCGCGCTGCCGAAGAACGGCGCGAGTGGAAGGGCTGAGCGCGCCCGAGAGCAGCATATCCTGCTGCATCGCAGCGGGCACTGTGGCGGAATAGCATCACTGCGCTAACATCCGTGCTGCAAGTGCGAGATTGCGTTTGCCGCCTTAACCTTCGTATATTAGTGGACCTCAACCGCGGCGTTGATCGCTGCGTGTTCGCAGGCATTTCATGAAAGAATGCATAGCCTGCGTATTTAAACTTAAAAGCAAGTACAGGGATCTGTAATGAAGATTATCCTCTCTTCCGCCATCGCGATCGCGGCGGCTGCTGTTTCTGCTCCGGCCATGGCTGCCGAAGGCAACATCGTTGACGGCTTCGGCTCGTTCTCGGCTGGCTACAACGTGCTGAACCCCGGTTCGTATAGCTGGGAAGAATGCGACGACGGCTGCTGGAGCGGCAGCAGCACCGATGCCCCCACCGCCAAGGGCCTTGACCTGAACGCCCGCGTCAGCGTGGCCGTGCCGCTGGGCGGCGCTTTCGGCGCGCAGGTTGACGGCGAATATTCGCGCACCGTTTACCGCGTGACGGAAGACAGCGAAGGCTGGAGCGAAAAGCTGAACGATTCGACCGTTGCCGCCCACGTCTTCGCGCGCAACAGCAAGGGCCTGGTTGGCGTGGTTGCCCAGCGCACCTCGACCAACAGCAACTTCGGTGACGGCCAGGCCACCTACTACATCGGCGGTGAAGGCCAGTTCTATCTGGGCAAGGCAACCGTCTATGGCCAGGTGGCTTACGGCAGCGACGATTTCTCCCCGACCAACTCCAACGGCATCAACGCCCAGGCCCAGCTGCGCTATTTCCCGCAGGACAACCTGAAGCTGACCCTGCGCGGTGGCTATGAGTTCTTCAAGATCACCCCGGACAGCCGCTACAACTGGGGTGGGGATTCCTGGTCGGACAAGGTCAACACCGTGGCCATCGGCGCCAACGCCGAATACCGCCTGGCCGGTTCGAGCGTCAGCATCCTCGGCGACGTGGACTACCGCGCCACCAAGCTGAAGTACCGCGACGATTTCACCGGTGGCTACTATGCCAATCGCCAGACCACCGGCGACCTGCGCCTGATGGTTGGCGTGAAGCTGAACTTCGGCTCGACCACCCTGATCGAGCGTGATCGTTCGGGCGCTTCGCTCGACCCGGTCCGTTCGCTCGGACACCATGCCGCCGCGTTCGGCTACGTAGACTGAGCCTGATCCGGCAGGCGCGCGGCGATGCCCGCGCCTGTCACTTCAGCGCACGGGAAACCCGGACCGAAAGGTCCGGGTTTTCTTGTTTTGGGCCAACGGACGCGATCAACAGCGCGCAACGGCGGCGCACTCTGCCACGCGCGCAAAAAAGGGCCCGGGGAAAACCCCGGACCCTTCATGCGATTGGCAATCAGGCTTGCCGGTCAGAACTTGTAGTTGAAACCAACGCGAGCAATGTCCTGCTTGTTGGTGAACGACACGTATTCGTAGTCCGAGCTACCGATCTGGTAGTTCTGGGTGCCCGAGTTGATGCGCAGGTATTCACCCTTGACGCTGACCTTGTCGTTCAGCGCGATTTCGGCGCCGGCACCAACGGCGAGGCCAACGTTGGTCGAGGCCGAGCAAACGTCGTAGGAGTTCTCGCCGCAGGCCGCATCGTCATAGGCCTTGTTGTTGTTACGCACGATGGCGATACCGCCGGTGGCGTAGAACAGGGCGTTACCGGTGGTCAGGCCGGCACGGGCGCGGACCGTGGCGAACCAGGGGTTGCTCTGGCGCAGGTACGAATCCCAGTCGTTGAAGTCATGGCGAACGCGGGTGGTGTTGCCGTTGAAATCGGCTTCGAGGCCGAGCACGCCGTTCGAACCAACAGCAGCGTTGTAGCCAGCGGTAACACCGTAAACCACGCCGGTCTTGGCCTGGTTGGCGCTGCCGTAGGTGTAGTATTCGTCACCATCGACGAAATTGGCGTCGAGCGACGACGCACCGACCGTGACGCCGACATAAGGACCAGCAAACGCGCCGCCTTCATGGGCGAAAGCCGACGATGCGACGAGAGCGGCCGAAGACGCGGCGACAACAGCAATAAGCTTCTTCATGATTTTTCCTGAGCTTTTATACGCACAAACGCGCAACCGTGTTCGGCGCGCTGGAGCCAGCCACTACAGCACAAGTTTTGATGCGCAACTGATCTTCACTAGATGCGGCAACAATTGAAAAAAAACATAAAATATGTGGCATATTGGCAACATATGCCGGCATATATTGCTTAATATTGCCTTACCGCCAGCACCATAAGCGCATGTTGCGAATGCCATTTCCCCAAACGCAAAAGGCGCCCCGAGCGGGACGCCTTTTACTTGAGATCGCGGGTGGCGAATGCCTTACTTGGGCGAGACGACCATCAGCATCTGGCGGCCTTCCATGCGCGGATAGGCTTCGACCTTGGCGACTTCGGCGATATCTTCCTGCACCCGGCGCAGCAGGTTCATGCCCAACTGCTGGTGCGAAAGTTCGCGGCCGCGGAAGCGCAGGGTGACCTTGACCTTGTCCCCTTCGCCGATGAACTTGTGCATGGCCTTCATCTTCGTCTCATAGTCATGATCGTCGATGTTCGGACGCATCTTGATCTCCTTGATCTCCTGCGTCTTCTGGCTCTTGCGGGCGAGGTTGGCCTTCTTCTGCGCCTCGTAGCGGAACTTGCCGACATCGAGGAACTTGCAGACCGGCGGATCGGCGTTCGGGGAGACTTCCACGAGATCGAGGCCGACTTCGGCGGCCTGCTCAATCGCCTCGCGCGTGTACATCACGCCGAGATTCTCTCCGTTCTCATCGATGACGCGGACCTTGTCCGACTGGATGAGCTGATTGTAGCGCGGCCCGCTTTTTACCGGGGGCTGCAACATGCGCCGGGGTGGGGGAGCTATAGTACGTTCTCCTGTTGATGCTCTCTATCGCGCGCTCTTAAAGCGAATCGCGCCCGCGGGGAAGCGGCGAATCTGCAACATGGCCGATGAATCCGCCACATGGGCAGTTTCGGCCCATCCCGCTCAGGCCACTGCCACCTCGACCGTGCCTTCCCCGGCGGCTTCGAGCAGCTGCTGTTCGAGGGCGATGAGGCGCACGGGCTGGTCGATCTTTTCGCCAAGCAGATCGGTGACGTAGAACGTATCGGCCGCCCGTTCGCCATACGTGGCGATATGGGCGGAATGAACGATCAGCCGGGCTTCGAACAGAGCGCGGGCGAGGCGATTGAGCAGTGCGGGGCGATCGCGCGCGTTGACTTCGACCACGGTGAAGCGGTTGGACGCCTTGTTGTCGAACTCCACCCGCGGCTGCACCTGGAAGGCCTCGGCACGGGGCCGGGCCAGCGGGCGGGCCGCAAGCTGCGGGACCAGCTTGACCCGGTTGGCCAGCGCATCGGCAATCGCCGTGCGAATCCGGGCCAGCTGCGATTCTTCGGAAAACGGCCGGCCGAGCGGATCCTGCACGAGGAAGTTATCGACCGCCATGCCGCTGCGCGCGGTGTGGATCCGGGCGTCGATGATGTTGCCGCCGGCCAGATGGATGCCGCCGGCGATGCGATAGAACAAGCCGGGGTGATCAGCCGCGATCACGGTGACCAGCGTGGCCCCGCGCGCCGCATAATATTCGGTGGCGACATCGAGCGGCTTGCCCCGGGCCGCTTCGAGCTGGACCAGGTTCATCGCGATGATATCGTCGGGCTCGGCAATCCAGTAGGCATCACTCAGCTGGCCGCCCAGTTCTTCCACCAGACTGGCCTTTTCGCCCAGCCGGGCCGCCGTGGCCGCCTTCCTGGCGGCCACCCGGTGCGAGCGGCCATGTTCGGCATGGCCCAGGCGCAGGCGTTCCTCGGCCTGTTCATAAAGCTCGCCGATCAGCTGGCGCTTCCACGAATTCCACACCCCCGGCCCGACCGCGCGGATATCGACGATGGTCAGCAAGGTCAGCGTGCGAAGCCGTTCGACCGACTGCACCACCTCGATGAAATCCTGGATGGTCTTCCAGTCGGCCAGATCGCGTTTGAAGGCAGTGGCGCTGAGCAGGAGGTGATGACGCACCAACCATGCGACCAGCTCCGTCTCGCGCGGATCAAGGCCAAGGCGCGGGCATAGCCGCAGCGCCACATCGGCACCCAGCACCGAATGATCCCCCTGCCGCCCCTTGGCGATATCGTGCAGCAGCACCGAGACATAGAGCGCCCGGCGCGACTTGATCTGCGGCAGGATCTGGGTGGCCAGCGGGTGATCGAGGTTCATTTCGCCCTTTTCGATCCGGGCGAGCAGGCCGATGGCGCGGATCGTGTGTTCGTCCACCGTGTAGTGGTGATACATATCGAACTGCATCTGCGCGTTGACCCGGCCGAAATCGGGCATGAAGCGGCCGAATACCCCGGCCTCGTTGAACCAGCGCAGGGTGCTTTCCGGATCGTTGCGGCTGGTCAGGATATCGAGGAACAGGGCGTTGGCGCGGGGCGACTTGCGCACTTCGCCATCCATCAGGCCGGCATCGCGGGCCGCCAGGCGCATTGCATCGGGATGGATTTCCAGTCGGTGCTGATCGGCCAGGGCGAAGATTTCGACCAGCCGCACCGGATCCTGGCTGAACCAATCGTCGGAAGGCACGTTGATCCGGCCGCCGAACACCCGATAGCCGCGCAGGATGCGAGCCCGGCTGCGGAAGCCGGCCAGCAGGCCGCGCGGCTGCTTCTTGGCGAACTGATCGTCCAGCTGGGCCAGGAACACCCCGGTGAGGTGGCCGACACGTTTGGCGTGGAGGAAGAAATACTGCATGAAGCGTTCGACCGCGCTCTTTCCGGGGCGATCGGAAAACTTCATCCGCGCGGCCACTTCGCGCTGGAGATCGAAAGTCAGCCGGTCTTCCGCGCGGCGGGTGATGGTGTGCAGGTGGCAGCGCACGGCCCAGAAGAAGTTCTCCGCCTGACGGAAGGCGCGATATTCGCTGGGGGTGAGCAAGCCGACATCGACCAGTTCGCTGGGATCGCGCACCTTGTGGATGTATTTGCCGATCCAGTAGAGCGTGTGCAGGTCGCGCA
>CAZVHM010000091.1:0-9130 GCA_964627175.1 uncultured Novosphingobium sp. | reverse complement strand
CTCACTGATCCGGCTGCTCGGGCGATCAGCCGCATGGGTCATGGCGGCAGTGCTACCAACCTTGCTCGCAGCGATCTGGTACCTGGCACGCGGGCATTTCGACGAATTCATCCAGGCAAATTTTGTCTCCATCCTTTCCCGTCGTGACGATGCGAGCGGCATCGCAACGCGGATGTGGAAACAACTGGCGTTGATCTCGCCATTAATCGGCCCCTCTTTGGTACTCGCCATACGGCGCAAGAAGCTGACTGCGGAAAACCGGCGTTTGGCAGTGTTGCTGCTCGGCTGGTCGGCTGCCGCCTTCTGCGGATACCTGCTGCTTCCGGCGGCACATTACGCTTACGTTCTGCCACTCCTGCCAGCCCTGCTTGCAACGGCCTTGATGGGCTTGGCCACTGTTCTGACCAGCCCGCTCCACCTTGCCGTGGCTGGTGCCATGCTGTTCGGTTGGGGAGGTGCTTTCGGCTTTTACCGGCAGCTGGACCACGGCGTTTCCCTCGAAAATGCGGCCGAACTGCGCGCCATGGCCGGTATTATTGAGCCGCTGCTGGGCCGAGGCTGCCTCTACGTGCATAGCGGCCCGCCAATCCTCTACCGCCAGACGGACAGTTGCGTGGCGACACCGTTTTTCTTCCCGGGACACCTATCCGACGTGACCCGCCCCGGCGAACTTGGACGAGCTGACGTTCTGACTGAAACTGCCAAACTGCTCGCCAGCAAGCCCGCAGTTATAGTGGCCATCCCCGGCGACCTTGCTCCGACTGCGGCGCCAGGCCCCGTGATGCAGTCTTTCACCAAGGCCATCCGCTGCCATTACCATAACGTTGGCCTGATGCAGTTTGCAGGCCAAAACCATGCTGTTTTCGCTCGTAACACAGGCTCAGATCACGGAACGGCGCCAGAATCGAGACGCCATCACTGCGACTAAACTCCAGATAGCCCGGCACGATCGAGTGGGAATAAGCGCGGTTTAGCAATAATGACGCGGGGGCCGATGCTCCCGCGTCAATTGCATCGACGCCGCGGAGCCGCGATCAATCGCGCTTGGCCACCCTGGTATAGGGCACGAACTGGTTGAGGCTGACCCAGCCGCGATTCCACAGGCCGTTGCGATCGTGCAGGCGCACCACGTCGATCCGGCAGAGCTGGCCGGTGCCGCGCAGTTCGGTGACCAGAACATCGCCATCGCGCAGCCACTCAGCGCCATCCGGCTTCTGGACATAGATGGTCCGGCCGCTGCCGTAGACGATCGCGGTCTTGTCGATCACGTGGGATTCGGTGTTGAGGCGCGGATCGATGCAGTCGACCGGCTTGCCAGCAACACGGCCGACCAACAGCTTGTCCAGTTCCTGTTGCGGGGTAAGCCGCGGAGCCGCGCCAAGCGGGGTTGCCAGCAGCGCAGCCGCGCTGGCCCCCAGCAGGGCATGCGAAAACAGGGTTAGCTTGGTCATCAGACTCGTCCTCCTGTATCCGCCTTGTCTATCACGCCCGGGCTGAACTGGCCCTGACCGCCGCTCAGGCGGTGCCCCCCACCGTAAGCCCTTCGATCAGCAAGGTCGGCTGGCCAACGCCGGCCGGCACGGACTGGCCGCCCTTGCCGCACACGCCGACGCCTTCATCGAGCGCCATATCGTTGCCGATTCCGGTTACGCGGGTGAGCACGGACGGGCCATCGCCGATCAAGGTCGCGCCCTTGATCGGTGCGCCCAGCTTGCCGTTTTCCACCCGGTAGGCCTCGGTGCAGGAGAACACGAACTTGCCCGAAACGATATCGACCTGCCCGCCACCGAAGCTCTTGGCATAGATGCCGTTCTTCACGCGCGAGAGCAGCTCGGCCGGATCGTCGTTGCCGCCGCGCATGAAGGTGTTGGTCATCCGCGGCATCGGCGCGTGGGCATAGGATTCGCGCCGGCCATTGCCGGTGGGGGCCACCCCCATCAGGCGGGCGTTCAGGCGATCCTGGATATAGCCCTTGAGAATGCCATCCTCGATCAGCACGGTTTCCTGGGTGGGAGTGCCTTCATCGTCGATCGAGAGCGAACCGCGCCGACCGGAAAGCGAGCCGTCATCGACCACGGTCACACCGGGGGCGCCGACCCGTTCGCCGATCCGGCCGGAAAAGGCGCTGGTGCCCTTGCGGTTGAAATCGCCTTCAAGGCCATGCCCGACCGCTTCGTGCAGTAGCACGCCGGGCCAGCCGGGGCCGAGCAGCACGGTCATCTCGCCCGCAGGCGCATCGACCGAGGTGAGGTTGACCAGCGCCTGCTCCAGCGCGGTATCGATCGCGCGGTTCCACGTGGCCGGCTCGAACAGATCGTCATAGAGGCGGCGGCCGCCGATGCCGAAGCTGCCGGTTTCGCGGCGCCCGTTCTGTTCGGCCACGATCGAGACGTTGAGCCGCACCAGCGGACGCACATCGGTGGCAATGAAGCCATCGGGGCGAACGATTTCGACCACCGACCACGACCCTGAAATGCTGGCCGAAACCTGCACCACGCGCGGATCGCGGGCGCGGGCGGCGGCATCGATGGTTTCGAGCAGCCGCACCTTGGTGGCGAAATCCACCGCATCAAGCGGCGAGGCATCGGTGTAGAGGTGGCGGTTGGAGCGCTGGGGCGGCGCGGCGCGCACGCCCTTGGCCGGATCGAGCAGGGCCAGCGTTTCCCCGGCGCGGCGGATCGCGGCGGCGGAAATCTCGTTGGCATGGGCAAAGGCGGTCATCTCGCCCGAAACCCCGCGCAGGCCAAAGCCGGCGTTGCGCGAATAATCGGCCGTCTTCAGCCGGCCATCATCGAAACCGAAACTCTCGCTGGCGATGAACTGGAGGTAAAGCTCGCCATCCTCGCAGCCTTGCAGGGTCTGCCGGGCAAGAGCTTCCGCCTCTTCGGGGGAAAGCTGGCCGGAACGGTAGATGAGCGCGCGCGGATCGGAGAAGGTCATGCAGGCGATATAGGCATGGCAACCGCCGGGCGGAAGGCATCGTTTTGCGAGCCCCCCGCAAAGGCCATCAGTGACCCGCGCCGTCCTTCAGAACAAAGCGCCGATCACAGTAGCCGCAATCGACATAGCCCTTCTCGTCGATCTCCAGCCACACGCGCGGATGGCCCAGCGCCGCGCCGCCGCGGATATCGTCAGCGCCGTCGCACTTGACGCGGTGAGTGGTAACGAAAACGGTCTCGGGGCTGTCGCTCATGGTGGGTCCGTTCGATAGGCGGTTCAGCAATGCCCTTTACGCAAAGCCCGCGCTGTCGCAAGAGCGCTGACATGAGCCAGGCCGCAATCTCGATCCGCAATCTCGTCAAGCGCTATGCCGGAAGCAAGGGCGCCCCGGGCAAACTGGCGCTCGACGGGGTCAGCTTCGATGTGCCGCAAGGGCAGATCTTCGGCCTGCTGGGGCCGAACGGCGCGGGCAAATCCACCCTGATCAATACCCTGGCCGGCATGGTCCGCAAGACATCGGGCGAAGTTTCGATCTGGGGCTTCGACATCGACCGCGATGAACGCAACGCCAAGCGCGCCATCGGCATCGTGCCGCAGGAGATCGTGTTCGATCCGTTCTTCACCCCGGCCGAGGTGCTGGAGATCCAGGCCGGATACTATGGCATTCCCAAGGCCGCGCGGCGGACGATGGAACTGCTGGCCGCCGTCCACCTGACCGACAAGGCCGATGCCTATTCGCGCACCCTTTCCGGCGGGATGAAGCGGCGGCTGCTGATCGCCAAGGCGATGGTCCACACCCCGCCGGTGCTGGTTCTGGACGAACCGACCGCCGGGGTAGACGTGGAACTGCGCCGGCAGCTGTGGGATCTGGTGACCGAGCTGAACGCGCAAGGGGTGACCGTGGTACTGACCACCCACTACCTCGAAGAAGCCGAAGAGCTGTGCGACAGCATCGCCATCATCAACCACGGCCAGCTGATCGCCAACAAGCCGACCCGCGAACTGGTGGGCATGGCGCGCGAGAAGATCGTCGTGCTCACGCTGGACCGCGACCTTGATGCGCTGCCGGCCCATCCGGCCTTCCTCAAGTGCGAAGATGCCGGCGAACGTTCACTGGAGATCACTTACGACAAGGACCGCCTGACCGCGGGCGAAGTGCTCGCGCTGGTCCAGGCACAGGGATACGCCATTGTCGACGTGACCACGCGCGAGGCCGACCTTGAGGATGTTTTCGTGCAGCTGACCAGCCGGGCGCGGGAAGAAGCCTGACCGAAAGGGCGCATCGCCTGCGCGTGCGCGCTCTTCCCAACCAACCCGGTTTGCGCCTATCTGCCCCATCGCAGGCACTAAAGGGTGCCGCAGGCCGGTAGGAGAGGGTGCGCCTTGCAACACGATGTCATCGTAGTCGGCTCTGGCGCGGCCGGGCTTACCGCTGCCCTTGCGCTGGCGGAAAAGCTGCGCGTTCTCGTCCTCGCCAAGGGCACGCTGACCAGCGGCTCCACCGCCTGGGCGCAAGGCGGCATCGCCGCCGTGCTGGATGCCGGTGACACGTTCGAGAATCACATCCGCGACACGATGATCGCCGGGGCCGGGCTGAACCGCCGGGAAACGGTGGTACACGTAGTGGAGCAGGCTCCCCACGCCATCCAGCGGCTGGTGGAACTGGGCGTGCCGTTCAATACTGACGGCCCCAACCTGCACCTCACTCGCGAAGGCGGGCATTCGCACCGCCGCATCGTTCATGTCGATGACGCGACCGGCTGGGCGGTGCAGGCCGCGCTGCTGAAGGCGGCGGAGGAAAACCCCAACATCACCCTGCTGCCGGGCCGCGCCTGCATCGACCTGATCACCGGCCGCCATGAAGAGCGCTATTCCGGTTCGGGCCGGGTCTGGGGCGTCTATGCGCTGGACGAGGCAAGCGGCACCGTGGAAGCCCACACCGCGCGGGCCACGGTGCTGGCCACCGGCGGGGCGGGCCGCGTCTATCAGTTCTCCACCGCCCCGCGGGGCGCCACCGGCGATGGCATCGGCATGGCCTGGCGCGCCGGCGCGCGCGTGGCCAACATGGAAATGATGCAGTTTCACCCGACCTGCCTCTACAACCTCGAGGTCAAGAACTTCCTCATCACCGAAGCCGTGCGCGGCGAAGGGGGGCGGCTGATCAATCCGCGCACCGGCAAGCGCTTCATGGAATTCTACGATCCGGAACGGATGGAGCTGGCCCCGCGCGATGTGGTGGCCCGGGCGATCGACAGCGAGATCAAGAAGTTCGGGCTGGATTACGTCCACCTCGACATCAGCCACATGCCGCCGGAATTCGTCCGCGCCCACTTCCCGACCATCCACGAGAAGCTTTCGGGCCTTGGCATCGACATGACCCGCGAACCGATCCCGGTGGTGCCGGCCCAGCACTATACCTGCGGCGGGATCGTGATCGACCTTGACGGCCATACCGACCTGCCGGGGCTTTATGCCGCCGGCGAATGCACCGAGAGCGGCCTGCACGGGGCAAACCGGCTGGCTTCCAACTCGCTGCTGGAATGCTTCGTATTTGGCGAGGCGGCGGCGCGCGACATCCTGGCGCGGTGGGACGAGTTCGATGCCCCGCCCCGCGTGCGCCCGTGGGACGAAAGCCGCGTGACCAATTCCGACGAGGAAGTAATCATCAAGCAGAACTGGACCGAGATCCGCCGGTTCATGTGGAACTATGTGGGGATCGTGCGGACCACGCGCCGGCTGGAACGCGCCCAGCACCGGATCAAGCTGCTGTCGGACGAGGTGGGCGACTATTACGGCCACTTCCGCGTGACGACCGACCTGATCGAACTGCGCAACCTGCTGCAAAGCGCCGACCTGATCGTTCGCTCTGCCCTGCGCCGGCACGAAAGCCGCGGCCTGCACTATACCCTCGATTACCTTGACACTTTGCCAGAACCGCACGACACCGTGCTGGTACCATGACCGCACCAACCCTTTTCCGCCCTGCCATCTCCAGCGACACGGCGCGCCGTGTTTGGCTGGCGCTGGCGATAGTGGCGGCAGTCGCGCTGGCCGGGCCCGCGCTGGCCCACGCCATCGGCGGCAAGGATGCGGCCTTCGTTGCCGCCACACGCGGCCCGGCGCCCGGCCCGTTCCTCTATCTTGGCGCCAAGCACATGGTGACGGGATACGATCACCTGCTGTTCCTGGCCGGGGTGGTGTTCTTCCTGCGGCGGGCGCGTGACATCCTGATCTATGTCTCGCTGTTCTCGCTCGGCCACTCGATCACCCTGCTCACCGGCGCGCTGATGGGCTTCGGCATGAATGCCTATCTGGTCGATGCGGTGATCGGCCTCTCGGTGGCGTGGAAGGCGTTCGATAATCTGGGCGGCTTTGAAACCACGCTTCGGCGCCGGCCCGATCCGCGCCTGATGGTGCTGCTGTTCGGCCTGGTGCACGGGCTGGGCCTCGCCACCAAGCTCGAAGAGCTGAAGCTTAACCGCGAAGGGCTGGTGGCGAACCTGATTTCGTTCAACGTCGGCGTCGAAGTGGGCCAGATCACCGCGCTGGCTTTCGTGCTGGCCGCGATCACCGCGCTGCGACGCACCCGCGCCTTCGCGCCGGCCGCCGTTTCGCTCAACTGGCTGATCATGGCCGCCGGCTTCGCGCTGGTGGGCTATCAGCTGTCCGGTTACTTCCTGTCGACGGGAGCCTGAATCATGGCCGAAGCCGAAATCGCCTCTCCGCCCTCGCTCCGCCAGTTGCTCTGGCTGACCGGCAGTGCCGCGCTGGCCGGGGCCGCGTTTGTTCTCGTTGGCGTCTTGCCCGCGGAATATAACCGCGATCCCACCGGCCTTGGCCGGCTGACCGGGATCAGCAACCTGTGGGCACCGGAAGAAAAGATGGTTTCCACCAACGGCGCAGACGGCAAGGCCGCGCCCGCAACCCGCAGCTATGCCACGCCCTATCGCAGCGACGTGGTGGAGATCCCGCTGGGATCGGGCGACGATCCGTTTGGCAGCGCGCTGGAATACAAGGTGCGCCTCAAGGCCGGGGGATCATACATCTATTCCTGGTCGGTGGACGGCGCCCCCAATGACGAATTCTATTCCGAATTCCATGGCCACACCGTGGAAGAAGGCAAGACCATGACGGTGGCCGAATATCGCAAGGAAATCGGCGCATCCGACAATGGCGTGCTGACCGCACCGTTCGACGGGGTGCATGGCTGGTATTTCCAGAACCAGTCGGTCAATCCGGTGAAGGTAAAGCTGCGCCTTTCCGGCTTCTATGAACTGATCCCTGACGGGCAGCCCGGCAACGAGGCCGGGATCCACGCCAAGCAGGTCAACTGACCGCTCAGCCGCCCCAGCCCAGCTCGCGGCCGATGAAGATCAGTGCCATTGCCCCTATCACCGAAGCAAGGCATCCCGCGCGGTTGATGCCTTCGCGGTAATTCGCGCCGGCAAAGGTGGCCGCAACCAGGCTGGCGACGACCGAGCCGGCGATCCCCAGAATGACCGTGAGCACCAATCCCATCGTCACGTTGCCGGGATAGAAGAAGCGCGCCAGCACGCCGATCACCAGCCCCGAGAAAATCGCGCCCACCAGATTCAGCATGGTACTCTCCGCTCCGTTTGCCGCAGTCTAGCAGCAGGGCGGGCGAAGACCAGCCAGCCCTTGCCTGCCGACCATGCGGTCACGGGTTCGGCGATCCGTAACTGCGCCCGCCAGCAATAATATTGCCTGATCCGATTCTTTCATGGTCAAGCCTTCGGACGGGCTGTCCACGGGCAAAAATTTTTTCACAGATTCACTTTGGCTCTTGCGCGCCGCCACAGTGCCGCTTGGCCCGCGCGTCGCGGCGCACCCGTGGGGTTTGAAGAGCGCGCCCGACACCATATCTTGTTGTCAGTGCGTGTTTGCCCCCTTGCGCCGGACTCAGGATACGGCACTATCAGTTGTGGTTCGGCCCAAGGCGACCTCTAGACCTAGTCGTGCCTCCTGCGCGGTACTCCGGTGCCACAACAGGAGGCTCACAGGGCGGAGGCGCCTTGATCGTGCGACGATGGAACAAGGGATAACGAGAAATATTCTCCCTTTGTTCCCTCAATCGACTAGGATCACGCGGTCCTTGCCGATTCGGGCGCAACAGAAGTGCCGAATGAATTTCGAAGCGGTTTTGCGGGGGCAGCAACGTGGATTTCAGAAGCGGAGAAGAGCCGGTGAGCGGCGAAGGTTCCCTGTTCGGAATTGAGGCCACAGAGGCCGTTCCGGCAAGCAAGGAGGCGGGCGCAAGCCCGGCGGTGGCGATGGCGGACAAGACAGACGCAGGCTCGGCCGGGCTGGTCGAAGCGATGGGCGCAGAGGCTTTGGCAGGCGCGCTCGCCGCAGCAGCAAAGCCGGTGGCCAAGCCCGATTCCAAGACCGTGCAGCCGCGCCGCTTCACCATCGTCACCGATGATGCGCGCGATGCGCGGCTCACCGAATTCGGCAAGGACACGCTGGACGACCGCTACCTGCTGCCCGGCGAAAAGTATCAGGACCTGTTCGCCCGTGTGGCCGATGCCTATGCCGACGATCAGGAACATGCCCAGCGCCTGTATGACTACATCTCGAAGCTGTGGTTCATGCCGGCAACGCCCGTGCTGTCCAACGGCGGCACCGGGCGCGGCCTGCCGATCTCGTGCTACCTCAACTCGGTGGACGACAGCCTGGAAGGCATCGTCAACACCTGGAACGAGAATGTCTGGCTGGCCAGCCGCGGCGGCGGCATCGGCACGTACTGGGGCAAGGTACGCGGCATTGGCGAACCGGTTGGCCTGAATGGCAAGACCAGCGGCATCATCCCGTTCGTGCGGGTGATGGATTCGCTGACCCTGGCGATCAGCCAGGGCTCGCTGCGCCGTGGCTCGGCCGCCTGCTACCTCGACGTTTCGCACCCCGAGATCGAGGAGTTCCTCGAAATCCGCAAGCCGAGCGGCGATTTCAACCGCAAGGCGCTCAACCTGCATCATGGCGTGCTGCTGACCGACGAGTTCATGGAAGCCGTGCGCGACGGCACCGAGTTCCACTTGCGCTCACCCAAGGACGGCGCGGTGCGCGGCACGGTCGATGCCCGTTCGCTGTTCCAGAAGCTGGTCGAAACCCGCCTCGCCACGGGCGAACCCTATATCGTGTTCTCCGACACCGTGAACCGGATGATGCCCAA
>CAZVHM010000090.1:0-9846 GCA_964627175.1 uncultured Novosphingobium sp. | reverse complement strand
AGCCGGAAGACAAGCCCGCCATGCCGCCGATGGGTGGTGGCATGGGCGGCATGGGCGGCATGGACTTCTAAGTTCACCGTCTCAAACCGGAAAATCAGGCCGGGAGGAGCAATCCTCCCGGCCTTTTTCATGCCTGTCGGCCGATGCGCTCTCACCGGAAAAACGATTGCTGCCGCAGCGTATAACCATTTCGTCGCCCACCACTTGCGGCCAATGGTATGATTCGTGTACATATTTGTCAGGACAACAGGGTTAGGGTCTCGCCTGTGAAGCCGGGATTTAAAGCACGTTTGGCAGCACTGGCGGTTTTCACCGCCTCTGCGTTCACGCCTCTCTCCGCCACCGCCGGCGAATTGGAAACCCAGTTCGACCAGTTGCTTGGCTCGGTGCAACGTGCGCCGCGCACCCCTGCTGTCGCCACTGCGCCATCGGCCGATTCGCTGGAAATGCAGCTCGCGGCCGTGGCCGAAGCCTCCAACGGCCGCATCGGCGTAGCCGCGATGGACCTCGCCACCGGCCGCCAGGTCGCTGTGCTGGGCGATCAGCCCTTCCCGATGGCCAGTACCAGCAAGATCGCCATCGTAGCCACCTTCCTCGCCGGCGTGGATCAGGGCCGCTACAGCCTGTCGAACCGCTATCCAATGCTGGTGCCGGTGCCATCCAAACGCTTTTCAAGCACCGTGGCCCCGGTTCGCACCGGCGCGATGATGACCGCGCAGCAACTCATCGACGTCACGATCAGCCGGAGCGACAATCAGGCAACCGATGCCCTCCTCGCGGTTGTTGGCGGCCCCAAGGCCGTGACACGCTGGGTCCACACCAATACCGGCATCACCGAATTCCGGCTGGATCGGGACATCGCCACCCTGGTGCGCGATGATGGCGCGGTGAACCCGGCCAAGACGATCGACCGGCGCGACAGCATCACGCCCTCGGCCATGGTCAAGTTGCTGGCCGGCATCCACGAAGGCAAGTGGCTCAGCAGCCGCAGCCGCGAAGTGCTGCTCAGCGCGATGAGCCGCACCGTCACCGGGCGTAGCCGGATCCGCGCGGGACTGCCCGCCGGCACATCGGTGGCACACAAGACCGGCACACTCCACAACACGGCAAGCGATGTCGGCTACATCGAGACTGCCGATGGCCGTAAGCTTGCAGTGGCGATCTACGTCACCGGGCAGGGCACAAGGCAAGGCCGCAACTCGCGCATCGCCCTCCTCGCCCGCGCCATCTACGATGGCTATACCGCACAGGGCACCCGTCGCGCCTCGCTGCGCTAAAACCGGCATCCGTCGCACGGCCCTTGCGCCGGCGTCAGCTAGCGCCCACTTCGGCAGCATGAGCGATCGCCCTGAGCCCAAGCCCCTGCGCAAGACCGGCGAAGTACCAGATCGCGTCCGCGCCGCGCGTGAACGCAAGCGCGCCGAGGCCGAAGCCCTGGGCATCGACAACGCGTTCATTTCCGAACTGGTCGAACGGCTCTATTCCTCCATCCGGACCGACGCGATGCTTGGCCCAATCTTCGAAAGCCATGTCACGGATTGGCCCGAGCATCTTGACCGGCTCAAGCGCTTCTGGCGCTCAGTCCTGCACAGCTCGGGCGAGTTCACCGGCAATCCGATGCAGAAGCACATGACCCTGCCCGGGCTGGAAGGCGCCCACTTCGCCCACTGGCTACAGCTCTTTTACCGCACCCTGGCCGAGATGGACGCATCCACGGGGGCGCAGCACGAAGTCGGCACCCGCGCCCGGATGATCGCCGACAGCCTGCTCACCGGGATTGCCACCCATCGCCGCGGTATTGGCGGACTGACAGTAAGCGCGCGGGAAAGCAGCGCGCTGCCAAGGCCGCCCTATGCCTGAAGGCTAGGCCTTAACTCGCCGCAGCGCCGCCGGCATCTGCGGAGATGCCCTAGGGCAGTGGGGCCTACCCCAACAATTATGCGACCGCAGCCCGAACAACAAACAAAGGCGCGGAAAACGCCTTGGTTCCCCACGCCCTCTTTTCAGGAATATCGTGGCCTTAGCCGGATATTACATCTTGGGGGCTTCGCCCGTCGCTGCTTCGGTGGCAGCAGCATCGGTTGCCGCTTCAACAGCAGCGTCAGTGGCTTCAGCGGCAGCTTCGGTGGCTTCCGGGGCGGCTTCTTCACCCTTGCAGGCCGAGAGAGCGAACACGCCAGCGGTGGCGGCAGCAACGAGAACGAGCTTGCGCATGTGTGGTGATCCTTGAGTGCATTTGACCATGCACGGCCGACAAAGCCGAGCGCGGCAAGTTGTGCCGCAGGGCTGTTATCCAGTCAATCAAGCTGGGGCCGCCCTCCCCATCCAAGGATCGCGTGCCAGCCTTCAGTAGAAAAGCCTGGATTCAGCGGACAAAAGAAAAGGCGCGCGGGACAAGTCCCGCGCGCCCTTCCTGAAAGCCAACTGGCTGCGATTACTCGGCAGCGGCAGTGGTGGCTTCGGCAGCAGCTTCGGTCGCCGCTTCGGTGCCGGCGTCGGTAGCAACTTCAACAGCAGCTTCGGTGGCTTCGACAGCAGCTTCGGTAGCTTCCGGAGCAGCTTCTTCACCCTTGCAGGCCGAGAGAGCGAACACGCCGGCGGTGGCGGCAGCGACGAGAACGAGCTTGCGCATGATGTAATCCTTGATCAGCGAGTGGACCATGCCTGACCACGTAGCGCCCCGGAGGGGCATCACATAACCCGGCAGAAAGCCTACCGCGATAGTAGACTTCGGAACGCCAAATAATCGCCTTGGGAGAAGCTTGCAAGCGCTACTCGCACTTGCGGCAGCATTTCGCCGCAGTTGGCACGGAAAACCGCCATTTTCCAAGAGCCCTAACGATCAAATGTGGCAAGGTTGTGGCCGCATCGGGGCAAATTTTGTCCGGCCGGCCAGCCCGCCATCCCCTCTGGCATACCCGGCCGGGGGTGCTAGACAGGCGCGATGAAGCCCAAGCAGCACCTCTATCTGGTCGATGGATCGGCCTATATCTTCCGCGCCTATCACCGCCTGCCACCACTGACCAACCCCGAGGGCATCCCGGTTGGCGCGGTCTATGGCTACACCACCATGCTGTGGAAGCTGGCCCAAGACCTTCATGCCGCCGATGGCCCCACCCATCTGGCAGTCATTCTGGACAAGGCCGGAACCTCGTTCCGCAACGTCCTGTACGATCAGTACAAGGCCAATCGCCCGCCCGCGCCGGAAGATCTCGTCCCCCAGTTTCCGCTGATCCGCGTGGCCACCCGCGCCTTCAGCCTGCCGCTGGTCGAGGAAGACGACGTCGAGGCCGACGACATGATCGCCTCCTATGCCCGCGAAGCGACCCGGCGCGGCTGGGATGTGACTATCGTCTCGTCCGACAAGGACCTGATGCAGCTGGTCGGCCGCTGCACCGATCCGATCGAGGGGCACGAAGGCGGCTGTGTCGACATGCTCGACACGATGAAAAACCAGCGGATCGACGTGCCTGAGGTGGTCGAGAAGTTCGGCGTTCCGCCTGAACTGGTCGGCGACGTGCTGGCCCTGATGGGCGATTCGGTCGATAACGTGCCCGGCATTCGCGGCATCGGCCCCAAAACGGCAACCAAGCTCATCCAGGAACACGGCAGCCTCGAAGCCGCCCTCGCCGCCGCGCCGACGATGAAAGCAGGCAAGCTGCGCGAAAGCCTGATCGAACAGGCCGCGATGGCCCGCCTTTCGCGCGAACTGGTCCAGCTCAAGGAAGATTGCCCTCTGCCCATCGCGCTGGACGATCTTGCGCTGGGCGAGATTCCCAAACCGCCACTGGCCGCTTTCCTGGCCGAACACGGCTTCACCTCGCTGCTCAAGCGGCTGGACGGCGGCCAGGCCGCGCCCGGCCCGAAAACCCAGCTGCACCCCGCCAAGGCGGAAACCGCCGCAGCGCCTGCCGCCCCGCAAGGCAGCCGCCAGCCCCTGCCTGAAATGCCCCCGATCAACCGGGAGGGCTACGAATGCGTGCAAACGCGTGAGCGCCTGGAAGCGTGGATCGCCCGCGCCTTCGCCGCCCGCAAGGTGGCGATCGACACGGAAACCACCAGCCTCGATGCGATGCGCGCCGAACTGGTCGGGATCAGCCTTGCCCTCGGCCCCAACGATGCCTGCTACATCCCGCTCGCCCATGGCGGCACCGACATGTTTGCCGAACGCCCGCCACAGGTGGACAAAGCCGAGGCGCTCGCCCTGCTGCGCCCGCTGCTGGAAAGCGATGCGGTGCTCAAGATCGGGCAGAACGCCAAGTACGATCTCAACCTGCTGGCCCGCAATGGCATCGCCGTCGCGCCGATCGACGATACCATGATCCTCAGCTTCGATATGGATGCCGGGCGAAGCGAGGAAGGGATCGGCGGCGGCCACGGGATGGACGAGCTGGCCCAGCGCCACCTTGGCCACACCACGCTGACCTTCAAGGACATCTGCGGCACCGGCAAAAAACAGATCCCGTTCGGCGAAGTCCCGCTGGATCGGGCCACGCAATATGCCGCCGAAGATGCCGACGTGACCTGGCGCCTCCACCGCGTCCTGCGCCCACGCCTGGCCGAGGAAGCGGCCACCCGGATCTACGAGCGGGTCGATCGCCCGCTCATCCCGGTGGTCGCGCAGATGGAACGCCACGGCATCCGCGTGGACCGCGAGGGGCTGGCCCGGCTGTCCACCGAATTCGCCCAGACGATCAGCGCGCTCGAAGCGGAAATCCACGGCCTGTGCGGTCAGGAATTCACCATCGGCAGCCCCAAGCAGCTGGGCGATATCCTGTTCGACAAGCTCGGCTACAAGGGCGGGCGCAAAGGCAAGAGCGGCCAGTACTCGACCGATCAGGCAATCCTCGAAGGGCTGGCCGCCCAAGGCGCGGAAGTGGCGACCAAGGTGCTGGAATGGCGCCAGCTGACCAAGCTCAAGTCCACCTACACCGATGCCCTGCAGGCCGCGATCAACCCGCAGACCGGCCGCGTCCACACCTGCTACAGTCTGGTTGGCGCGCAGACAGGGCGGCTTTCCTCCACCGAGCCCAACCTGCAGAACATCCCGATCCGCACCGAAATCGGCCGCCAGATCCGCGACGCCTTCGTAGCCGAGCCGGGCAATGTCCTGCTCTCGGCGGACTATTCGCAGATCGAACTGCGCCTTGCCGCACACATGGCCGATGTGCCCAGCCTCAAGGAAGCCTTTGCCGCTGGCGAGGATATCCACGCCCGCACCGCGCAGGAAATGTTCGGACTGGTGGACCGCGACACCCGCGGCCGGGCCAAGACGATCAACTTCGCCATTCTCTACGGTATCTCCCGCTGGGGGCTGGCCGGGCGGCTCGGCGTCAGCTCCGACGAGGCGCAAGCGATGATCGACCGCTACTACGAACGCTTTCCCGGCATCCGCCGCTACATCCACGCCACGCTCGAAAGCGTGCGCGAGAAGGGCTATTCGGAAACCCTGTTCGGCCGGAAAACCTGGTTTCCGCGGATCAACGCCAGCAACCCCAACGAACGCGCCGGATCAGAACGCGCCGCGATCAACGCCCCGATCCAGGGCACCAGCGCCGATATCATCAAGCGCGCGATGGTCCGCATGGGGCCGGCGCTGGCGGATGCCGGGCTTGGCCACGTGCGGATGCTGCTCCAGGTACACGACGAACTGGTCTTCGAATTGCCGGCGGATGATGTCGCAGCGGCCTCTCCGGTGATCGAAAGGGTCATGGCCGAAGCCGCGCTACCCTCCGTCCGTCTCGATGTCCCACTGGGCATCGAGATCGGCAGCGGGCCAACCTGGGGCGCTGCCCACTAAGGGCCAGGCGTTGCGGGTCGCCGCCAGGGCCGCCCTTCCCTGCGCCGTGGACCTCGTCGGCACTCTCGCTTATCCTGCGGGCATGACACCACGGCACTCCAGTATCGGGGCCGTTCGCTGGAGCCAGGACTCTCGGGTTCCCGGCTTGCTGCTGCTCGGGCTTGTTTCGCTGGCATTGATCAGCGCTGTGGTGCTGATGTGGCGCACCATCTCCGCCGAACGGGTGCAGCGCGCGCAGGCCAGCCACACCAACGCCGTATTACTGGCCCTGCACGATCTCAGCCGCATCACGATCAATGCCGAAACCGGGCAGCGCGGTTTTTTCATCACGCTCGATCAGCGCTACCTCGCGCCTTATGCGGGCGCGCGCGACCAATATCAGCCGCTGATCGTCCGGCTGCGGGCCCTGATGGGCGATGAACTCCAACCGCGCGAACGCGAACTGCTGAATGAAATCGAACGCCTGACTGTCGCCCGATTCGCGGAAATGGACGAAACCGTGGCCGCGATCCGGGCCGGCGCGCTGCTCGAAGCCGAGCGCCGGATTCTCACCGACGAAGGCCAGGACGTGATGGAACGGCTGCGCCGGGCGATCAGCGGGCTGGAGCAACTGGAACTTGCCGCATACGAGCACGCCCACGATCAGGCGACACGGTCGGAATCCCGCATCCTGCCGATGCTCGTCATCCTGCTGGTGCTGATCGTCCTCACCCTCGCGCTAGGGCTGCGGCAGGTCATCCGCACGGCCGACGCGGAAGGACGCGCGGCCGGCGCCGCCGAACTGGCTGTAGCCCGCGATCGTGCCGATCTGCTGGCCCGCGAACTCAACCATCGGGTCAAGAACCTGTTCGCGGTCGTACTCGCCATCGTGAAGATGACCGGGCGCGGCCACCCCGAAGCCGCGCCCACGGTGGATCGCATTGCCGAGCGGATCCACGCCCTGCTCACCGCGCATGAAGTCACGCAGGGCCATTCGGCCCACCGCAGCGCCCGCCTGACGGATCTGATCGAGATCGCCCTGAAGCCCTATCGTTCGCCGGATCACCGATGCCAGATCACCGGCCCCGAAGTGAAACTGCCGGAACGCGCCGTCGTGCCGCTTGGCCTGGTCCTGCACGAGTTGACGACCAACGCGGTCAAATATGGCGCGTGGTCGCATCCGGGCGGGCACCTTGGCATCAACTGGTCAACATCGGGCAATCTGCTCCGTCTGGAATGGAGCGAAAAGAACCAACCGGGCGAAACGGCAGCGTATGACCCGGCCGCGCCGCAGCCCTCGCACCATGGCTTTGGCAGCACCCTGATCGACGGTTCGGCCCGCCAGCTTGGCGGCACTATCGAACGGGCCTTCCATCCTGCCGGAATCACCGTCAGAATCGAATTCCCGCTGGCCGAGTAGGCCGGCAATGACACAGGTACGCATGGTGCTTCCCGACTTTTCCGAATTCAGCCACCTCTTGCCGGAACTGGCGCGCGCCGGAGTTGCCGCGCTCGTCGCCATCGCGCTTGCGCTGCTCATTCACCTTGCCCTGTTCCGCCTGCTCCAGCGGCTCGCTGCGCTATCCAGCGTGCAATCGGACGAACTGGTGGTCCAGAAGCTGCGGGCGCCGCTGCGCTGGGCACTGGTCGCACTGGCGGTCGAACTTGCCGGAGAATCATCCCAGCTGCTCGGCCGGATGTGGGGCGCTGTCGATCGCTTCGTGGTGCCCGCCCTGCTCGGCTGGATCGCGCTGCGGCTGGTCAAGGCCTATGCCATGGCATCCGACAGCCGCGCCCGGCTGGACGAAAACAGCCTGACCGCCCGCAGCCGCCGCACCCGCATCGCGATCCTGTCGCGCTCGGTCAGCTTCGTGATCGTGTTCGTCACCGTGGCGCTGATGCTGCTGTCGATCCCCGGCGTCCGCAACATCGGGGTCACCCTGATCACCTCGGCCGGCCTTGCCGCCCTGGCCGTGGGCGCCGCCGCGCAGCCAGCACTCAAGTCATTGATCGCCGGCATCCAGATGGCACTCACCGAACCGATCCGGATCGATGATCACGTGGTGATCGATGGCGAAGCCGGCCGGGTGGAGGACATCCGCATGACCTACGTGGTCATCCGCACCGGCGACGAGCGCCGCCTGATCGTGCCCACGGCCAAGTTCCTCGAAACCACCTTCCAGAACTGGACCCGCGTGGGCAGCGGCATCACCGGCTCGGTAGTGCTGCCGGTCAATCCCGGCACCGCCATCGCCCCGATCCGCGCGGCCTATGAAGAGATCCTCGGTCGGCGCCCGGAATGGGACAAGCGCAGCGGGGCGCTGCAAGTCACTGCCTCGAAGGTCGACATGATCGAGCTGACCCTGGTGATGAGCGCGGCCGAACCCGCGGCACTCGGCGCCCTGCGGCTGGCTGTCCGCGAAGCCATGCTCGAATGGCTGCGCGTGGAAATGCCCGAAGCCGTGGGGCCGCAAACGCCCGAAAAACAAGAACCGTAAGGCAGGCTGGCACCAAGCAGGGGGCCGGCCACCGGCCAGCCCCTCTTGAACCTGCATCGCCAATTCAGCTGTGCTTCTTCTCGCGTAGCGGTTGCACCATGCCCGGCGCGAGGAAGCCGATCGGCGCAACCTCGGCGGCCCGCCGCTTCAGCTCGCCCTTCATCTTGGCATACTCGCCTTCCATTTCCGGCGTCACGGTCGCCCGCGAATCCGTCAGCGCCTCGGCAAAGTCAGCCGCGCTCACCGCGCCAACGTCACGCCCCATCCGGCGAATCGCGGTCAGGCCGGCGCGGCGCACCACATCCTCCAGATCCGCGCCGGTAAAGCGCTCCGTCTCACGGGCAATGGCGGCAAGGTCGACATCGCCGGCCAGCGGCATCCGGGCCGTGTGAATGCGCAGGATATGCTCACGCCCGGCCGCATCCGGCGTGCCGACATAGACCAACTCGTCGAACCGGCCCGGCCGCAGCAGCGCCGGATCAACCAGCGTCGGCCGATTGGTCGCGCCGATCACCACCACCGATTGCAGCTCTTCCAGCCCGTCCATCTCGGCCAGAATGGTGTTGACCACGCGCGCCGTCACCTGCGGCTCTCCCACCCCGCTGCCCCGCGCGGGCACCAGGCTGTCGATCTCGTCGATGAATACCACGCAAGGCGCGACCTGGCGGGCGCGAGCGAACAGGCGGCTGATCTGTTGCTCGCTCTCGCCATACCACTTGGAAAGCAGATCGGAGGACTTGATCGAGATGAAGTTCGCCTCCGCCTCCTTCGCCACCGCCTTGGCCAGCAGGGTCTTGCCGGTGCCGGGCGGGCCATAAAGCAGAAAGCCCTTGGCCGGCCGGATGCCCAGCCGGTGGAAGGCTTCCGGATTCCGCAGTGGCAGTTCCACGCCTTCCTGCAGGCGCTCCTGCGCCTCCGTCAGCCCGCCCACATCGGCCCAGCCGATATTGGGCACCTGCACCATCACCTCGCGCATCGCGCTCGGCTGCACGCGCTTGAGCGCTTCGAGGAAATCGTCGCGCACCACCGAAAGGCTTTCCAGCACTTCGGGCGGTATGGTCTGCGCCTCCAGGTCCAGTTGCGGCATGATCCGCCGCACCGCCTCGATCGCCGCCTCGCGCGCCAGCGCGGCCAGATCCGCGCCCACGAACCCGTGCGTCGTGCGCGCCAGTTCGTCCAGCTCCACCCCGGCTGCCAGCGGCATGCCACGGGTGTGGATGCCCAGGATTTCCCGCCGGCCCTTCTCGTCGGGAACGCCAATCACGATCTCGCGGTCAAACCGGCCGGGGCGGCGCAGTGCCTCGTCGATCGCATCGGGCCGGTTGGTCGCCGCAATCACCACCAGGCTGGACCGGGCGTGCAGCCCGTCCATCAGGGTCAGCAACTGGGCCACCAGCCGCTTCTCGGTCTCGCCATGCACTTCGCCGCGCTTGGGCGCGATCGAATCGATCTCGTCGATGAACACGATCGAAGGCGAGCTCTTGGCTGCCTCCTCAAACACCTCGCGCAGCCGCCGCTCGCTCTCGCCATAGGCAGAGCCCATGATTTCCGGGCCGTTGATGGTGAAGA
>CAZVHM010000089.1:0-10829 GCA_964627175.1 uncultured Novosphingobium sp. | reverse complement strand
CCAGGCCGCACACCCACCGACCGGTAATCACATGCCGCCGGGCCTTTGCGCGCCGGCGAAAGAGCGGATGGCGATCAACCGTGAGCCCATATTGGTCTGGTTAATTCGATTGACCTGAAACACGGCTTCAAAATCGCGCCCGCCAGCTGCGCGCTCCAACTGCTTCACCGCTTTGGGATCGGAAAGAGTCTCGGTCGCCTGCAAAACACTGGCGTTGCTGGTTCCCGCAGCGATAATAACTCGGTTGCCGTCCGCGCTCGGGAAAGAGGCGATATACCCGTTATCCGGCAATGCATTGGTTGGCCGATCAGCCGCTTTGGCAATGCCGGCTTCAATTCGGTTGGATCTCCAGTTTTTCGCAAAGCGAGAAATATCAGACAGCGGCAACCCGATAATCCCCATATCCTCAATCAAGCCAATGTAGACGACATTGGTTTTCCTGATCATCTCTGGAATCACCTGAGAAGCCAGCACAAGCCTGAATTTCCTCTCGGAATCGCTGCTGATAAGCACACTGTCGATGTTATGCATCGCCCCAGCTATACTTTCCGGGAGCAAATGTGAAATCTCGCCACCCTCTGCGCATTCAGCCGCATTTTCCTGGAATATTTTTCCGGTCGACATGCAAACAGACTTGTCGCCCACCAGAATCATGATCGTCGATGGCGATTCCGCGTAAGGCCTCCAAAGCTGGCCGATTTCCGGCTTAGCCTTGGCAGTGAAGTATTTATATCCAATGCCCGCCAACAGGGCTGCTGCCGATAGCGCTACCGCCCCGTAAAGCATTAAGCGCCTATCAGTTCCAGGCCTGCTTTCCTGTTGAACAGGCCTTATTATTATCAAACGATATTCACCCTTCGGAATGGACAATGTGCCGAATGGCCCAGGCCCATTCTCTGAATAGAACTCCTTCAGCTTGGTTCGCAGCCGATGGACATGCACTCGTACCTGCGCATCAGTGCTGGCATTTTGCGCGTTATTACCAAAAATCTGATAGGCTATCTCGACATCCTTGGGCGCCTGGGATGACTGCGCATTGCTGACAAGGAAATCAAACAAGGTCAGGAGCGATGGCGAGCGGCTGAATGCGCCGCTGGCCTTGATCCTCGCTGCTTCCGCCTCGATTTCATTCACCATATCCAGCCCCATCGACCCTTTCCTCCGCGCCGTTTCTGGGGATCAGTTCAATCCCCATACCGGCTTGTACCCGACCAGAACGAGAAGCCCGGCTTCGTCGGTCGGATGCGGCCCTGATGATCTCATGAGTAGTCTAGAACGATTGCTAGTCAATCTTAGCCTCAGCTATCATAGCTGTGGACCGACAGCGCGACAATCTGGATTGAATGCGGGCCGGCCGCACTCGATCAAATCAGCCAGGCATGGCTGCTTCGAAGCGAAGCCAAGGCATAGGCCATGTTCCCGAGCACCCACTGGCGGCCTCTTGCGGGCCACTCGATCATCGGGGCGCTCCGTCAGTCGCTTGAGCCCATCAGATTTAGAAGGGCCAGTTCCGAGATTGCGCTGCTCGTTTACGATCCCCAAACCGAGGAATGTTTTGAGGGGCTGCGCGCACTTCTGAAAGCGCCTGATCGATCAAAGCGATCGTTGCTGCAAGGTTGCGGGAAATGTCAGCATTGCTCCACCCCGTGGCGGCGGTGATTTCCCGATGCGTCTGCCCCAGAAACCGGCTTCGGATCAGAATCGTTCTTTGCTTGGCGGATAAACCGTCGAGGATGCCAACGATCCGCTCCAGATGGTCCTTCGCAAGATAGACCCGCTCCGGATCGATTTCGTCCACAACTTCACCAGCCGCGCCAAGCTCTTCGTCAATGAAGGTCCGGGCCCTTTTCAACCAGCCGATCGAGTTGATCGCGGTATTCATGGCCGCCGTATACAAATAGGTTCTCGGGTCACGGATGTGGCTGACATCATCAAGTGTCGCAATTCTCGCGAAAACCGCCTGAGCAATATCCTCAGGATCGACCGCACCCGCCCCGTAACGGCGCCGAAGCCAGCTGACCAAGGCAGACCAGTGATCCCTGTACAGGGCCTCGACAAACGTGTCTTTCCTATACTGGCCAACTGTACGGCCAGCCCCACGCGAGGCTGCGACAAGGCTGTGATCGGCGCCACGACCGGGGCAGCCACCGGGCAGGCTGCCTTGTGCCAGAATAGGGTCTGCGGGCCCGGTCATGCCGCGATCAGGAATTGCCCCGCGATTCACTTAGCCGTCTTGCCAAGGGTTTCCTCCACGAGGTCATCCCAAAGGCCTTCCGGGCAGTTGTATCCTGAAGCCGAGGCACCCGGTTCAGCCCGCTTCAGCCAGTTGCCGCCATGGCCGGGAGCCTTGAAGATTTCCGGATCGTTGACTGTCACCTTGATCGTCAGCAACTCGCCAACGGCGGAATCCTTTTCGAGCTTCCATTCTTCGTAGACCACCGCATCGGCGCCACGCTGATACAAAACGGCCTTGTCGTTGGTCTGAGCCAGGCCCCGCGTCTCGATCTTCAGCACATCCCCTTCGAAACGGCCGATAGAATATCCCTGACGCGAGGGGCTGATATTATCCGGAAATTTGCGCCCATCCAGGTAAATCTGGCGGAACTGGTCCATCGGCTCGTATGTGACGAAGATCCGGTCAGGCGCCTGGTAAATCTCGTAGACGTACGTCCGCGCCTTGCTCAGCATCATCCACGGCATCCCGGCGGTATAGCAGACGTTGCCGGTCTCCACGCCGTTGGCCACGAACCGGGCTTCATAAGTGTCGCGCCGTGCCTTGGCGGCATCGGTCAAGTTGGCTTCATTTTCCTGCGGCTTGAACGTCGCTTCAGGGCGAGCAACCTGCCATGCGCCGTTAAAGTTCGCTTGGGCGGCCGCTGGGACCGATGGCACAAGCATCAGGACAAGCGCTGTCGAAAGGTGCTTGCTCCCCCAACGCAGATCCAGCCTGTGAGGCTTCGCACTGGACATAACCATGTTTAAACTCCGCAACTCTTGTTTGGTGAAATCGGTCGCACAGCCCATACGCGGGGTGCGTTACCGAGCGCGTGGATCACAAGGTGAATCCGATATACCGGCCAAGCGATATCACTGTGGTCCAGAGGATAATCGAAGTCAGCCCGAACACCCTGGCAGCAACCGGCGGCGCCTGCTCATCATCAATTTTCAGCAAATTGAAGTGCAGCAAGACATGGAACGCGGTCATGTTGATCCCGGCAAAGGCAATCGTCGCCATCTTGGCCAGAAAATATGGGTTTGCGACATAGTCGGGCGCGATGCTGGAAAATAGCAACGCACCCGTTACAACGGCACCGCCGAACGCCACCCAGACGATCGGCAATGCGATGCGCTTGATCGCGGTGACAGCCAGATCCCGATAGCCCATCCAGGCCAGCCGAATATCCACCCAGAAAATGAATGCCATAACCAGGCAGATGAAGATCACATGAAGTGATTCAATCACGGGAAACAGCGTTTCAGACTCTCTGATTGAAATAGAGATCCCTGACTCGTAGATGGCGTTTATTATAGCTTCCATGGTTCTAACGGCCTATTGTCAAATTTAAGGCTTATATGGCTCAGGAATAACCGATCCATCGGCCGAGAAATATAATTACAGCCATCAAGACAATGACCGAATACGAACCAATGCGGATCATTTTCGCCGAATTTCCGCCATCTCGTGAGCTTTTTGAAACGCAAGAAAATATCCAGAACAACACCATGGCAAGAAGCACCACCAAGGGGACCTTCACCTGAAAGGCGGCATTCAAGACAGTTCTATAGGGGTCGCTGAGCACCAGCGCAGCGCCCGTGACGACCAGGGCAATAAGCGATCCCACAAGAAACCGCTTATGCCTGGCCACCTCGCGCTGGATGTCTATCGGAGCACCAATGACGGCGATGGACCGCAAAACGACAACGAGACTCGACAACATGAGCGCCGCTATCGACAGTATGTGAACTGTCTGCAGCACAAATACCGAGTTATCCAATTCGCCGATTATATGGCTTAGACTACTTTCCGAAAGATAATCGGCGATAGGCGTCATCATTTAACGGCCCCCTTCCCTATTTTTCCCGGCGACGCTTTTGAAATTTAGCATCTTTCCGGAAAATTCTTATTTCTGCTTGTAGTCGCCACCTGCGTCAAACACCCGGCCGTTGGCGAATTTAACCGCCTTCGCGCTCATCAGAAGCGACCCGTCGCGTGCGCGATAGCCATCGGCAGAGATCTGATCGCCCACCTTCACTGAATCGCGCTTCCAGCCAAAGCGAATAAGGGTGTTGGGGCTGCCCATTGCGACTTCCCAGACGGTATCGGGCTGCCCCTTGCCCTTCACCGCGATGTAGATGCGGGCATGGGGATTGCGCCAATCGAACTGGGTGACCACACCGGTGACGGCCACCGGCTTCTTGGGGTCAAATTCAGAAATGAACGTGTGGTGGGCAAAGGCCGCTTGCGGATGCGCTACCAGGGCAAGCGAAGCGGCCAGAACTGCAAACTTCTTCATGACGTTGATCCACTGCTGATTGAGTATTGTTTACGGCCGAGCCTTCCACTGACGCCCGCCGAAATGCATGACATCCTTGTTGTTTTCGGCGCAGACCCATTCCATGATTTCCTGGCCCTTGACGCGGCCGGCACGGAATTTGGCGACGAACGGCTTTTCCCAGGCAACCCGATCGGTCGCCGTGATCTCGACCTCGATCTCGTTGTTGTTGAGCATCTTGATCCGCTCGACCACGTGAAGCTGGTCGGAATGAACCGCATAGCCGGGGGTGATTTCGTTGAAGCCGGTGGTGTCGATGACGAGCGTATCGCCCTCCCAGCGCCCTACGGAATGGCCGAACCACCCCGGAACATATTCGTTGGGATCAGGATGCTGGCGACCGTCGAGGTAGATCATGCGATGCCCTGGCGTCAGGTATTCGGTAATCTGAACCAGAACGTCCTTCGTCTGGACGAACTGATACGGGAAGAACAGGGCGGTGGGCGTGGCGTGCTGCGGCAGACAGTAAGCCGCCGGTCCTTGCGGGCCGGGTTCGTCGCCCTTGGGACGGTTCATCTCGTCCAGTTTCGCCTGGATCTCGCGCGCCCATGGCTTCATCGCGGGCTTGGACTGCTTGTCCTTTGCCTCCAGCGCGCTATCGACCCAGATTCCGTTCAGGTCTGGCGTCCCCCAAGCCGTTCTCGGGGCTGGCCCGATCGGGTCGGTCGTGCCGGACCGCATCTGCTCGCTCAGAGCAAATGGGTGGTCACCGATCGTACCCAGATTACGATCGATATTGGCTTCTGCAGCAGCTCGCGACGCATGATCAGCGTGGCCGGAACTTGCTGCGGCGGGTGCGCCGGCACTCGCCGAGCCTGGCTGGGCGTTTGCCTGCGACTGCCCGGCGTGAAGGGGGCCGGCCGCGGCGGCAACTAGCCCGATCGTGAGCCAGACATTATGCTGCACTTTCATCAAAACAGTCCCTCATGTGGAAAGCACGCCACCGGAATTAGCCTTGTGACTTGACGCAAACTCTTACGGAACCGTGCCGCAAAGTCGCCTGTTTCGGGGTTTTTTGCGCCGTTACAGTTCGCAACATTTAGCCCCGGCAATCCGATTCCGACCGCTCCGGCAATGCGGATGGACCAGCCTGAAAAAATGCCGCCGGCCCAAACCCGCTCCCATGACAACATAGCCGCCCGTCCAAGCCTCGGACGACCTCATGGAGCCATGCCCTGACCGAGCCTTTTTTGCAGCCGTCGCCGACGCTACCCTGGAACGGCGCGATTCCTGTCTCGGGATAAGCAATTCCGCGGAAGCCACTTGGAAATCGGACAACCCGAGGCCGCATAAGCTCACAAAGAAACTGCGTTACAGATAGCTGTTGCGAGCTGTTGCGCTGTTAAAAACCCCATTGCAGGCGACTTTACGACACGGCTCCGTAAGAACTTGGCGCAAGTCAAAAGACGCAGCCTGATTGCGCGCTATCCACCATGAGGGGGGTGAACTGAACCATCAACAAGGCATGTCACACTCGGGCATTCAGCCGAGTTTTTTCCATGCGGCGGACAAAGCTTCCCCACAAATGAACCTCAGGTTCAGCCTGATCCGTGCGCGTGCAACAGCGCGCATGCCGATTTCACCACAAGATAATGTTCGGGAGTTGGAAAAGATGGTCCTCGCGAGTTTGACACCAGACGGACGGGCTCTCGGCCCACGCCGTGGGCTATATCCGGCAGCCCTCGTCCTCTCGCTCGTATGGGCAACCCCAGCGCTCGCCCAGCCCGATTTCAATGGCACATGGCAAGTTGCCAAATCGAACGATGTTATCCGACCGGACTGGGACGAAGCCAATCTGACCGATGCCGCCAAGGCGCGGCTGAAAGCATATGAGACCCGGTTCGTCGCCAACGGCGTCGAGACTGGTGCGGTTTGCTATCCCCCCGGCATGCCGTGGATGATGCTCAGCCAGGCGCGAAACTACGTCTACGACATCTATCAGACACCCGGCAGGATCGTCGTCACTTATGAGCCGATGGACCAGTTCCGCCAGATTTACCTCGACGGGCGCAAGTTCCCCGAGAACATCCAGCCATCGCGCAACGGCTATTCGATCGGTCGCTTCGAAGGCAATGTGCTGAAGATCGAAACCCGCGGGCTCACCGCCACCAACACAAGGGCTGCAACCAAGCAGCGCGGGGCGAACGCTGTGATTTACGAAGAGTGGCAGATCGAGAGGGATCCCACTCTAGGAGAGCTGCTGGTTATCGACGTCACGGTCAACGACAACGAGATCTATCGTTCGCCTGGCCGCGGAAAAGACTGGCTGAAGCGCGCAGACGCAGGGGCCACCCCCTCGGGGTACAACTGCCCCGAAGCCGCGTGGGACGACCTGGTTGAAAAGACGCTCGGCCCGGAAGCTCCGTGAACGGAATCACGCCCGCATCAGGCAATCGCCCGATCACACAGGCCATGCTGACCGCTGAAAATAATCTAATTTTTTCAAAAGGAAGAGCCAATCTGGCTGCAATATTGCCTGCAATAATGCAGAAATTTTGCAAAAAATCTGGATGAAGCTCGACGCTCGTTTGTCTACATTCCGGGGAGGTTTGCCAAAGCCTCCCCCTCAAAAGAACAAAGACCTGGAAGGAAGGGGAGAGACCAAATGAAGTCCCGATCATATTACACCCAATCGTGCTCTAACGGCCTGACCGAGAACAATCGGCGCAATCTTGTCGGCACGGTTTCCCTGTGGGCGGTGGCAACCGCAAGCAGCATCGCGCTGTTCGCACCGCAAGCCCTGGCGCAAACATCGGCACAAGCAAACGTCAATGATGGCGGGATTGCCGATATCGTAGTAACTGCGCAGAAGTACGAACAGAACCTTCAGGAAACGCCGATTTCGATCGTCGCCGTGCAAGGCGAAGAACTTGAATCGATGGGTGTGTCCAATATCGGCGATTTCGGCTCGTTCCTGCCCAACGTTTCGATTGGCGGAACGATGAGCCAGGGCACCTCGGTAGCTGCGTTCTCGATCCGCGGCGTGGGCGGTGCTGGCACCGGTCTCGTCACCCAGGAAAGCTCGGTCGGTGTCTATATCGACGATATCCTGTTCGCCCGCCCCAACGGCGCCCTGCTCGATCTGCTGGATGTGGAGCGCATCGAAGTCCTGCGCGGACCGCAGGGCACGCTGTTCGGCCGCAACACCGCGGGCGGCGCGGTTCGCTATGTCACCAAGTCGCCCGAGATGACCGATGTGAACGGTTACGTGAAGGCCACGATCGGCAACTACAACCGCCGCGATGTTTCAGGCGCGCTGAACCTGCCGCTGTCCGATACCTTGGCCGTGCGCGCGGTCTTCGCCAAGAACAGCCGTGACGGGTTCGTCCATCGCATCATCGACAACACCTATGCCGGCAGCATGGACAACACGTCGATGCGCGCCCAGCTGCGCTGGAAGCCGACCGACCGGCTCGACATCAACCTCAGTGCCGACACGGTGAAGACCCGCGACAATGGCACCGCGACGGTGACCCGCAACTGGAGCCCGACCGATCAGTATGTCGGTACCGTCTATGCCAATAACGCCACGGGCGCGTCGCTGCGCCAGTGGGTCAATCCCCTTGTGCTGCCCAACCTGGCGAACAATCTGGCCACCGGCGGCACTTATGCCGGCTACTCCAACGCAGCCGACGATATCAATTTCTATGCCAACAAGGTCACGGGCGCTTATCAGGTCTACGGCAGCGACAAGGCGGACATGAACAAGCTGTCCAGCTATGGCCTGGCCGGCACGATCGCCTACGATCTGACCGATGATATCACGGTCAAGTCGCTCACCGGCTATCGCAAGACCGAACAACAGATGTTCCAGGATACCGATCGCACCCCGCTGCCGATTGCCTATCTGCGCAACACGATCAACATCGAATACCTGACCCAGGAACTCCAGCTCACCGGCAAGTCGCTGGATGACCGTCTGAACTGGGTCGTCGGCGCCTACTATTACTGGGATCATTCGAAAGACGGCCAGCGCCGGTTCGGCTGGGGTTCTCCCACCTACAGCAGCGTGACCGATGATCTGGTTCCGATCGACCTGAACACCGTGGGCCAGGGTCTGGGCACACGGCAGCTCAAGGATCTTCGCACGCGCAGCTACGCCCTCTACACCCAGGGCACTTTCGCAGCCACCGACAAGCTGAACCTGACCGCCGGCCTGCGCTGGACGCGTGACGAGAAGGACTTTTCCGGCTTCCGCGAAGGCCGCGGCACGGTCTGCGTCCAGCCGGATGGCAGCTATCTGCCCCGAAACTCGGCGCAGTGCACCGGGGAGAATCGCTCGGCCCCGCACTTCGCCAGCGGGCATTGGACCGATGTGTCGCCGCGTGTGGCTGTCGATTATCAGTGGACGCCTGACGTGATGACCTATGCCTCGGCCTCGCGCGGGTTCAAGGGCGGCGGCTTTGCGGATACGCCAGAATCGAACTGTGGGACCGATGTCGTCCGGTGCGGCCTGCCCGCATTCAAGCCGGAAACCCTCTGGACCTACGAAGCCGGCATCCGCACCGACCTGTTTGACCGCAAGGTGCGGTTCAACCTCACCGGGTTCCTGATCAAGTACAAGGGCCTGCAGGTCGAATTTATTGACGTTTCGGAGGGGGCCCCGATCCGCCGAACGCTAAACGCCGCGATGACGGTGAAGGGCGCCGAGGCGGAACTGCTGGTGGCACCGACCCAGGGTCTGCTGCTGCGCGCCAATCTCGGCTACACCGATGCCACCTACGATGAAGACGTTCGTGACGGCAGCGGCGCGGTCAAGATCGAAAAGACCGTGCCCTACTTCCGCAGCCCGAAGCTCTCGTACACCCTCGGTGCGAACTACACCGTCTCGGTGGCGGATAAGGGGGATCTCTCGTTCGACGTGAACTGGGGCTGGAAGGATACCCAGGCATCGACCACGCAGCCGACCAACTCGGTGCTGATGCCGTCTTATGGCCTGCTCAACGGGCGCATCGAATATGCCTCGAAGGAAGGCTGGTCGCTGGCGCTCGTCGGCACCAACCTGCTGGACAAGTACTACCTGGTCAGCGCATTCGATCCGGCCGGTCCCGCTAGCCGCCCTGCGAACGGTACCACCTTGCCGCACGATGCCGTGTTCGGCTTCTCGCAGCTCGATCTCGGCCGCCCGCGCGAGTGGGGCGTTGAAGTCAAGTACAAGTTCTGATCCCATGGCGGGGGCGAGCAATCGCCCCCGCCACTCTTTCCAATACTCTCTGACAAACCGACAAGACCTGGACGATAAAGCGCCGAACCGCCCCCAACTTTCCTAGGCTGTCACGGTACTTTCATCTAACTCTGACGAGAGACGCGGCGACAGCGCAAAAAGGAAGCGGGATCGCTGATGAAGATCAACACATGCGGGGGCCTCGCATAACTGGACCTGTACTCAATGGTTCGCCGCCAGCAGATTCAGCGCACGCAGTGACGGCCATCAAAAAGCCGCCCCCTTGCCTTATACCAAGGCGCGCTGAGGCTGACTCACGTGGGGGATTCCCAAGTTGCCGAAAATCTGATTCGACGTTGCAGGCACGTGGAGGCTTGCGATGGCGGCAGCGATTGAGGTTCGATCTGACTACACCGGAGCGGATTTGCGTCGTTTTGCGCGACGAAGTGGCGATGCTGATCAGGTCCGACGCCTGTTGGCTTTTGACCTGCCACGGGTAATTTCCTCCAGTTGCGATTAGAGTCCGGCCATCACGAGGACGGACGAGATGAAGCGCAAGAGGTTTACGGAAGAGCAGATCATCGCTGTGTTGAAGGAAGCCGAGGCCGGTGTGAAGACCGGTGATCTGGCCCGGCGGCATGGCATCTCCGAGGCAACGATCTACAACTGGAAGGCCAAGTACGGCGGCATGGAGGTGTCCGAGACGAAGCGGCTGCGCTCGCTCGAGGACGAGAACGCCAAGCTGAAGCGATTGCTGGCGGATACGATGCTGGACAACGCTGCACTGAAGGATCTTCTCTCAAAAAATTGGTGACGCCCGCTGCCAAGCGCAGAGCAGTGGCTCATCTCGCGGATCATCACGGGATGAGCGAGCGGCGGGCGTGCCGTGTCATCGAAGCTGATCGCAGGAGCGTTCGCTACCAGTCCCGGCGGCCCCCGGAGACGGAGCTGCGCGCCCGTTTGCGCGAGCTTGCCAACGAGCGCCGCCGGTTCGGTTATCGCCGGCTGCACATTCTGCTGCGGCGGGAAGGAGAGCCTTCAGGCATCAACCGTGTCTACCGGCTCTATCGGGAAGAAGGTCTTGGCGTTCGCAAGCGGCGGGCAAGGCGCCG
>CAZVHM010000088.1:0-10885 GCA_964627175.1 uncultured Novosphingobium sp. | reverse complement strand
GGCGCCGGGGTGAAGGTGAACCTTTCCATCACCGGCAAGAGCCAGACCACCGGCGGATCGGGGAGCGACTGGCTGGGCGATTCGCTGGAAAATCTTGCCGGCTCGGCCTTTGCCGACACGCTGACCGGCAATGCCCTGGCGAACATCATCATCGGCCTTGCCGGCAACGATGTGATCAATGGCGGTGCCGGGGCCGACACCCTGATCGGCGGCACGGGGAACGACAGCTACACGGTGGACAATGCCGGCGATCAGGTGATCGAGGCAGCCGGCGAAGGAACCGACAAGATCACCGCCCGGATCGACTGGACCCTTGCTCCGAATGTGGAGAACCTGACCCTTGCCGCCGGAACGGCCGCCCTGCGCGGCACAGGCAATGATCTTGCCAATGTGCTGATCGGCAATGCCGCCGCCAACCGGCTGGAAGGGCTGGCCGGTAACGACCGGCTGGATGGCGGGGCAGGCGTCGATACCCTGGTCGGCGGACTGGGCAACGATACCTACGTTATCGACAATGCCGGCGATCTGCCGATCGAGGCTGCCGGCGAAGGCACCGATCTGGTCACTGCCTCTGTCTCGTTCACGCTGGGCGACAACATCGAGAAGCTCACCCTCACCGGCACCAAGGCGATTGACGGCACCGGCAATGCCGGAGCGAACCTCATCACCGGTAATGCGGCGGCCAATTTGCTGTCGGGACTGGCCGGCAACGATACGCTCAATGGCGGCGGCGGCGACGATACGCTGGCCGGCGGCGCAGGGGCCGACATCCTGAGTGGTGGCGCGGGGGCAGATGCGTTCCGCTTCGACCTGCTGGAAGCCGGTACGAAGGACACGATCCGCGATTTCGCCCACGGGCAGGACAGGCTGGAGTTCGTCCGCAGCGCCTATCCTGCGCTGGCCGTCCTCCCCGCCGGAGAACTCGATCCCTCGCTGCTCGCCCTTGGCCCCGCCGCCGCCACGGCGGGCCACCGGCTGGTCTATAATCAGGCAACCGGGGCGCTGTTCATCGATGGGGATGGCGCCGGCGGCGCAGCGCAAGTGCAGATCGCTCTGCTTTCCACCAAGCCGCTACTCGACGCGGCAGATATCGTGCTGCTCTGACTAAAGCCAGCCCGCCTCGCGGTACCAGCGGGCCGTTGCCGCCAGCCCTTCACGGGTTTCCAGCAACGGCTGCCACAGCCGCATCGGCGGCCGGGCGCGATCGCGCACCACCCAATCGAGGTGGCACATGTAACACACCCGGTCCGGCGTGAGCTTGGCCCGGTCCTTGCGCAGCTTGCCATCCAGCGCGGCCACGCCGTTCAGCAGACGCTGCGACAGGTGCAGCACGAAAGGTCGCCGGCCCACCGCCCAGCCGATCGCGCGGGCCAGTTCATAATGGCTCCAGCCGCCGGGCTTGCCATCATCCGGCTCGAACACCTTGTGCGCGGTGGCGCGGGATGACGGCACCAGCGCCAACAGCAGGCGGGCCAGATCATCGACGTGGATCAGCGAGGCACGCCCCTGCTTGGGCGGCATCGGCAGCACGCCCCAGCGCGCCAGCCGAAACAGCTCGAACATCTCCCGGTCGCGCGGGCCATAGATCGCGGGCGGGCGCACCGTGGTCCAGTCCAGCCCGCTGGCCTTGACCAGCTTTTCCGCCTTGGCCTTGCTGGCACCATAGGCCGAAAGGCCCGGTTCACGGGCCGAAAGCGAGGAGACGAACACGAAGCGGGGCACGCCCGCCTTCTTGGCGGCCTGGATCACCGCCATGGTGCCGGCCACGTTGCCTTCTTCAAAGCCAGCCGGATCGGGCGCATTGACCACGCCGGCGACATGGATCACCGCTTCGGCGCCCTTCATCAGCCGGCCCAGCGCGCGGACGTTGGCCAGATCGCCCTTGACCCAGGTGACCCCCTTGCGCGGGGCCTGTTCCTTGCGGGCCAGCGCGCGCACTTCCATGCCATCGGCCAGCGCGCGATCGATCAGGGCCTGGCCGACAAAGCCGGTGCCGCCGGTAATCGCAACCAGTGTCACAGCAGCACGAGCTGATCGCGGTGGACCACGGCCGAGCGCGGTTCATAGCCAAGGATCGCGGCCTGTTCGGCCGATTGGCGGCCCATCAGCCGCGCGCATTCGGCCGCGTCATATTCAGACAGGCCATGTGCCAGCGTAGTGCCATCCGCGCTGCGCACGGCAACTGCATCGCCGCGGGCGAATTCGCCTTCGACCGCGGTGATCCCCGCCGCCAGCAGGCTGGCGCCGCCGCGCAGGGCCTGTGCCGCCCCGCCATCGACCACCAGCGTACCGCGCAGCCGCAAGCGCCCGCCCAGCCATGCCTTGCGCGCGCGCGCCTTGCGGCGCGGCAGGAACAGGGTGCCAATGCCCTGTTGGATCACCCGCGCCACTGGCGCATCCTTGGTGCCGTTGCCGATCACCAGCGCGATGCCGGCGAGTTCGGCAATCTCGGCCGCCTGCAGCTTGGAAGTCATCCCCCCCGAACCGAGGCCGGAACCCGATCCGCCATCGGCCATGGCATGGATTTCAGCCGTTACCCCGTGCACCACCGGCAGCAACTTCGCCTCCGGGTCTTTCGGGTTGCGATCATAGAGCCCGTCGACATCGGAGAGCAGCAGCACGGCGCTGGCGCGCGCGGCCTGGGCCACGCGGGCGGCCAGCCGGTCATTATCGCCAAAGCGGATTTCCTCGGTCGCCACACTGTCATTCTCGTTGATGACGGGAACCGCACCGGCATCGAGCAGGCGGGTCAGCGTGGCCGTGGCGTTGAGATAGCGCCGGCGATCTTCGAGGTCTTCGAGGGTGAGCAGCAGCTGCGCCGCGGTCAATCCGTGCTGGCCGAGCAATTCGGCCCACAGGCCCGACAGCGCGATCTGACCGACGGCAGCAGCGGCCTGGGCATCGGCCAGGCTGCCGCGCCCGCCCTTGTCCAGCCCCAGTGTGCGTGCGCCCAGCGCGATGGCGCCAGAGCTGACCACGATCACATCCTGCCCGCGCGCCCGCGCGGCAGCCAGTTCGCCCACCAGCGCCTCTATCCAGGCGCGGCGCGGCCCTTCCTTGCCGACGAGCAGCGAGGAGCCGACCTTCACCACCAGCCGGGGGCACAGTTCGGGATTACCAAGGTCGGCGAGCGTCGCGATCTTCATGGCCCAAGCGGATTAGGCAAAACCGCGGCCGATGCAAGGCACGATGCACAAGCCCGCGCCAGGGCGAGTCCTTAGATCGGTGACCAGGGGGTGGCGTCGTGTTCCTCACGCTCCCCATCGGGGCGTTCGGTGACGGTGGCGGCCGGCAGATGGTCGATCACCGCATCGAGCAAGGCATCGATCCCGTCCCCGGTGGCGCCCGAAATCGGGAACACCTCGTCGGCCCCTGCCTCCTTCAGCTCGCGCGAAAACGCTTCGACCAGTTCGGCATCGACCAGATCGATCTTATTGAGCGCGACCAACCGGGCCTTGTCTTCCAGACCGGCACCATAGGCTTCGAGTTCTTCTTCCACGATCCGCATCGCTTCGACCGGATCGGTGCCGTGCACGTCGATCAGGTGAATCAAAACGCGGCACCGCTCGATATGGCCAAGGAACCGGTCGCCCACGCCTGCCCCTTCGGCGGCGCCGGCGATCAAGCCCGGAATATCGGCCAGCACGAATTCGCGGTTGCGATGGCGCACCACGCCCAGCTGCGGGCGCAGGGTGGTGAAGGCGTAATCCCCCACCTTGGCCTTGGTGTTGGTGATCTTGTTGATGAAGGTCGATTTGCCGGCGTTCGGCAGGCCGACAAGACCGGCATCGGCCAAGAGCTTCAGCCGCAGCCAGACCCACATTTCCTCGCCCGCGATGCCGGGCTGATGCTGGCGCGGCGCGCGGTTGGTGCTGGTCTTGTAGCTGGCGTTGCCCCGCCCGCCCATGCCGCCTTCCAGCAGCACGACCCGCTGGCCGGCCTCGGTCAGGTCGGCTAGAACGGTCTCGCGGTCCTCGTCGGAAATGATCTGCGTGCCCACCGGCACCTTGACGATCAGATCCGCACCGCCCGCGCCGGTGCGGTTCCGCCCCTGCCCGTGCCCGCCGCGCGGCGCCTTGAAGTGCTGGGTATAGCGGAAGTCGATCAGGGTGTTCAGGCCGGTCACCGCCTCGAAAATGATATCGCCGCCCTTGCCGCCATTACCACCATCAGGTCCGCCGTATTCGACGTACTTTTCCCGCCGGAACGAAACCGCTCCGGGCCCGCCGGAGCCGGCGCGAATGTAAATCTTGGCCTGATCGAGAAAATGCATGGCGAATGGATAACCGGTTATGGGGCAAATGTCGCCCCCGGCGTTGATGCGTCCGGCGAGGGAGCGGTGATTTCGCGCGAACGAAAACCCTGCTCCGCCGATCGTCAGCCGCCTGTGCTGAAGCAAACGGCCCTGCGGCCAGAGACGGAGCGCTGGGCAAAACGGGTGACACTGGTGGAGCCGAGGGGGATCGAACCCCTGACCTCGTCATTGCGAACGACGCGCTCTCCCATCTGAGCTACGGCCCCGTTCCAGTGCGAGTGCGGATGCAGCCATTAAGGACACCCATCCGCGCGAGCGGCCCCATTAGCGAACGGCTTCGCCAATGGGAAGCAAAAATTCGCCGCCCGCTTTTGCCATATACTTCAGCTCGCCGGCGTGCTGCTGCCCGCAGAAGCCGTGGTGGTCAGAGCCGAAACGCCGGGCGCAACCGACTGCCCGGCCAGGGGCGCATACCTTGCCTGCCAATCGGCCAGATCGCTGCGATATTTGGCGTACTTGCTGTAGAACTGCTCGAACACGACCTCGATGGTCGGCAAGGCGCGCACCGCGAAGGGTTCCAGCTCAGCCGACTTGATCAGCTTGGCTTCACGGCTGGCAGTCAGCACCGCCGAGCAGAAGTCCCCCATCGTCGGCGGCAGCGCGAAATGGTTGTACACCTCGGTCATGTACTTTTCGCGCGGGGCGATGAAGCGGCTCCCGTGCTTGGCACGAAACTCGGCGTCCACCGCCTTGTTGGCGTTGGCCAGCGGCTTTGCATGTGCCTTCAGGAACGTGCGGTAATTGACGAGAATCTCGGCATGGCGCGGTTCGTGGCAGTTCAGTGCGGCCACGTTGTATGCCGAACGGAGGTTCCACAAGGTTTGCGCCCGGGTGATGTTGCGATTGACGCTGTAACGCTGGCCAGTCGCATCGACCGGCGGCATCATTAGGGTGGGCGAGGCACCATTGGGCGGCGTGGGCTTCGGCGGGATTACCACAGCCACAGGCGGCGGCGGCGGCAGAACCCGCGCGGGCGGGGCCTTTTCCCCACACCCGGCCAGCAGGCTGGCAGAACCAATTGCCGCAACCAGGGCGGCATGTTGCTTGGTAAAGCGGATCATCTTACCCTCCCGATCGGCAAAACCACCCGGTCTTGCGCCAGCCTCAGGCCAACCATTTAATCGTAAATGGCACTAATGAAAATGCCCGGCGCACATTTCTGTACGCCGGGCACCTCAATTTGCCGCGAGTTCGATTGAGCTCATCGCAATCAGCGACGGTCACCGATCAACTGCAGGAGGAAGGTGAACATGTTGATGAAGTCGAGGTAGAGGCTGAGCGCCCCCATGATCACGACCTTGCCCGCCATGTCCGAGCCAGCCACCTGGGCGTAGGTTTCCTTCAGACGCTGGGTGTCATAGGCGGTCAGACCCGCGAAGATCAGCACGCCAACCAGCGAGATTACCAGGCCCAGCCCCTGCGAAGGCCAGATCATGTTGATGATCATCGCCGCCAGCAGACCCCACACACCCATGGTGAGAAAGGTGCCGAAGCCGGAGAGATTCTTCTTGGTGGTGTAACCCACCAGGCTGAGACCGGCGAAAGCCGCAGCGGTTGCGAAGAAGGTCGAGGCGATCGACGGACCGGTGTAGACGAAGAAGATCGACGAAAGCGAAAGCCCCATCGCCACGCTGAAAGCCCAGAACAGGGCGCTCAGGGTCGAGGTCCGCATGCGGTGCAGGCCAAAGCTCATGGCCATCACGAACGCGAGCGGGGCCAGCACAATCAGCCAGCGCAGCGGCGTGGCGAACACGGCCGCAGCAGCACCGGAAGTCGCGAATACAAGCGCGACAATACCCGATAGCAGGACGCCAGACGCCATGTAGTTGTAGATCGACAACATGTAGCGGCGCAGGCCCTTGTCAAAGGCAACCTGGTTCGCCGGGGCGAAACTGGCGGAGGCGCCGAAGCCCGCCCAACCGTTGCGGTTCGAAGGCTGGGGATCGTTCCACTTAGACATTTCAAAGCTCCAGTTACCAGCCCGGAATAGGGCCGATGCCCCCCAATATCGCCCCGACCGCTTAATCTTTCAAGAACAACCGGACAGCCGAACAGTAACAGTATGTATCAGCGCGGCATTCAGGTGGCCCGGCGGGCCTCACGGGTCATTTCCGCACTGCGATCACGGGCGGCGCGCAGGGTGTCCTCCATCAGCGCGGCCAGGCGGCCATCGGCATCCAGCACATCAAGCCCGGCGCGCGTGGTGCCGCCGGGGCTGGCCACCCGCTCAGCCAGTTCGCCGGGCGAACAGCGCGATGCAGCTGCCAGCGCCGCAGCGCCTTCGACCATCGCCAGCGCCAGCCGGTCCGCCTGCTCACGCGGCAGGCCGAGCGCCGCAGCCCCGGCCGCCAGCGTATCGATCACGCGGTACACGAAGGCAGGGCCGGACCCGGCCAGTGCGGTGACAAGATCCATCTGCTCTTCAGCGGGAAGCCATTCTGCCTGACCGAGCGGCGCCATGAGGCGGTCGACCACGGCACGGGCGGCATCATCGGCCTCACCCACCAATCCGATCGGCGATTTACCCAGAGCGGCCGCCAGATTGGGCATCATCCGCACGATGGCAGCGGCGCGGGGGAACAATCCGCGCAGCGTGGCAAGGTCCACGCCGGCCAGGACAGAGAGCACGATCGTGCCCTCGCTCACCAGCGGCACGACCGGCGGCGCGGCTTCAGGCAATTGCTGCGGCTTGAAACCAAGCACCACGACATCGAACGGATCCGCCGCCACCGGCGCTTCACGCAACAGGGCCACGCCTTCCGGCGCCTCGGCCAGGTAGGGATCGATCACGGTAAAGCTGCTTGCCGGAACACCACCGGCCAGCCAGCCGGCCAGCATCGCCCCACCCATGTTGCCGCAGCCGAATTGCAGGATCTTCACCGCGCTTCCCCTTGTTGCCTGCAGATGGCGATGGGGACGCCCGGCTCCGGCGTCAAGCCTCTCCCGCCGCGTCCACCAGCGCGCTGGCCAGCGCTTCGGTGGGCGACTTGTCGCCCCACAGGATGAACTGGAAGGCCGGATAGAACCGGTCACATTCGTCGATCGCTGCCTCGACCACCGTCTGCGCCTGGGCGATGGACAGGAGCCCTTCGTCGCCCAGCATCAGCGCATGGCGATAAAGCAGGACCATGCCGTTCGACCAAACATCGAAGTGACCGAGCCACATCTGCTCGTTGACCAGCGCCAGAACCTCGAACATCGGCGCGCGCTTGTCTTCCGGAATGCGGATGTCCGGCAGGCAGAGCAATTGCAGGACGTGATCCTCGCGGCGCCAGATGCCCCGCAGCTGGTAAGTTGCCCAGCTGCCCTGCACCTCTACCGTGATCTCATCGTCGCCGACAAAATCATATTGCCAGCCGCGCGCATCAAACAGCGACGCAAGCATCTCGACAGGGGCGGCGTCATCGTCCCGTTCCATGTCGTGCTGGCCAGTCCTCACAATCGCTTCTCCCGGAAGATCGGGGGCTGGATGCGTTGCAAGCGGTGCCGGAGACAATGCAGCGCCTGCGCGCCCCTGCGCAAAACTCCATAAGGCTGTTTACAAGATGTGGAAAAGGTGTGGAATTGCAAGTATCACACCGTCTCGGGATCAAGCCCCGGGCAGATCGTCTACCACCTGGCCAGCCGGGCTGATCCACAGGAAGGAATCAAGATCGGCCTTCTTGAGCCGCGACAGAAACGCCTTGGCGGCGCTCTCGCTCGGAAAGGGGCCGGTCAGCAGGCGATTGGTCCGCCCCCAGTCTGAAACCAAGGCCGACTTGCCACGGAACAGCTCGGCATTGCCCTTGGCCAATGCGCGCCAGGTGAAGCCCAACGCCTTCACATCGCGCCCGGTGCCAACCTGCACCCAGATACGGCTGGGGTGCACGGGCTTCGGTGGTTCGACCGGCTTGGGCTTGGGCTTTGCCGCCGCGATCTTGCGAACATCGACCGCGCCCGGCGCCGGAACCACCGCGCCGCGGGATACAGCCAGATCGCTGAAGGCATCGGCCACGCGGGCCGGCCGCATAGGGCGCGCGGGCGTGACGGCAGCCGCGGGTCGCGGCGCCGCGGTGACGGCAGGCGCCTTGGCGGGCGCCGGCGCGGGCAGGGCCGCCGCGGGAGCCGCAGCGACACGAACCGGCGCTGGCGGGGGGGGCACTGGCGTGGGCGCAGCCGCAGGAGCCGGCGCAGCGGACGCTTGGGCGGCTACGACCCGCGCCAGATCGAATCCCGAAGATGCGGCCGGGGCCTGCGCTGATGGCGCGGGCGCGGGCACAGCCGCCGGCGCGGCGACAGGCGCCGGGCGGGCAGCCGCAGTTGCCGCCGCCGAACGGGTGGGCGCCAAGGCAACAACCGGATTGGCCGGCGCGACCACGGGCGCAGAACGGGGGACTGAAACAGCAGCCGAAACCGGGGCCAGCGCGGGAACTGGAGCCGGCGGCGGCGCAGCGCGGCGCTCGGGCGGGGCAGCTACCGCCAGCTGCGGCGCAGCGCTGACCTGCCGCTCGGGCATTGGCTCGGGCGGAGCGGCCCGCGCCGCAGCGACCGGAGCAGCGGCAGGCCGCGCCGGCGCGCTGGCCGGGCGATTATCCCGCCGCGAACGCCTGCTGCCCAGTGGCTCCCCAGGGGGCACCAGCGCTGCATCGGCGCTCGCCACTCGGCGCGGAGGGGCATAAAGCGCCACCCGCGGATCGTCGCGTCCGATATCGGCAGCGCGAGGGAAGCGGCCAAAGTTGGCTGCCGCCGCCTGCTGCGCCGGGGTCAGCTTGGGCATGTAACGCAAATAGGGCGCAATACCGTTGGCCAGAGTGGCCGGCATGGTCTGACTGGCGATGGCCACGGCCTCGTCCGGCCGGTCAAGAATGGCCAGCGCGAAGGCCCGGGTGCGCCACGCCGCCTTGTCCTGCCGCTGCAACAGCGGCGAAAGCGTCAGCTCCATCCCCGCACGGTCGCCGGCAATGGCCTGGCTGAGCGCAAGGCGGCGCACAGTCTCGTCGCTCGGCTGGGCGGCCAGCGACTGGCGATAGTGACGCTGGGCGGACGCATTGTCGCCCACGAGATCGTAGGCAAGGCCATGGTCCGACTGGATCATCGGATCGCTCACTCCGGCCTTTTCAGCCTCGGCAAACAGGGGGATGGCATCATAAGGATTTTCACTGCGCACCATCGCCGCAGCAAGCCCGGCCTTCACTTTCATATTGTTGGGCGAAAGCTGCTCGGCACGGGCAAAAAAGCCGGTGGCCGCATCAACATCGCCCATCTGCAGCGCAGCAGTGCCGGCGTCTAGCAGAGCGGCCAGATCCCGCGGATCGCGCGCCAGACGGGCCAAAGCCGCATTCAGCGCCTGGGTGTTGCCACCGGGCAAGGGCTGCACCACCGCTTGCGCGAAAGCGGGGGCAACAAGGGCTGGCATAACCAAGGGTAGCCACGGCACAAAAGCCACCACCGCCCTGGCCCATCCATGCGACCGCCTGCGTGCCTGCCCTGCCTCTTTCACGTGTCCCGCCTGCATCGTCCCGAAAACGCGCACCAGACCTGTTGGCGCACACCATTTCGCATTCGCGACTGCGCGGACGGAGATTAACCGTGCCGGAACGGCCCGGAAAAACCGAGCCGTTCCGCCCGCGCAGCGCGATTACTGGTTATTCTGTCGACCGAGGAAGCGCGGAATGCTGATCGACTGGCTTTCGCCGGCATCGTCCGCATCGTCTTCCTCACGCAGGCTGCGACCGCCCCCGCGCGACAGGTTGGCCATGCGCTCGAACAGGGTCGTGCCCCCACCGGACAGGCGGGGCGCGCCCTCTTCGCTGCGGGCCGGCTTGCGAACCAGCGGAGAAACCGGCTCATCCTCGGCCGCAAGGCGGCTGGCGTCGAGCAGCAGTTCATCGGCTTGGGCAGCCGGCGCGGCCGGTTCAGCCGGCGCTTCCGGTTCGAGCGCTTCGAGCTGCAGCTCCAGCGGCTCGGCTGCGGCAGGGGCCGCCTGGTGATCGAACGCCGGCTGCGCCGGATATGCCGGAGCAAAGGCCGCAGGCGCTTCAGGCTGCGGAGCGGGAGCCGGTGCGGGCTCGGGCGCCGGGGCTGGCTCCACTGCGGCAGGAGCCGGCTCAGGCTGGGCAGGCACGTAGGCCTGCGAATCGGCGCGGACACCGCCCGGACGCGCCACCCCGCGGCTCGCACCAAGCGAGAACCCGCCACGGCTGATTTCCTCGGCCTGTTGAGCCGTCTGTTCGATGCCGGTGGCCACCACCGACACGCGGATCTTGCCCTGCAGATCGGGGTTGAACGCCGAACCCCAGATGATGTTGGCGTTGGAATCAACCAGATCGCGGATGTGATTCGCGGCCTCGTCCACTTCCAGCAGCTTCATGTCGTCGCCGCCGATGATCGAGATGATCACGCCCTTCGCGCCCTGCATCGACACGCCATCGAGCAGCGGGTTGGAAATCGCCCGTTCCGCCGCCTCGAGCGCGCGATTGTCGCCGGCGGCTTCACCGGTGCCCATCATCGCCTTGCCCATCTCGCCCATGACCGAACGGACGTCGGCAAAGTCGAGGTTGATCAGGCCCGGCATGACCATCAGGTCGGTGA
>CAZVHM010000087.1:6723-11030 GCA_964627175.1 uncultured Novosphingobium sp. | reverse complement strand
TCGCGCACCTTGTGGATGTATTTGCCGATCCAGTAGAGCGTGTGCAGGTCGCGCAGGCCGCCCTTGCCCTCTTTCACGTTGGGTTCCACGACGTAACGGCTATCGCCCAGCCGCTTGTGGCGATCGGTCCGCTCGGCGAGCTTTTCAGCCACGAACTGGCGCTCTGTCCCCTGCACTACTTCGGCCCAGAAGCGGCGCGAACATTCATCGTAGAGCCCCTGATCGCCCCACACGTAGCGCCCTTCGAGCAGGGCGGTGCGGATGGTGAGATCGGAGCGGGCCATGCGCACCATTTCATCCAGCGAACGGCTGGAGTGGCCGATCTTGAGCCCCAGATCCCACAGGAAATAGAGCATCGCCTCGATCACCTGTTCGCACCACGGGGTCTGGCGGATCGGGGTGACGAAGGCGATGTCCACATCCGAATGGGGGGCCATTTCGCCGCGCCCATAACCGCCGACCGCGAGGATGGCGATGCGTTCGCCGGTCGAGCGGTTGGAGGCGGGATAGACATCGGTGACCACGTGATCGTGGATCAGGCGCACCAGCTGATCGACCAGAAAGGCCTGTGCGGCGGCGCATTCGTGCCCGGAAGTAGGCTTTTCAGCCAGGCGGCGGGCGATTTCGGCCCGGCCCTTTTCCAGCGCGCTGCGCAACAGGGCGACTACCTGCGGCCGCGCCCCTGTCGCGCCGGTTTCGGCCACCGCATCGGCTATGGCGGCGGCGATGCCGCGGCGTTCGATAATGGCGCGCTGGTTGGCGATGCGTCTTGAGGTCAAGGTCTGTTCATCCGCCCGATCGAGTTGGCACGGGGCCATGCTAGCAGTTTTGCACTGCCGGCACAGGGCAGTTTGTGGCTTATCCTGTCGATCCGGCTGTTTCATCCGGCGCACGGCTGTGCCAGAAGCGGCAGGCTCGAAGCCATCAATTCAACAGGAATTCGCCACCGGTGCTGTCTTTCCTTGCGGCCGCTGCGGCCAACCCGCCGATCCACTGGCTTGACCTTGGCCTGACCCGCGGGATCGAACTCGGCTTCTTTACCCTGCGCTGGTATAGTCTGGCCTATCTGGCCGGCATCGTGCTGGCCTATTGGCACGTTTCGAAAACGCTCAAGCTGCCGGGCGCGCCGATGGCCCAGCGCCATGCCGACGACCTGTTCTTCTATTGCACCCTGGGCGTGATCCTGGGCGGGCGGCTGGGTTATGCCACCTTCTATGCCCCCCACTTGTGGGCCAACCCGCTGGAGCTGGCCAAGCTGTGGGAAGGCGGGATGAGCTTTCACGGCGGGCTGATCGGCTGCACGCTGGCGATGGCCTGGGTGGCCTGGCGCGGCGGGCTGAACTTCCTGCGGGTGTGCGATTATGTGGCGGTGGCCGTGCCGTTCGGGCTGCTTTTCGGCCGGCTGGCCAATTTCGTGAACGGCGAGCTGTGGGGCCGGGTGGCGCTGGGCGATGTGCCGTGGGCGATGGTTTTCCCCGATGGCGGGCCGCTGCCGCGCCATCCCAGCCAGCTTTATGAAGCCGCGCTGGAAGGGCTGGTGCTGCTGGTGGTGCTGATGGCGCTGTTCTGGAAAACCCGCGTCCGCTTCCGCACCGGGCTGCTCACGGGCGTGTTCGTGATGGGCTATGGCCTGGGCCGCTTCGTGGTGGAATACTTCCGCGAACCCGATGTGCAGCTGCAGGAACTGGCGCGGGCCAGCGGCCTTTCGATGGGCCAGTGGCTGACCATGCCGATGATCGCGCTGGGGCTGGCACTGATCGTCATGGCGCTGGTCCGCCCCCCGCTGGGGAGCAGCGCCAAGGCCGCCGCATGAGCTTCGGCAAGCGCCAGCATCTGGCCGAGCCGGCGAACCTTTCGCAAACCTTCGCCCGGCTGATCCACAATCATGGCCCGATCAGCCTGCTGCAATACATGGGCGAGGCGAACGCCCGCTATTATGATACGCGCGATCCGCTGGGCGGGGCGGGCGACTTCATCACTGCCCCGGAAATCAGCCAGATCTTTGGCGAGCTGATCGGCCTGTGGCTGACCGACATCTGGATCCGCGCCGGACGGCCGGAGCCGGTCCACTATGTCGAACTGGGGCCGGGCCGCGGCACGCTGGCGCGCGATGCCCTGCGCACGATGAAGCGCTTCGATCTGGAGCCGAAGGTCCACTTGGTCGAAAGCTCGCTGGCGCTGAAGGATGTGCAACTGGCCGCCGTGCCGCAGGCGATCTGGCACGACGATCTGTCCACCGTGCCGACCACGGGAACGATCCTGCTGGTGGCCAACGAATTTCTCGATGCGCTGCCGGTGCGCCAGCTGGTGCGGATGGAAACCGGCTGGCGCGAACGCATGGTCGGCTATTACGAGGAGCGCTTCCTGCCGGTGGCGGGGCACAAGCCGATGGATGCCGCCGTGCCGGAAAGCCGCCGCGAGGCGCCGGTGGGCACGATCATCGAGACCTGTCCCGGCGCGGCCGCCGTGATGCACGAAACCGCCCGCCGCCTGGCCGATCAGGGCGGCGCGGCGCTGTTCATCGACTATGGCTATACCGAGGTGCAGTTCGGATCGACCCTGCAGGCGGTGCGCGCGCACCAGAAGGTCGATCCGTTCGAGAACCCCGGCGAGGCGGACCTGACCACGCTGGTCGATTTCGCCACGATGCGGGCCATTGCCGAAGACTGCGGCGCCCGCTGGCTTGGCACGATGGAGCAAGGGGCGTGGCTGAAGGCGCTGGGCGCCGATGCCCGGGCCCGGGCGTTGGGCCAACTCGCCCCGCAACACGCCGCAGGAATCTGGGCCGCGAAGGAACGGCTGGTGGCGCCCGACCAGATGGGCGAACTGTTCAAGGTCATGGGGCTGGCCGCACCGCATTGGCCGGATGGCGAAGCCTTTGCCGGCCCATCGGCAGGGGTGACGCCCGAATAAGGGCGGCCAAGCGGCCGCCCCGATCAACCGGACCGCTCAGACGTCGAGGTTGGCGACGTTGAGCGCGTTTTCCTGAATGAAATCGCGGCGCGGTTCGACCACATCGCCCATCAGGCGGGTGAAGATCTCGTCAGTCACGTCGGCGTCTTCGACCTTGACCTGCAACAGGGCGCGATTGTCCGGATCGAGCGTGGTTTCCCAGAGCTGTTCGGCGTTCATTTCGCCAAGGCCCTTGTAGCGAGCGATGGACAGGCCCTTGCGACCGGCGGCAAAGACCGCCTCCAGCAGCTCGGACGGCCGGGTAATCTGGTCCTTGGCCGCAGCCACGCGCGGGGCCACAGGCTGGTCCTCACCCTCTTCCGTCACTGCTTCCGGCTCCGGCTCCGGCGCTTCGACCACACCGGCGCCCTTCACCAGCCGGACGGGCTGAGCGTAGACCTCGGCATTTTCGGTGGCCAGACGGGCCAACTTGCGAGCTTCGGCACTGGCCAGGAAGCTCGCCTCGATCGGGTAAACATCGGTCACGCCGCGCCACAAGCGCTTGACCAATACCGCGCCTTCGCTTGTCAGTTCGGCCGACCAGCGTGCCTCGCGGTCACCATTGTCGAGCCAGACGACCGAGCGGGCCAGCGCGGCCTCGCGGCCCGTGGCATCCAGTGCGGGATCGAACACGCCGCCCATGGCCAACGCCTCAACCACCGCCAGGTTGTAGCGGCGCGGCACGAAGCCCATCAGCGAGCGGAGGCGCAGGGCATGATCGACCAGCGCTTCCAGCTCGGCCCCGCCGCGCTGACCGCCTTCGGTTTCCAGCACACGGCCAGCAAGGCCAGCCTCGACCAGATAACGGTCGAGCGCGTGGCCGTCCTTCAGGTAGACCTCGCTGCGGCCCTTGGCGACCTTGTAGAGCGGCGGCTGAGCGATGAAGAGGTGCCCGGCCTTGATGATTTCCGGCATCTGGCGGTGGAAGAAGGTGAGCAGCAGGGTGCGGATATGCGCGCCGTCCACGTCGGCGTCGGTCATGATGACGATCTTGTGGTAGCGCAGCTTTTCGAGATTGAATTCATCGCGGATGCCGGTGCCCATCGCCTGGATCAGGGTGCCCACTTCCTTGGAGCCGATGATCCGGTCGAACCGGGCGCGTTCCACGTTGAGAATCTTGCCCTTGAGCGGGAGGATCGCCTGATAGTGGCGATCGCGCCCCTGCTTGGCCGAGCCGCCGGCCGAGTCACCTTCGACTAGGAACAGTTCGCACTTGCTGGGATCGCGTTCCTGGCAATCGGCCAGCTTGCCGGGCAGCGAGGCGATATCCATCGCGCCCTTGCGGCGGGTCAGATCGCGCGCCTTGCGGGCGGCCACCCTGGCGCGGGAGGCCAGCAGGCCTTTCTCCACGACGC
>CAZVHM010000087.1:0-6713 GCA_964627175.1 uncultured Novosphingobium sp. | reverse complement strand
TGGCGACGACCTGCTTGGCGTTGGCGGGGTTTTCCTCCAGCCATTCGGTCATCTTGTCGGCCATCAGGCTTTCCAGCGGCTGACGCACTTCGGACGAGACGAGCTTGTCCTTGGTCTGGCTGGAGAACTTGGGATCGGGCAGCTTGACCGAGACGATCGCGGTCAGCCCCTCGCGCATGTCCTCGCCCGAAAGGCTGACCTTTTCCTTCTTCAGCAGGCCGGACTTTTCGGCATAGGAATTGAGCGTGCGGGTGAGCGCGGCGCGGAACGCTGCCAGATGGGTGCCGCCATCGCGCTGCGGGATGTTGTTGGTGAAGCACAGGACGTTTTCGTAATACGAATCGTTCCATTCCAGCGCCACATCAATACCGATGCCATCCCGCTCCGAGGAGATCGCGATCGGATCAGGCAGCAGCGCGACCTTGTTCCGGTCGAGATAGCGCACGAAGGCGGCGATCCCGCCTTCATAGAACAGGTCGTGTTCCTTGACCTCTTCGTGCCGCTTGTCGCGCAGCAGAATGCGCACGCCCGAATTGAGGAAGGCCAGCTCGCGGTAGCGGTGTTCGAGCTTCTCGAAATCGAACTCGGTCACGTTCTTGAACGTGTCGGTGCTGGCGAGGAAGGTGACGCGGGTGCCCTTCTTCCCGTCGGGCGCGGGGCCGCGCACCACCAGCGGGGCGACCGCATCGCCGTGGGCGAACTTCATCCAGTGTTCCTGGCCATCGCGCCAGATGGTCAGCTCCAGCCATTCCGACAGAGCGTTGACCACCGAGACGCCCACGCCGTGCAGGCCGCCCGACACCTTGTAGGCGTTATCGTCCGAGGTGTTCTCGAACTTGCCGCCGGCGTGGAGCTGGGTCATGATCACTTCAGCGGCCGAGACGCCTTCTTCGGCGTGAATCCCGGTGGGAATGCCGCGGCCGTTATCTTCCACGCTCACCGAACCATCGGGGTTCAGCTCGATCAGCACGAGATCGCAGTGGCCGGCAAGTGCCTCGTCGATCGCGTTGTCGGAAACCTCGAACACCATGTGGTGCAGGCCCGAACCATCGTCGGTATCGCCGATATACATGCCGGGGCGCTTGCGGACCGCATCCAGCCCCTTGAGGACCTTGATGGAATCAGCGCCGTAAGCGTTCTGGTTTGCGGACTTTTCAGGGTTTTCGGACATGGTGCGCGTATAGGCGCTCGCACGCGCGGGGGAAACGCAAAACCATCCATCCTCCACAGGAAAAGCCATTCCGCATGGTCGGAATGGCACTCGTGTTATGTGATATTGTATCATTTCACGCGGCGCGCTATGAGCCTGCCTCATGACGAACCGCCCCCCCGCCCTGCGCCGCATCGGCGCCTTCGCCGCACTGCTGCTTTCCACCACCGCCCCTGCACTGGCCCAGGCGCCCCGCGATGCAGACGATCCGCACGATCACCCGTCCGGCGAAATCGTGGTGACCGGCGCGCTGGAACGCACCCGGCTCGATGCGCTTTCCGGCGTGGCGGTGCTTCATGCCCAGCAGCTGGACCGGGCGATGCGCGCCTCGATCGGTGAAACGCTGGCCCGCACGCCGGGGGTTTCGGCCACCTCGTTCGGCCCCACAGCTTCGCGCCCGGTGCTGCGCGGGCTGCAGGGCGAGCGGGTGCGCGTGATGTCGGACGGGATCGGCGCGATCGACGTTTCCAACACCTCGGCCGATCATGCCAGCGTGATCAATCCGCTGCTGGCCCAGCGGATCGAGGTGCTGCGCGGGCCGCAATCGCTGCTTTATGGCTCTTCGGCGATTGGCGGCGTGGTCAACGTGATCGAGCGCCGCATTCCCACCGCCATCCCGGCCGAGGACTGGCATCTGGGCGCGATCGGCACTTATGGCTCGGCCGCCAACGAACGGTCGCTGGCCGGAGCGTTCGAGGTGCCGCTGCCGGGCCGGTTCGTGCTCCATGCCGATGCCAGCTATACCAAGAGCGACGATCTGAAGATCGGCGGCCCGGCGCTGACCCCGGCCCTGCGCGCCGCGGCGCTGCAGACCGCGGCTGATGAAACCGGCGATGCAGAGATCGACTATGCCGCCAATGCCGCGCTGACCGACACCCTGCCCAATTCCGCCGCGCGCACCTGGACGGTGGGCGCCGGCCTTGCCCATGTGGGCGAGAACGGGATGATCGGCGTTTCGTGGACGCGGACCGACAGCCATTATGGCGTGCCGGTTCGGCTGGCGACCGTGCCAGGCGAGGAACAGGAAGCCCCGCGCATCCAGCTGCGCCAGGACCGGATCGACGCCCGCGCCGAGATTCGCCCAGTGAGCGGGCTGCTGGACGCCCTGCTGTTTCGCTTCGGGTTTGCCGATTACGCCCATTCCGAGCTGGAGCCCGATGGCGCGGTTGGCACGACCTTCCTCAACCAGGGGATCGAAGCCCGGCTGGAGCTGAAACAGGCCCGCCGCGGCGGCTGGCAGGGGGCCAGCGGGGTCCAGTTCGTCAACCGCGATTTCGATGTGATCGGCGAGGAAGCGTTCCTGCCCGCCAACCACACCCGCCAGCTAGGCGTGTTCACCGTGCAGCAACTGGATTTCGGGCCGTGGAAGCTGGAGGCCGGCGCGCGTTTCGAACATTCGGCACTGACCGCCGCGCCCACTCTGGCCCAACCGCAGTTCGTTTCCAGGACCGCCCGGTTCGACACCCTGTCCGGTTCGCTGGGCGCCTCGCTGGCCTTTGCGCCGGGCTGGCGCCTGGGGCTCAACCTTTCGCACACCGCACGCGCACCGGCCGCCGAAGAACTGTTTGCCAATGGCCCCCATGCCGGGACCAAGGCCTTCGAGATCGGCAACCCCGATCTGGTGCCGGAAAAGGCCAACAGCGTGGAAGCAATCCTGCGCGGCGGTGATGAAGACCTGGGGTTCGAGGCTTCGGCCTACCATACCTGGTTCGACAACTTCATCTTCGACGAGCGGACCGACGGGCTGGAGGACGGCCTGCCGGTGTATGAAGTGCAGCAGCGCAATGCCCGCTGGTATGGCCTGGAAGCCCAGGCCCATGCCACGTTCGCCCGCTTCGGCGGCTGGAAGCTGGGCGGCGATGCCATGGTCGACTGGGTGCACGCCACGATCACCGGTTATGGCGCGGCGCCCCGCATACCGCCCCTGCGCGTGCAGGGCACGGTGCGACTGACATCGGAAAAGTGGGATCTTTCCGCCGAAGTGGAGCGGACCACCGCCCAGAACCGCGTGGCGCGCAACGAAACCGCAACGCCCGGCTTCACCACCGTGGGCGCGGCAATCGCCTGGCGGCCGTGGGGCAAGGACCGCCCGCTGACCTTCCTGGTTTCGGGCAACAACCTGTTCAATGTGGTGGCCCGCCGGCACGCATCCTATCTCAAGGACTATGCCCCGCTGGCCGGCCGCGACATCCGGCTGACCGCAAGGCTGGAACTCTAGAAAGCCCAAAACGAAACGGCCGCCCCATCGGGACGGCCGCTTTCGTTTGGCGCTGTATTCGCCGCTTAGATAAGCGTGGCGGCGAAGGTCAGGCCGCTGAACGAAGCCGCGGCGATGGCCGGCAGCACATAAAGTGCGATGCTACGCATGGGTTTTCCTCCTGAAAGCAGCCGCGGTTCCGGGTGGCCCCGCTTGCTACTGCGTTTACAAGGATTGAAATATTGCGGCGCAGCATTTGCTGCAAGTGCGAACACCGCCCAGCCAGTTGCAGTAAACGCAATTGAGGTGGGTGCAGGCGCATCTGCGGTGGTGAACCACCCGGCTGGACAGCCGCCCTTCTCGCCACTATCCGCCAGCCATGACTATTCAGCCCTCTGACTCGATCCTCATCGTCGATTTTGGCAGCCAGGTCACCCAGCTGATCGCCCGGCGGGTGCGCGAAGCGGGGGTCTACTCCGAAATCGCCCCGTTCGGCAGCGCTGCCGCTGCCTTTGCCCGGATGAAGCCCAAGGGCGTGATCCTTTCCGGTGGCCCGGCTTCCGTGACGCATGCCGATGGCCCGCGCATCCCCGAGGAAATCCTTCATTCAGGCCTGCCGATGCTGGGCATCTGCTACGGCCAGCAGGCGCTGATGCAGCAGCTGGGCGGCGAAGTGCTGGAAGGCGATGCCGGCGAATTCGGCCGGGCTTTCATCGACGTTTCCGATACCTGCGTGCTGTTCGACGGCTTGTGGGCCACGGGCGAATCGCACCAGGTATGGATGAGCCACGGCGACAAGGTGACCCGCCTGGCGCCCGGCTTCCGCCCGGTGGCCGCCAGCCCCGGCGCGCCGTTTGCCGTGGTGGCAGACGATGAACGCCGCATCTATGCGATGCAGTTCCACCCCGAAGTGGTGCACACGCCCGATGGCGGCAAGCTGCTGAAGAACTTCGTGCGCCATGTCTGCGGCCTTGCCGGGGACTGGACGATGGCCGAGTTCCGCAAGACCAAGATCGAGGAAATTCGCGCCCAGGTGGGCGATGGCAAGGTGATCTGCGGCCTTTCGGGCGGGGTGGATTCGGCCGTGGCGGCGGTGCTGATCCACGAAGCGATCGGCGACCAGCTGACCTGCGTGTTCGTGGATCACGGCCTGATGCGGCTGGGCGAGGCCGAACAGGTGGTCGGCCTGTTCCGCAACCACTATAACATCTCGCTGATCCACAAGGACGTTTCGGCGCTGTTCCTGGGCGGCCTGGCCGGGGTGACCGACCCGGAAGCCAAGCGCAAGTTCATCGGCAAGACCTTCATCGATGTGTTTGAGGCCGAAGCCAAGGGCATCGGCGGGGCCGAGTTCCTGGCCCAGGGCACGCTTTACCCCGATGTGATCGAAAGCGTTTCGTTCACCGGCGGGCCTTCCGTGACGATCAAGAGCCACCACAACGTGGGCGGCCTGCCGGAACGGATGAACATGAAGCTCGTCGAGCCGCTGCGCGAGCTGTTCAAGGACGAAGTGCGCGAACTGGGCCGTGAGCTGGGCCTGCCCGACGTGTTCGTGGGGCGCCACCCCTTCCCCGGCCCCGGCCTTGCCATCCGCATCCCCGGCGAAGTCACGCGCGAACGCTGCGACGTGCTGCGCAAGGCGGACCAGATCTATCTGGAGGAAATCCGCAACGCCGGCCTCTATGATGCGATCTGGCAGGCTTTCGCCGTCTTGCTCCCAGTGCGGACAGTGGGCGTGATGGGCGATAGCCGCACCTATGATTGCGTCTGCGCCCTGCGCGCGGTGACCAGCACCGATGGCATGACCGCCGACATCTACCCGTTCGACGCCGCCTTCCTCAGCCGGGTTGCCACCCGGATCATCAACGAGGTGAAGGGCATCAACCGCGTGGTCTACGACTACACCTCGAAGCCGCCCGGCACGATCGAGTGGGAGTAGTTCACGGCCCAAAAAGTGAAGTATTTCTGCGATTTCTAAGTTTCACATAACTTTCACACCGCAGAAAAAAGCGTTGCCCTTCAGTGCCACCCCACATAAAGTTGCACAGAAACCTTCACACTGAGAACACTACTGCGTTTCGTAGTGTATGTTGGTTGAAGGGTGCGGCTTGGTGGGGCACCGATGGTCTCGAAGAAAAAACGCTTTGCTGACGATGAGATACCCATCTTCAACGATGGCTGCATTTACAAGCGCGGGGATTATTGGCACTTTCGCTTATGGCTCAAGGCTGAGAACAAGTACGCACGAAAGAGCTTAGGCACCACCAATCGAGCAACAGCGATTGAGCGTGCTGAAGACTTCTACCTTGAGTTGAAAGCCAATCAGAAGAACGGGAAGAAGTACTTCTCACTGAATGCTAAAGAAGGCGTAAGGCTGTATCTTGAGCATCGAGAGAAGGATGTGAAGGTCGAATCTATCGTCAAGGGACGGCATGGTACGATCACGACGCATCTCAATCATTGGCTCGATTTCATTGGTCGAGACACGAAGCTGAAGGACTTGGGTCGCACAGCGTGTGACGACTATTTCAGCGAACGCATTGCGAAAGCGAAGCGCACCCTTGCCCACTCAACGCTGCACAATGAGCAAGGCACAATCAACAGTATGATGAAGTACCTCTTTCGTCATAACGAAGTGCTGATCGATTCCTTCGACTTCCCCAAGCTCAATCCATATCACGTCGATAATAATCGCATTAAGCGTCAGACGCTGACAGTCGACGAGTATAATACGTTCACAGCAGCAGCGAGGAAGTACGCTTCGAAGACGAAAAACAAGCTCGATGATGATGAGTGGAAGATGCGTCAGATCATGCGTCACTACTTCATTATCGTAGCGAACTCAGGGCTTCGATCAGGTGAGCAGCAGCAGTTGCGTTGGTGCGACGTTGAGTTCGTCAAGAACGACAAAGGTCAGAGCTACCTTCAGAATGTGTTAGCTCGTATTCACGTAAGGGCGAAGACCTCGAAGGTTCAGAAATCACGAGAGTTTCTGTGTCGAGGAGGCTACTACTTTCAGCGTTTGAAAGAGCTATTCCCTCCTAAGAGCGAGACTGACCTGATCTTCAGTGTCGATGGGGAAACGAGACTCACAAATCGAGCGATTGGCTATCATTACGACAGGCTTCTTGAACTTGCGAACGTGCATGATCGCAAGGCGAGAAACATAGTCCCCTACAGCCTTCGTCACTTCATGGTGACGCAGCGTGTGCTGAGTGGTCTATCGTTTCAGCAAGTCGCAGAGATGATTGGCAGTGACCTGCCACGGGACTTTCACCCAGCTCTGATTAGAGCCTCGACGGTTGG
>CAZVHM010000086.1:0-11186 GCA_964627175.1 uncultured Novosphingobium sp. | reverse complement strand
ATCGACCAGATACTGATCGCGCAGCACGGTCTTGAACTGGCCGGTGTTCATTTCGGGCACGAGGATCTTTTCATAGCCCTTGAGCAGATCGCCCAGATTGGCGGGCAGCGGCCAGACATGGCGCACGTGGACATGGCTGACATCGAGGCCCTTGGCCCGCGCACGGCGGACCGCCTGGATAATCGGGCCATAGGTAGAGCCCCAGCCGACCACGGCCAGCTTGCCGCCTTCGGTGCCGAGGGTGACTTCCTGCGCCGGAATGCCCTGGGCCACGCCGTCGATCTTCGCCTTGCGGGCGTTGGTCTGGGCCTGGTGCGTGGCGGGCGAATAATCGAGATCGCCGGTGTCGATCGCCTTCTCGATCCCGCCAATGCGATGCATCAGGCCGGGCGTGCCAGGCTTGATCCACGGGCGAATGCCGTTTTCATCGCGCTTGTAGGGCAGCACCTTGCCGCCATCGGGATTGTTGTTTTCGGCAAGGAACTGGGCCGGGAACGGGGTGAATTCCGACGGATCGGGCACGGCCCACGGTTCGGCCGCGTTGCCGATGTAGCCATCGGTCAGCAGGATCACCGGGGTCATGTATTGCACCGCCAGGCGGCAAGCCTCGATCGCGCATTCGAACGCATCGGCCGGGCTGCGGGCGGCAACGACCGGGAGCGGCGCATCGCCGTTGCGGCCATAGACGGCCTGATAAAGGTCCGACTGCTCGGTCTTGGTCGGCAGGCCGGTGGACGGGCCGCCGCGCTGCGAATTGACGATCACCAGCGGCAGCTCGGTCATGATGGCGAGGCCCATCGCTTCACCCTTCAGGGCGATGCCGGGGCCGGACGACGAGGTGACGCCGAGCTGGCCGGCATAAGACGCGCCGATGGCCGAGCAGATTGCGGCGATTTCATCTTCCGCCTGGAAGGTGGTGACGCCGAATTCCTTGAGCTTGGCGAGATTGTGCAGGATCGCCGAAGCCGGGGTGATCGGATAGCCGCCGAAGAACATCGGCAGATTGGCCAGCTGCGCGCCGGCGACAAGGCCGAGGCTGACCGCTTCGGCACCGGTGACGGTGCGATAGAGCCCCGGCGCGGTGGGCACCGGATCGAGATGCAGCTTCTTCAGCGGGCCGGCCAGCTCGGCCGTTTCACCATAGGCGTGGCCGGCGTTGAGCGCGGCGATGTTGGCTTCGGCCAGCACCGGGTTCTTGCGGAACTTTTCGTTCAGCCACTGCACGATGGGCGCACGATCGCGATCGAACATCCACAGGGCAAGGCCCAGGGTCCACATGTTCTTGCAGCGCAGAGCTTCCTTGTTGCCCAGGCCGAACGGCTTGACCGATTCCAGCGTCAGCGCGCTGATATCGAAGGCCAGCACATCCCACTTGGCGAGGCTGCCATCATCGAGCGGCGAGACATCGTACTTCGCCTTTTCGAGGTTGCGCTTGGTGAACTCGCCCGTGTCGGCGATGATCAGGCCGCCCGGCTTGAGCGCGGCAAGGTTGGTCTTGAGCGCGGCCGGATTCATCGCGATCAGCACATCGGGCGCATCGCCCGCAGTTTCGATCGAGGTCGAGCCGAAGTTGATCTGGAACGCCGAGACGCCGAACAGGGTGCCCTGCGGCGCCCGGATTTCTGCCGGGAAATCCGGGAAGGTGGCAAGGTCGTTGCCGGCCAGCGCGGTGGACAGGGTGAACTGCCCCCCGGTCAGCTGCATGCCATCGCCAGAGTCGCCGGCAAAGCGGACGACGACCGCTTCGGGAACGGGGGTGCCGCCGGGGACGGCGGTGGAATCGGTATCGGCCAGAACTGTCGCCATTTTCATCCTCTGTCGGACGGCCCGCACGCGGGAAAATCGGATCCCCTCGCTCAAACCATTCCTCAAGGCGCCATGCAATTCAGAAAAACTGTCAGGCACCAAACTGCTACAGTCAGCCAAACGCCCGCAGCCGCGGCTAGTCAAGCGCTGCATGCGCGCCTAAGTGGGGATTCCTGCCGGATTCCGCAACCGAACATTCTCTTCGGAAGCGAGTTTGTTGTTCAATTTCTGATACTTGGTGCCAAATGAACGATTTCTCCGCCCTTCCCTACCGGCCTTGCGTTGGCGTCATGCTGGTCAATGGCGATGGCAAGGTCTTCGTCGGCAAGCGCATAGACACCCGTGAATCCGATGGGCGCGAAGGCGATGTGTGGCAAATGCCGCAAGGCGGGATCGACGATGGCGAGGATCTGCGCACGGCAGCCCTGCGCGAGCTGTGGGAAGAAACCGGCGTGCTGGAATCCCACGTGGCGCTGATCGCCCAGACCCGCGAAGAGCTGCTTTATGACCTGCCGGACGAGCTGCTCGGCAAGCTGTGGGGTGGGCGGTATCGCGGGCAGCGGCAATTCTGGATGCTGGCGCGGTTCAACGGCCTGGATACCGACATCCGCCTTGATGCCCACGATCCGGCCGAATTCTGCGCGTGGAAGTGGGTCAGCCCGGAACAGCTTCCGGACCTGATCGTGCCGTTCAAGAAGCGGGTCTACCGCGCGGTGGTGGAAGAGTTCCGCGAACTGATCTGACAGGACCGACGATTTCGGCGCGGCTTGGTGTCCCGTCGACCGGTCGTTGCTAGTTCGAAACCACCGGTTCCGGCTTTACCGCTTCGGCGGTAACGACCCGTTCCACCGGCTCACGCGCGATGGCTGCGGCAAGCTGCCGGGTCTCCGGACAATTGGGCCCGCAGGTCACCTGGAGACGGGCCAGCGTGCGCTTGGCCTTTTCAACCGCACCCTTTTCGAGCAGGGCCTGCCCTTCGCCGGCGATGGCGGCATAGTTGCGGGGATCGCGTTCGATCGCCTCACGATAATAGTGAAGCGCCTTGCCCTGCATGCCCTGCCGCCGCGTTGCTTCGGCAAGACCGAGCGTTGCCCCGGTCGAACCGGGCTGCACGGCAAGCGCCGCTTCAAAAGCGTCGATCGCGCCATCGGTGTTGCCCGCGGCGAGAGCGGCGCGCCCTTCGGCAATCAGTTGGGCCGCGCGCGGATCGAGCGGCTGAGGCGGCGCACCCTGCCCGGCGCTGGCGACCAGCGCGAAAGCCAGCGACATGGCGAGGCCGGCAGGGGTGAAACGCATCAGGATCTCCTGCAAGTTCATCGACTTTGCGCCAATCCTTTCCGGATCGTGCCTGAACATCGCCTTGCTGCCTATCACAGCCGTTCGAGCCTTGCGACGAAAAAGCCGTCGGTTCCATCGTGCAATGGGGTGAACCGCAGGCCGGCGCCGCGCGCAGTGCCGGCCCCCAGCGCCAGAGGCACGGCGCGCCAGCCGGGATGACGGGCGAGAAAGGCATCGACCTGCCCTGCACCTTCGGCATCAAGCAAGGAGCAGACGACATGGACCAGCCGCCCGCCCGGACGAACCAGCGCGGCGCCTACATCCAGCAGCCGGCTCTGAATCGCAGTCAGCCGAGCGAGTTCGGTCGGCGTGAGGCGCCAACGCGCTTCCGGGTTGCGCCGCCACGTACCCGTGCCGGAACAGGGCGCATCAATCAGGACCGCATCGGCGCGGCCGGCCCAGTCAGCCAAAGCGGCAGCCTCACGGCCGGGATCGAGCAGGCGGGTCTGGGCGATGTGGACGCCGGCACGTTCAGCGCGAGGCATCAGACGGGACAGCCGCGCCCGATCGGCATCACAGGCAAGTAGTTCGCCGCGATCATCCATCGACGCTGCAAGCGCCAGGGTCTTGCCCCCGGCGCCGGCGCACAGATCCACCACTGCCTCGCCCGGCTGGGCGGCGACCGCTTCGCAGACCAGTTGCGAACCGGCGTCCTGCACCTCGATCGCCCCAGCCGCATAGGCTTCCCATTGCTCGACCGGGGTGGCCGGAGGAAAGCGGCGGCCCAGCGGGGCAACGGTCGGCTCGCCCTGTTCGGGGAGAACGGCCAGCGCGGCTTTCAGGGCATTGATGCGGATATCAAGCGGCGCGCGCTCCAGCAGGGCGGCCTGTTCCTCTACGCCGAGGCCAGAGGCCTCCAGCGCCTGTTCCAGCCAGACAGGAGCGACACCGGGGCTGGCCACCGGCTCCCCAGCGGAAATGGGCAAAGGTGCATGGCGCGAGCCATCGAACAAGGCGGCAAGTGCAGGATCACCTTTTGCCAATAGCAGCATCGCGGCCCGGCCGCTGGCGGGAATTTCGCCGCAGCGCCGGATCGCGGCATAGACCAGTTCACGCACGGCGCGCCGATCCTTGCTGCCGGCAAAGCGGCGCGTGCGGAACCATTCGGAAACCAGCCGGTCCGCCGGCGCGCCCTTGGCGCGGGCGGCAGCGATCACCGCGTCGAGAATCTCGATCGCCGCCTCGACGCGGGCTTGCGGAGTCATCGAACCGACCGGTCCATTGCCGTGCTCAGCCGACCTTGTAGTTCGGCGCCTCGCGGGTGATCGTCACGTCGTGGACATGGCTTTCCTTGAGGCCAGCGCCGGTGATCTGGACAAACCGCGCATTCTTGCGCAGCTCGTCGATCGAGGCGCAGCCAGTGTAGCCCATCGCTGCCTTGATGCCGCCCACAAGCTGGTGGATCACATCCTTGGCCGCTCCCTTGTAGGGAACCTGACCTTCGATCCCTTCGGGAACCAGCTTCATCTGGTCCTTGATGTCCTGCTGGAAATAACGGTCAGCCGAACCACGAGCCATCGCGCCCACCGAACCCATGCCGCGATAGGACTTGTAGGCGCGCCCCTGGTAGAGGAAAGTTTCGCCCGGCGCTTCCTCGGTGCCGGCCAGCATCGAACCGATCATCACGGTCGAGGCACCGGCGGCAATGGCCTTGGCGGCATCGCCCGAAGTACGCAGGCCGCCATCGCCGATCACCGGAACGCCCAGCTTGTCGGCCGCTTCGGCGGCATCCATGATCGCGGTAAGCTGCGGCACGCCAACGCCGGCGACAATGCGCGTGGTGCAGATCGAGCCAGGCCCGATGCCGACCTTCACCGCATCGGCCCCGGCATCGATCAGCGCGCGGGCCGCTTCTGCCGTGGCGACATTGCCGGCAACGACCTGAGCCGAAGGCGACAGCCGCTTCACCCGCTCAACCGCGCGGGCCACATCCTTGTTGTGGCCATGGGCCGTATCGATGATCACCACATCGCATTCGGCATCGAGCAGCGCCGAGGTGCGTTCAAACCCCTTGTCGCCCACCGTGGTGGCGGCGGCAACGCGCAGGCGCCCCGCACCATCCTTGGTGGCGTTGGGATAGGTGACGGCCTTTTCGATATCCTTGACGGTGATCAGGCCGACGCAACGGTAAGCCTCATCGACCACCAGCAGCTTTTCGATCCGGCGGTGATGCAGCAGGCGGCGCGCCTCTTCCTGGCTCACCCCGGCCTTCACCGTAGCGAGGTTATCGTGAGTCATCAGTTCGCGCACCGGCTGGGCGGAATTATCGGCAAAGCGCACATCGCGGTTGGTAAGGATGCCGACCAGCTTGCCGCCGGCTTCCACCACGGGGATGCCGCTGATCCGGTTGGCCTGCATCAGGGCCTGCGCTTCGCCCAGCGTGGCATCGGGGCCAATGGTGATCGGGTTGACCACCATGCCGCTTTCAAAGCGCTTTACCGCGCGAACGGCGGCGCACTGTTCCTTGATCGAAAGGTTGCGATGCAGCACCCCGATGCCACCGAGCTGGGCCATGACGATCGCCATGTCCGCTTCGGTCACGGTATCCATGGCCGAGGAGATCACCGGAATATTGAGCGCGATGTCGCGGGTCAGCCGGGTCCGGGTATCGGCCATCGAGGGCACGATATCGGATTCGGCGGGGCGCAGCAGCACGTCGTCGAAGGTAAGGCCGAGGGAAATGTCGATCAGTGCCACTGTGCCGCCTGTCTGCTGGGGAGCACGCGGGGCTCCCGGGGGGAATCGTGGCGGCCCATGTAACCGCAGGCAGGGAACTTAACAACCCGGCGCGTTAACACGCCCTGCCCCAGCCTCACCGCAGTGAAGGCACCCGCTTCACATCGGCAAACCAGCGCCCGAGATGGACCAGAAAAGCGACGTCTTCCGCCGCCCCGCCCAGCTCCAGCCCTGGTTTCACCACATCGCTGGGGCGATGATAATCACCGTTGAAGTAAGTTTCGAGACGCTTCAGATCGCCATAAGCGCTGGTGACCATCACCGCCGGCACATCATGCTGCAGCAGCGCCCAGCCATCCTGCCGCTTCACATAGGCGTTGGCGGCGTCTCCCGGCACGATCTCGCGGCGGGCGGCCTTGGCCGCCGCGATAATCTGCGTATCCAGACGGGTCATGCCCTTGCCGACAATCGCCAGCGGAGTGCCGGCCGGGGCAATGGCGATCGAATCGATGTTGAACGTGGCCACCACATCCTTCAACGGCAGCGGCGGATTTTCAGCAAAGGCTTCAGCCCCCAGCAGGCCGATTTCCTCCGCCGTGGTGGCGACGAAATAGACGTCCCGGTCCATCTGCGGCAGGCGGCTAAGGCGGCGCGCCACTTCGGTCAGCGCGGCAACCCCGCTGGCATTATCGATCGCCCCGTTGCAGATGAGATGTTCGGCCGGGGCTTCGGCGCAGCGGCCGAAATGATCCCAATGGGCCATGAAGACCACCGCCCCTGCATCCTGCCGCCGGCCTTCCAGCTTGCCGATCAGGTTATGGGTGCGGATGCGGGTTTCCCGCGTGGTGGCCTCCAGCGTTGCCGATAGGTCCAGCACCTGAGGCTTGAACGCGGGATCTGCCGCCGCTTTCTGCAAGGCCGCCAGGCTGGTGCCGGTGGTGGACAGCAGGCGGTCGAACGCGTCGGCGGCGATGAAGCCTTCCAGATCGCCGCCGGGATTGTCGCTCGCCAGGGCATAGCCCTTGCGCTGGCGCCGGGCCGCGACCTGCTGCAGCGTGCGATTCCCGTCCAGCACGGTCAGCACCGCTGCCGCGCCAGCCTTGAGCAGGGCGTCCTGCCGTTCGCCGCCCTTTTCCACACCATCGAGCAACACGGCAACGCGCCCGGCCAACTCTGCCCGCGACAGGCCATCCAAGCCGTGCGCGGCGCCCACGAATAACAGCGGCGCATCATCGACCAGCGCCCGCTTGCCGGAGGTGAGCATCATGACCGAGCCGGCCGGGGCATAGAGCCGCTTGCCCTTGCGCAGAAACACTGCAGCAGAAGCCGCCGGTTCGCGCGCCACCAGCGAGACCGGGGCAAACCACGGGTGCCCTGGATCGTTAGTGCCTGAGATCAACCCGATATCGAACCACTGCTTACCGACGTAGCGCAAGGTCTTCGCCTCGCCCTCGGTGCCCGGCTCGCGGCCTTCGAACTCGTCACTGGCGAGGATGCGGATATGTTCCAGCAACTGGGCTTCCAGCGCCTTGTCGCGCTTTGGCGCAGGCGCGGCCTGCGCCAGCGGGGCGAGCGCCAGCAGCGCGGCACACGCCCCGGTCACCGCTCCACTCATCGCTCGCATGGCTCGCCTCATCGCCCCCTGTGTGTGAACGACAACGCGCGGCGCGGCAAGAATGTCCTGAAGAAGTTTCGCGGCCGTGGCAGTTCGGTAACGGTGGTATGTTCAAGGATTGCGCCGACAACAAACTAGCGCTCACAAACCTGAATGATTACAGCGCCGTCCAGCCCCCATCGACCGAGATGTTGGAGCCGGTGATCTGCGCCGCCGCATCCCGGCACAGGAACACGGCCAGTTCGCCCAGCTGGTCCGGCTGGACAAACGCCTTGGTAGGCTGCCGTTCGAGCAAAACCTCGTTGATCACCTGTTCCCGCGTCATCCCGCGCGCGGCCATCGTATCGGGAATCTGGTTCTCGACCAGCGGGGTCCAGACATAGCCGGGACTGATGCAATTCGCGGTCACGCCGCTGGTGGCAAGTTCGAGGGCCAGGGTCTTGGTCAGGCCGGCAAGGCCATGCTTGGCCGCCACATAGGCCGACTTGAACGGCGAGGCCGTGAGTGAGTGGGCGCTGGCGATATTGATGATACGGCCCCACCCTTCGGCCCTCATGTGCGGGATAGCCAGGCGGCAGGCATCGAACGCCGCAGTGAGATTGAGCGCGATGATCGTGTCCCACTTCTCGACCGGGAAGCTTTCAACCGGCGCCACATGCTGCATGCCGGCATTGTTGACGAGAATGTCGATTGGCCCTGCCCCGGCCATCAGCTGTTCCACCCCATCGCGCCGCGAAAGATCAGCTCCGATGTGGCTGGCGTTCAGTTCGGCCCTAAGTGCGGCTATGGTCTGTTCATCGCCGAAGCCGGACAGCACGACCTCTGCCCCAGCCGCGCGCAGTGACCGCGCGATGGCCAGACCGATGCCAGAGGTTGAGCCGGTGACCAGTGCCCGTTTGCCCGCGAGAAACATTATCGACTCCTGCTGGTTCAATATGGCAGCTAGGCCACGAACAGGGGCACCCTGTCCAGCGTCATGACGCGGTGCAGCAAGGATGAGCGATGCGGCTTGACGATTTCGACCCCGACTCGATCGACGTGGAAGACCAGCGCGGCGGCAATTTTGGCGGCCTGCCGATTGGAATGACCGGAGGGCGGATCGGCTGCGGCGGGCTGGTGGTCGCCCTGATTGCTGCGGCGGTGTTCGGGGTTGATCCGCTGCAACTGATCGGCGCGCTTGAACAGGGAGGCCAGCAGGTCGGCGGTCCTCTGCCGGGTCAGCCATCGATGGGCGGAACCACTGTTACCGAAAGCTGCACGGTGGACGAGGCCAGCCGGGAAAGCTGCAACGCGCTCTCTTCGCTCAACAAGACCTGGGCGCCGATCTTCGGCGAGGCGGGCATCGCATTCAGCCGGCCCAAGCTGGTGTTCTATTCCCAGCAGGGCCGATCGGGTTGCGGCGCGGCGCAAAGCGCGATGGGGCCGTTCTATTGCCCGTCAGACAACGGCATCTATCTCGATACCGACTTCTATCGCCAGATGAGCGAGCAGCTGGGCGCGACCGGCAGCTTTGCGCGCGATTATGTGATCGCCCACGAATATGGCCATCATATCCAGGCCATCACCGGCCTTTCCGGCCAGGTGCGCCAGGCACAGGAACGCAACCCGGCCCAGGCCAATGCCCTTTCGGTTCGGCTGGAGCTTCAGGCCGATTGCTATGCCGGCATCTGGGCCGCGCGCAACCGCGACCGGCTGGAACCGGGCGACATGGAAAGCGGCCTGAACGCCGCGCACCAGATCGGCGACGACACCTTGATGAAGGCGGCGGGGCGGCGGCCAATGGAAGATGCATTCACTCACGGCTCCAGCGCGCAGCGGACGGAATGGCTGCGGCGGGGCATGGAAAGCGGCAATGTCGATGACTGCAACACTTTCACGCAGTGATCATGCGGCCCGCGCACGGACCATGACACGCGCCGCGCTGTGCCTGCTGCTGACGACCATGCCGGCACCTCCCGCGTTGGCCGCAGCGGCCCCGGACAAACCGATTACCCAGCGCGAACCGAGCGCGGTGGACGTGATCGCCACGCCGGCCACCGACCTCAACCTCAAGAAGGACGAAATCCCGGCCATCCTGCTAGCGGCGCAGACCGACCCCTACGGGCTGACCGGCCTGCGGGGCTGCACCGCCCTGGCCGCGGAAGTCTCGCGGCTGGATGGGGTGCTGGGCGAGGATATCGACATCGCGCAGGCACCCGGCGGCCGCACCAGCGCCGGCAAGGTCGCCCAGCAGGTGATCGGCGGGTTCATTCCGTTTCGCGGCCTGATCCGCGAGCTTTCCGGCGCCAGCGAACAGGAGCGCCGGCTGCAACTGGCGATCTATGCCGGCAGCGCGCGGCGATCGTTTCTTAAAGGCATCGGATTGCAGCGCGGGTGCGACTGGCCAGCCCGCCCGGCAACGCCGCGGATGTTAGCCGAGATCGCTGCCCGAAACGCCGCCAAAGCGCCGACCACCGAGCCGGCAGTGCCCAAACCCTAGGCTTTCTACTCAGTACTTTTGCGCCGGGCCCCAGACCACCAGCTTGACCTTGCTGCCGGGCGTGAGCCGGGTCGTGCCGGCGGGCAAGCCATTAAGCACCAGGAAGCGATCGGCCTTGAGATCGTCGAACGCCATGCGCGCGGCCATGGTCTGCACCGTGTCGGCCTTGCCGACGGTGACGACATCGATCACCCGCGGACGCACCTGCGCCACTTCGGCATTGCTCATCCGGCGGAAGGAATTGACGAGCGGGGCCAGGTCGCCAAGCCCCGCGCCCTTTGGCTGCAATACGGCAAAGCTATAGGCCGTGGTGGGCGATGCTGCGATCGACACGACTGTGACATCAAGCGCCTGACCGTTGGAGTTGGCGTTGACGGTGGCGGTCAGCGCTTCCATTCCATTCACCGTGGTGCGGGTGGGATTGACCGTGACCTGCTGGTTCTGGGTGAGCGCCGCGAACGCCCGCGTCACCACGCCCTTCAGATTGCCGTCATAGGGGCCGCCGGTAAACTGTGCCTGACCGGCCACGCGCGAACCGCTGGCCGCCGTGATCGTCACCGCCTCGGTTCCGTTGGACATGCCATAACCGGCCGGCGCGGCGAACTGGATGCGCCCCGCCGGATAACGAAACACCTGCCCGTCAATCAGCCCCTGCGCAGGATCATCGCCATAGATCATGCCCTTGAGCGCGAGCAGGAAGGAATCCCCGTTGCGGATGCCGCCCTTGGCGCCAAGCTGCTGCACCCGCTGCCGGGCCCGCGTGACGCGGGCGGCGGGATCAGGGTGCGACATGGCCCAGCTGGGCGTCGTGCGGGTATTGCCGGTAATCCGGGCATCGAGCGCGGCCTGGGTGGCCAGCTTGCCCAGAATGTCGGCGCTGGGGAGCGGATCGTAGCCTGCCTTCATCATGTAGGCGATGCCGAGATCGTCAGACTCGAATTCGTCCTTGCGCGAGTGGCTCATCACATTGCCAACCACCAGCCGCTGGATGCCCAGCTGGCCGACCTGGCCGCCGATCCGGCCCAGCGCGCCATTACCCAGAACCGCCCCCAGCACCGACTGGCCAAGGGTGCCCAGCAGCACGTTGCGCTGCGTGACTTTCTGGCGCGAATCCGAATGGTGGGCCGCAATGTGCCCGACTTCATGGCCGAGCACGAAGGCTAGTTCCGCTTCGCTGTTCATCAGCGCCAGCAGACCGCGGGTGGTGTAGACGTAGCCGCCCGGCACGGCAAAAGCATTGGGCACGCCGGAATTGAGCAGCTTGAACGAAAA
>CAZVHM010000085.1:0-11188 GCA_964627175.1 uncultured Novosphingobium sp. | reverse complement strand
CTCAGCGATGCGGAACCATAAGCGGCAATATCCTCGTCGGTCAGCACCTGGATCGGCGCCTGCGGGCCATCGATCTGCCCGCCGATACGGGTTGCCACCACCACGATTTCGCCGGCGCGCGGGATCACAAGATCCTCGTCGTCCTCGGCCAGTTCACCGGGGGTTGCGGGCGTGGTACTGCCGGCCCCGGCCACGGGCGCAGCCTCGGGCTGGGCCTCGGCCGCAAGCGCCGGGGCAATCAAGGCGGGGGCAGCGGCCGATCCGGCCAGCAGCAAGGCAATAACGGAAAGGCGCAAGAGCTCACCTCTTCAATTCGAACAGCACTGGTCCCGGCACCCTTTTCCCGTTTTGCGGAGTGCCTGTGCCAGCCCCACCCGGCAAGGGCGGGCCGGGTAACAAATTGTCTCGTGACTGTTACCTTTTCGCGCGTTTTGCGTTGATTGCGGCAAAGGCTTCCCTTTTTGCGCCCTCGCGCGTAAGGGGCGCGGCAAAGCAAGCCCGGCAACAGGAACCAGAAACCCGGATGGCCAAGGAAGAACTGCTCGAAATGCGCGGCCAGGTGGTCGAACTTCTGCCCAACGCGATGTTCCGCGTGCGGCTGGAGAATGACCATGAAATCCTCGGCCACACCGCCGGGAAGATGCGCAAGAACCGCATTCGCGTGCTGGTGGGCGATGAAGTTCTCGTCGAACTCACCCCTTATGATCTGACCAAGGGCCGGATCACCTATCGCTTCATGCCCGGACGCGGCGGCCCTGGCGGCTACTGAGTCACTCGGCGCCCATGCCCCTGCCCGCGCAGGCTCCTGAACCGGTCGCCTCTCCAGCGCTCGTCCTTGCATCCGCCTCGCCTCGCCGCCGCGAACTGATCGCCCGGCTGGGGATCGAACCCGCGCGGATCGGCGGCGCCGATATCGATGAAACCCCGGCCAAGGCCGAAGAGCCGCGCGCCTATGCCCGGCGCATGGCGCGCGAAAAGGCGCTCGCCGCCGCCGATCCGGCCGCCCATGTGCTGGCCGGCGATACCGTGGTTGCGCTCGGCCGCCGCATCCTGCCCAAGGCGGAAGACGAAACCACCGCCCGCCGCTGCCTCGAACTCATGTCCGGGCGGCGCCACCGCGTCCTTTCGGCGGTCGCCCTGCTGTCGCCCGATGGCTCCCTGCGCGAAAAGCTGTCGGAAACCATCGTCCGCTTCAAGCCGCTCAGCGAAGCCGAAATCGCCGCCTATCTCGCCGGGGGCGAATGGCACGGCAAGGCCGGCGGCTATGCCATCCAGGGCAGCGCCGAAGGGCTGATCGCGTGGATTTCCGGCAGCCATTCCGGCGTGGTCGGCCTGCCCCTGTTCGAAACGCGCGCCCTGCTGCGCGCGGCGGGCTTCCCGATTGGCTGAGTGGCTGGTCGAAACCGGGATCGGTGAAAACCGCGCGATCCTGGTCGATGGCGGCGAAGTGCTGGCGGCGCGGCTGGAATGGTCCGGCGGGCTGGCCGCAGGCACTGTTGCCGATGCCATCCTCGCCTCGCGCCGCGCCGGATCGAAACGCGGCACCGTGCGCTTCCCCTCGGGCGAGGAAGGACTAGTCGACGGCCTGCCGAAAGATGCCAGCGAAGGCGCTCCGCTACGCGTGGCGATTACCCGCAGCGCACTGGCCGAGCAGGGCCGGTTCAAGCTGTTGCAGTGCCGTTGCACCCGCGATGCAGTGCGCCCCGCCCCCACCCTGGCCGAACGGCTGAAGGCAGAAGGCTCCGTCCGCTCCGTGAGCCGCTTTCCTGCTGGAATGTGGGAAGAAATCTTTGCCGAGGCCTGGACCGGCACGGTTGAATTTGCCGGCGGCACGCTCACCCTTTCCCCCACCCCGGCGATGACCGTGATCGACGTAGATGGCACCCTGCCCGCACCGGCGCTGGCCCGCGCCGCCGCCACGGCAGCGGCCAGCGCCATCCGCCGCATGGATCTGGCCGGCTCCATCGGCATTGATTTTCCTACCCTTTCCGACAAGGCGGATCGCCGCGCCGTGGATGAAGCCCTGGCCGGCGCGCTGGCCGGCTGGCCCCACGAACGCACCGCGATCAACGGTTTCGGCTTCGCCCAGATCGTCGCCCGCCTCGAACGCCCCTCCCTCCTCGCCCTCCTCGCCCGCAACCGCGCCGGCGCGGCGGCACGGCTGCTGCTCCGCCGGGCCGAAGCGGTGGGCGAACCCGGCGCAATCCTGGAACTGCACTGCCATCCCGCCTTGCGCGCGGCGGCCCGCCCTGAATGGGAAGCCGAACTTGTCCGCCGCACCGGCCGAACCTTGCGGTGGCAGGAAAATTCCGCCCTTGCCTTCGATGGCGGCTTCGCGCAGGCGCTGGGCGCATGACCACTGCCCCTGTTCGCAAGTGCCCGATCTGCGGCAAGCCGCGCTCGGCCGAACACACACCGTTCTGTTCAAACCGCTGCCGCGACCGCGACCTCGTGCGCTGGCTGGAGGAAGGTTATGCCATTCCCGGCAAGCCCTCTGGCGAGGATCACGGCGAAGACTGAATTTTGCGTCTTGCCAAGCGCCGCCGCCTTCGCCATAGGCGCGCTTCCAATCGCTGGCGGGCCTGCCGAAACCAACCTTGGCCCACCTGCAATGCGATGCCCGGGTAGCTCAGTTGGTAGAGCACATGACTGAAAATCATGGTGTCGGCGGTTCGATTCCGTCCCCGGGCACCATCACACCGTTCGCCAAAGTTCGCTAGCGGTTGAAAAAACCCCAGAATTCTGCCATAAAATGCGCCAGCTTGGTCACTGGCGTTCGCTCCCGTTCGTTCAAAATCGGACACTGACGGGGGCCTTTCCGGGGGCCTTTCAAAAAGGCCCCTCAAAAAAGGCCCCCACATGGCACTGACCGATACGGCAATCCGCGCCCTCAAGCCCCGCGACAAGGCTTACAAGGTCGCCGACGAAAAAGGCCTCTACCTGCTAGTCACCCCGGCAAGCGGGCGGCTTTGGCGGTTAAAGTTCCGCGCGCCCGGCGGGGCCGAAAAGAAGCTGGCGCTGGGGGCCTATCCAGAGGTGAGCCTCAAGGATGCCCGCGAAATGCGCGATGAAGCACGCACCCTGCTGGCCAAGGGGATCGATCCCGCTGAACAGAAAAAGCGCGACAAGCACGCTGCAAAGGTGAGCGCCACCAACTCGTTCGCCGCCGTTGCCCGCTCCTACATCGACAAGGGCCAGCGCGAAGGGCGAGCCGAGGCAACCCTTGCCAAGCAAGAATGGCTGCTGAAGCTGGTGGACCGCGCCATCGGCAACCGGCCCGTTTCCGAAATCCAGCCGTTCGAAATGCTGGAAGCGGTGCGCAAGTATGAAACCACGGGCCGGACCGAGGCGGCGCACCGTGCTTTGCAGTTTTCCAGTCAGGTATCCTGCACGGGGATGCGCTGGAAACCGATTGGTCCAGCCTGCTGCCGCCGGAAAAGTGCAGCTACATCATGGGCAACCCGCCGTTCATCGGGCACCAGTGGCGAAACGACGAACAGCAAGCCGGGATGCACCGAGTCTGGGGCACGACAGGACAGGTCAACCGGCTGGATTACGTCACCGCTTGCCGAGGCCTATCTGCGCTGGCGGGGCGTCGCACCGCCCTATCCCCCTGCTCTGCGCTTTGTGCGGCTTTCCTGCGGCGATCTGGGGGCCCTGCCCTGCCTTGTCGCCGCAGTGCAGGACGTTTCCGGCAAGGTGACCGGCATCCAGCGGATATGGCTGGCCGAGGACGGGCGCGGCAAAGCCGCCGTGCCCAAGCCCAAGCTGTCGCTGGGGACGATCAAGGGCGGAGCCATCCGGCTTGGCGAATTGGACGGCACCGGAAGCCTGACTGTCTGCGAAGGCCCTGAAGATGGCCTGTCACTGGCCATGATGCTGGGCGGTCCGGTCTGGGTGGCGGCGGGGGCCTCGTTCCTGCCTGCCATGCAGTTCCCTGCACAGGTGCGCGCGATCGTGATTGGCGCGGACAATGACCCAGCCGGGCGCGAGGCTGCGGACAAGGCCGCGCGGATCTTTGCCCAGCGGGGCCTCTCAGTCCGCATCGTCCGCCCGCTGGAGGGCTTCAAGGACTTCAACGACGAATTGCAAGGAGGCCGCAAAAATGGCCACTAAACCAAACCTGCGCGAGCGGCTGGAGCAAGCCGAGGAATTCGACGCATGGCCCAATCCGATCCCGTTGCGGGATGAACTGCCCCCGGTGCTGGCCTTCACGCCCGATCTGCTGCCCTCGCAACTGCGCGGCTGGGTGCAGGACATTGCCGAACGGATGAACTGCCCGCCCGATCTGGTGGCGATCCCGGCAATGGTCTCCGCCGGTTCGGTGATCGGCAGGCGCATCGGCATTCGCCCCCAGCGCCACACAACCTGGCTGGAGGCGGCCAATCTTTGGGGGTGCGTTGTCGCCCGACCCGGCAGCATGAAAAGCCCTGCCGCCAGCGAGGCACTGGCCCCGATCAAGCGACTGGAGGCCATGGCGGCAGAAACGAACCGCGACGCCCTTGCCGGGTTCAAGGTGGCCGAGGCACTGCACAAGCTGCAACGGGACGACGCGACCGTGAAGGCTAAAGCCAAGCTGAAGGCCGGAGGCTCCGACGAAGCCCGGGCCATGCTCGCCGCGGTTGCCGATCCCGAACCGCCCTTGGAGAAACGGCACCTGACCAGCGACGCCACGGCTGAAAAGCTAGGCGAGATTTGCGCAGCCAACCCCAATGGCGTGATGGTCTATCGCGATGAACTGCTGTCGTTGTTCGATGATCTGGACAGCCCGGAACCTATGCTCGCATCGCCATGAAGGCCCAGGCAGGCAGCCGCGCGGCAATCGAGGCCTTGGCGAAGCTGCACCAACCACGCGAGCAAACCGTGCGCCACGTTCACGTTAATGAGGGCGGGCAGGCAGTGATTGCCGATGAATTCCACCACCACGAGGGGGGCAGAGAAAATGGGCAATCAAGCAGACAACCCCATACACCCGGAAACCATACGGCTGATGCAAGCCCCGCGCTGCCAAGCCCGGACCCGCTCGGGCCAACCGTGCCGATCCCCAGCCGTTAAGGGCAAGGCGCGATGCAGGATGCACGGTGGGAGGGGCAGCGGGGCACCTAACGGCAACCGCAATGCCTGGAAGCACGGAGCGCGCTCGGCTGGGGCTGCGGCTACGATGGCGCGGGTTCGTGCGCTCTGCCGAATAATTGATGACCTGGAGGTGTGACCGTTGCCGCATCGGGCGAGCGCAAGAGCAACCCCAGCCGCTCGCCCCCTCCGATCTGTCGCAATGTCGAGATTGTCGCAGGGGGTGAGGGACAAATCATGCATTTGGAGTGGGACATGGCTTGGCATCGGACATCGGCATCATCACGCGGATATGGCGCAGCATGGCGACGGCTGCGGGCGCTGGTATTGTCGCAAGAGCCACTGTGCAGGCCATGTGCAGCGGCTGGACGGGTAACAGCGGCAACCGAAGTGGATCACCTGACCCCGAAGGCCAAGGGTGGCACCGATAATCTGGAAAACCTGATGCCGATCTGCGGGCCGTGTCATCGTGATAAGACCATCCGCGACAATGGTGGGCGGGTGCGGGTGGCCATCGCGGCGGATGGGTGGCCGGTGGAGTAGGGGGCGGTGAAAACCTTGGAACGAGGGTTCACCATGACCGCCCCGTTCCCCATCTGCGCGCATCTGCAATTCAAACTATGGAGGTGAGACGATGGCAAGACCGAGAACCCCGACGATGAAGGCGCAAGTTACCGGCGCGGCGCTGCGGAACGCGGGGCGCTATGCAGGCCGAACAACCCCATCTGGCGCAACCGATATAGGCCAGCCGCCAGATTGTCTGACCCCGGCACAGGCTGATGCATGGCGGGCGTTTGTGGCGGAATTGCCGTGGCTCAATTCCGGCCATCGGGCTGTCCTGCAAATTGCGGCGGTCCTGCGGGCGCGGCTGGTGGCCGATCCTGAAATGGGCGTGGCGGCGCTCTCCGCTTATTCCAGCATCCTGTCCAAGCTAGGCGCAACTCCTGCGGATGAAAGCCGGGTGACTATGGCCGAGCCTGTCGAGGACGATCCCGCCGAGCGGTTCTTTCGGCACTGATGGCGGGGGGTATGCTAATCGTACAGCTGCGATGATCGCCCGAACCACTCCTGCCCCCATGCAGGGAATTTTTCCTGATCATTTGATTTTAGGGCTGGTGGAGGGGGCGGCGCAAAAGCCTGCGCCGATCATTGCCCGGACCGCTACGTTACCCCGGCAAAAACGCTAACCCAGTTTTTCGCCCGCGCGCCAAAGCATGTATGTTTTTCCGCTGCCGTTCGTCATTATCCGGCGACCTTGGGGGCCTTATTGGGGGCCTGCTCGAAATTCTCACCGAATTATGTGATTATTTTCAAATCACTAGACTTACAATTCGATTCCGTCCCCGCCACCGTTTCCGGAACGATCCACAGCACAGAAAAAAGGCCGGCGCTTTCACGCCAGCCCTGATCCGTGGCGGGCCGGGGCCTCTGGCGCCGACCCAACCATGCCTCAATCAATCGCCGATCACCGGATTGCGCAGCACGCCGATCTCGCCAATCGAAATTTCGACCACATCGCCGGCCTTCATGTAAAGCGGCGGCTGGCGCTTGTCGCCCACCCCGCCCGGCGTGCCGGTGGCGATGACATCGCCGGGCAACAGTTCGGTGAAGGTCGAGCAGTATTCGATGATCGTGGCGATGTCGTTGATCAGGTCGGAAACCGGCTGATCCTGCACGAGTTCGCCGTTCAGCCGGGTCTGTACCTGCTGGGCGCCAAGATCCGCGATCTCGTCGGGCGTGACCAGCGCCGGGCCGAAGCCGGCCGTGGCGGGAAAGTTCTTGCCGGGGGTGAACTGGGTGTTGTGGCGCTGCCAATCGCGCACGGAACCATCGTTGAACACGGCATAGCCCGCCACGTGGGCCAAGGCATCGGCCTTGGCGATGCGGCGGCCCGGCTTGCCGATCACCACCGCCAGTTCGCCTTCATAATCGAAGCGAACGCTTTCGCGCGGGCAGACCAGCGGTTCGCCATCGGCCACCAGCGTTTCGGCCCAGCGGGTAAAAATGGCCGGACGATCCTTTTGCTCGGCGCCGGTCTCGGCCACGTGAGTGGCATAGTTGAGCCCAACGCAGAGAATCTTGCCGGGATTGGGGATCACCGGCAGCAGCTGGATGTCGGCGCGGGCATGACGAGCGGTGACCGGCAGATTAGCCAGATCGCCGCTGGCCAGCGCATCCTTCAATGCGGCCGGCCCACCCTGCGCGCCGAGATCTTCGACCGTTTCACCGGCAATGCGGCCAAAGCTGGCCGTGCCGTCCGGCCGGCGAAAGCTGATGTATCGTGCCATTTCCCGTATTCTCCATCTGTTGCCGCCCACTCGCGGCGGTATCCTTACAACCGGCTGGTGCCAGCCTTACCCGTCGATCACATGAACGGCCCGGCTGCCGCGATCCCGGCCAGCGCGCAAGCCTCGTCGCGATCGCCCGTGTCTCCGCTCACCCCCACGGCGCCAATCACTTGCCCCGCGTCATCGCGGATCAGCACCCCGCCGGGCGAATAGGCGATCCGGCCATCCACCGCCGCCGCAAGCGATTGAAAAAACACCGGATTGCCGGTCGCCCGCTCTGCCAGGGCGCGGCTGTTGGCACCCATGCCCAAGGCGCCCGTGGCCTTGGCCCGGGCCACATCCGCCAGAAGAAACCCGGCCCCGTCCTCACGCGCGAAAGCCACCGGATGGCCGCCGGCATCCAGCACCGCGATTGCCAGCGGATTGGCACCGCGAGCACGCGCTTCTGCCTGAACGCCGGCGAGAATGGCCTGAGCCTGCGAAAGTTTCAGATGGACCATGCGGCAATCTCCGAAAAATGGGCCTGCGCCGGGGCGAGGACGACAAAAACGGGTTGGACGCGGCCGATCATCGCAGATCGACCAGTTCGACCGCGGGCAGCGGCTCTGCCCCCGGCTGTTCGGCCCAATGCAGGCGGTTGAGCACCGCGCCATCGGCGCGGACATGGCGCACCGCGGCAAGATCGACTTCGGCAAAGACCCAGCCCGGCTGATCGGCCGTGCCGGCAGCGATCACCCCATTGGCCGGAAAGCCGCGATCCGGCGGGCCATAGACGCCGGCCGCGCCGCAGTTGACATCGACCGCCGGAGACCACGGCGCATCGCCCACGGTGGGCGCCTGCACGGCGATCATCTGGCCTTCCAGCGCGCGGGCCTGCGCGCCAAGCCGCACCCGCCAATAGCCGTGCTCGCTATCAGTACAACTGGGCACCAGCAGCAGTTCGCAACCCGCCTCGGCCAATGCCCGGCCAAGCAGCGGAAACTCGCTATCGTAGCAGATCGTCACGCCGATCCGGCCCAGCGCGGTTTCAAACAAGCGGAGCGGCCCGCCGGCGGACACATGCCATTCCTCGCGCTCGAACCGGGTCATCACCAGCTTGTCCTGCACGCCGATGCGGCCGTTGGGCGCAAACAGGCGGGCGCGGTTGACAAAGCTGCCATCCGACCGCCGACAGGGCGCCGAAGCGGCCAGGATATGCACATCGTGGCGCACCGCCAGATCGCGATGCAGATCATCCACCCACGGCAACAGGGCCGAAACACTTTCCAGCGAACCGGCCAGACTGCCCATGGTGGCCGGATCGAGTGAGGCCAGTTCCATCGCGCCGTATTCAGGAAAGACCAGCAAGGATGCGCCGCCGGTCACCGCCTCGCCCACCCATGCTTCCAGCTTGGTCACATAGGCTTCCGGTCCGGCCAGCGAATCGACCGGGTATTGCGCGGCGGCTACGATAAAGCGGGTCACAGCGACTTCAGCCAGTATTGCATCGGCTTGGCGCTCTCGCCCTCTTCGCCATGCTCCTTCCACGCCAGTTCGGTGATGAAGCCGGCCACCGGGGCATAGCCGCGCCGCGACCAGAAGCCATCGAGCGGCAGGTAATCGGCCGGGCGGGCCGGGTGGCTTTCGGGCCGGATCACGGCCGCGAAGATCGCCGCCGTGGCGCCGCAGGCCCGCGCCCGCGCCTCGCGGTGATCGAAGAAGGCATGGCCGATGCCCCTGCCACGCCAATCGGGCAAAAGCACACTCTCGCCAAAGTAGAACAGGTGCTGCGTATCGAGCCCGCGCTGTTCGAACGGAGCGCGGAATTCCGCCTTTTGCGCGGCCAGCGGCGATGCGGTGGCCGCGCCGACGATGCGCCCGCCTTCTTCAGCTGCCACCAGCACGCTTTCGGGCGCGGCGGCAAATTCGCGCAAATAGTCCCGCTCGTAGGCCTCATCGCCGTCGTAGAGATATGGCCAGGCGGCAAACACCTCCATCCGCAGCCGGGCCAGATCATCCAGCGCGGCCAGGATTTCGTCTCCGGTCAGCGATCTTACGCTCAACCCCGCCACCATCTTCTCTCCTGTCGATGCCGGTCGCTCTATTGCGCAATGGCCCGGGCCGCAATGTGGGGCAATCGCTTGCCCCTGCCGATTGCATTTGCTGCGCTTGGGCTTTATGGGGCAGGCCTTGCCCCGGCCGCCCGCGTTGCACTCTTCGCCAGAAGCGCATCGTCTCGCCGGGGTTTGCTGTTTTGGGCGCCATGCCCGCTAGCTTGAGGAACTGCCCGTGTCCCGTCGCCGCCAGATCTACGAAGGCAAGGCCAAGATCCTGTACGAGGGCCCGGAACCGGGCACCCTGATCCAGTATTTCAAGGACGATGCCACCGCGTTCAATGCCCAGAAAAAGGGCACGATCAACGGCAAGGGCGTGATCAACAACCGCATCAGCGAGTATGTGTTCACCCGCCTTTCCCACATCGGCATCCCCACCCACTTCATCCGCCGCCTGAACATGCGCGAACAGCTGGTGCGGCAGGTGGAAATCATCCCGATCGAGGTGGTGGTGCGCAATGTCGCGGCGGGCTCGATCTCGAAGCGGCTGGGCATCCCGGCGCGCTTCGTTCGGGAGGTGCGAGCATGAGCGGCGCGCACTCTCGCAGAAAGGGCGCCGGCTTCGAGCGTGAGCTCGTCCAGCGCTTCCGCGAGGTCATGCCGGACGCGACCATCCGGCGCGGCCTCCAGTTCCGCACGGGCGAGGAGACGCCCGACGTCGACTGCCCGGTGTTCTGGCCCGAGGCCAAGCGCGGCAAGCAGCCGAACGTCCGGGGTGCGCTGCGCCAGGCCACGAACGCCGCGCCGCCCGGACGAATCCCCATCGCCATCATCCGCGACGACCGCGCCGAGCCGTTCGTTGCGCTGAGCCTCGACGACTTCCTCGAGTTCGTCGCCGAGTGGTGGACCCGGAGGGACAAGTGAAGAGCGCCCTCCGCAACGACCTCGAGCGGCTGCGCCGCGACGCGCTCTCCGAGCGCCACCGCCATGCCTTCGAGGCGGGCCGCGCGAAGCAGCCCGCCATCGCGGCGCACGCCGACGCGGCCTCCGTCCTCGCCATGCTCGACGACGAAGCGGAGGGCACCTACGCGTCGCGCGAGGCGCTCACCGAGGCGATCATCCGCGAGCACCGGGCGAGCCGCGCTGCGGTGTGGGCGTCCCTCCTGCTCGGCGCGTTCAAGCCGATGCTGGTGCGCCTGCGGGGCCGCCTCGTCAGCGACACGGTGCCGGGCGACGAGCTCGACCAGCTCGTCGTCACCGCGTTCCTTGCGGCGCTCACCGACGTGCCGCTCATGGACCGCCTGCCGATGCGGCTGCGCCAGCGCACCGAGCGGCAGGTGTTCGCCTTCCTCCGCAAGGAGCGCGAGCAGCGCCACCCCGGCATCGACGTCGAGGCGCTGGAAGACCTCGACCCGGACTCCCTCGCTCCCCGTCGCGCGCGCACGGACGAGGAGCTGTACGACCTCGCGCTCCTCATCCAGCGCGCCGTCCAGGAGGGCCTCTCCACGAGCGGGCTCGACGTGGTCGAAGCGACGGTCCTGCGCCGAGAACTCCTGCGCGCGTACGTCGAGCGTCTCGAGCCCGACGACGACGTGGCCCGCGAGCGTCTCTACCAGCGCCTCAAGCGGCAGCGATCGCGCGCGATGCAGCGCTTGAAGTCGCTGCTCACCAGCGCGTCCCCGATCCAGCCGGTCAGCTTGTCCCACAGCCACTTGGTGGTGTTTTTGATGCCCTCCCACAGGCCCTTCACCAGGTTGACGCCCACCTCGCCGATTTTGCCCAGCCCGGACATCA
>CAZVHM010000084.1:0-11206 GCA_964627175.1 uncultured Novosphingobium sp. | reverse complement strand
ACGGGCTCCACGGCAAAGCCCTGGCTTTTCAGCACGTCGCAGAACAGCTTCCGGTTGAGATCGTTGTCCTCGACAACAAGGATTCTCTTTGCCACTTGCGTCCTGCCGCCCGAAATATCTTCGGGCTTGTCCTATGCGCTGGGAAAGAGGCTGACAATTCTCCGCGAACCTTCATCCCCCGCCGATCCGCAGGCACTGGCGCTTGGCGCTCTTGGCTGGCTGCTGGAAGACGATGCCCGCGCTCAGCGCTTCCTCGCGTTGACCGGGCTCACGCCCGATGATCTGCGCTCCGGCCTTGGCGATGCCTCGGTCCTCGGCGCAGTGCTGGATTTCCTCGGCGCGCATGAACCGGATCTGCTTGGCGCCGCCGATGCCCTTGGGGTCGATCCCAAGGCGCTGGTCGCCGCGGCGCAGGGGTTGGCGCGATGAGCCGCCCCCTGGTCATCACCGATTGCGATGAAGTGCTGCTGCACATGGTCGTGCCGTGGAGCGAGTGGCTGCGCGACCAGCACGGCATCACCTTCAGCTTCACCGGCAACGATTTCATCCGATCGATGCATCATGCCAACGGCGAACCGGTGGTACCGGACGAACTGTGGCGGCTACTGGACGAATTCTTCACCCATGAAATGGCCCGCCAGTATCCGATCGCCGGCGCGCTTGATGCCATGGTTGAACTGTCGCGCCATGCCGATGTCGTGGTGCTGACCAACTTGGGCGATGGCCACCGCGAAGCGCGCACCCGGCAGTTGCTGGGCCATGGCCTCGACCTGAAGGTCTATACCAACCAGGGCCCGAAAGGCCCGGCCCTGCGCCGGATTCACGAGGAATTCGCCCCCTCGCGCGCCGTGTTCATCGATGATATCGCCGTTCATCACGGCTCGGTGGCCGAACTGGTCCCTGATGTGCACCGCCTGCACCTTTGCGGCGAGCCGCAAATGGCCCCCCTGATTCGCTGTGCCCATGTCGCCGGTCATGCCCATGCCCGGATCGACACCTGGGACAGCGCCTTGCCGTGGCTGCTCGCCCGGCTCACCGGAGATGAACATGACTGACGCCGAAATCGAAGCAAAGCTCGCCGCCCTGGGCCTGGTCCTGCCCGAACCCGCCGCCCCGGTGGCCGCCTATGTGCCGGTCGTGGTTGCCGGCGGGCTCGCCCATGTGTCGGGCCAGCTGCCGTTTGTTGGCGGAAAGCTGGTTACCGGCCGGCTGGGCGAAGACGTCTCGCTGGAAGACGGGATCGTGGCTGCGCAGGCCTGCGGGCTGATGATCCTCGCCCAGCTCAAGGCTGCGCTTGGTTCGCTTTCGCGCGTGGAACGCGTGGTCAAGCTCGGCGCTTTCGTCAACTCCACTGCCTCCTTCACCGATCAGCCGCGGATCGCCAATGGCGCGTCCGAATTGATGGCGGCGGTGTTCGGCGATGCCGGCAAGCATGCCCGCAGCGCGGTTGGCGTGCCGGTCCTGCCGCTAGGCGCGGCCGTGGAGGTGGATGCCATTGTCGCTGTTGGCGCTGCCTGATCGCTGGTTCGCGCCGGCCCCGGCTCCGGAACGGGTCGGCTGGCTTCGCGGGCAGGTCTTTGCCCATCGCGGGCTGCACGGCGCGGGCGTGCCGGAAAACTCGCTCGCCGCCTTTGCTGGCGCGATCGGGCGGGGGCTGGGTATAGAATGCGATGTCCGCCGCTCGGCCGATGGCCAGGCGGTGGTGTTCCACGATGCCGAGCTTGACCGACTGACCCGCGAACACGGGCCGCTGGCCGATCACTCGGCCCACAGCCTGGCCCGCATTCCCCTCGCCGGCAGCGCCGAAACGATCCCCACCTTGCGCCGCGTGCTGGATCAGGTGGCCGGGCAGGTACCGCTGCTGATCGAAATCAAGTCCAATCGGGGGCAGCGGGTTGATGCTTTGTGCCTTGCGGTGTGCCGGGTGCTTGAAGGCTATCGGGGCGAATACGGGGTGATGAGCTTCGATCCTCGCGTCAGCCGCTGGTTCCGGCGCCATTCCCCGCTTACCGTGCGTGGGCTGATCATCTCCGAAGAGAACGACAAGGCTCTGGCCGGGCGCTTGCGCCGCCATCTCAACCTGTGGTTCGCCGCGCCGGATTTTCTGGCCTACGATATCCGCGATCTGCCTGGTCGTTTCCCCGCCGCCCAGCGCCGCCGCGGGCTGCCGCTCGCCACGTGGACTGTGCGGACCCCCGAACACCTCGCCCGCGCCCGGGCTCATGCCGATGCCCCCACCGTGGAGGGAGCCGGCGTGCCATGAAGGGCCGCAGATGAGCGATGAACAGACTTTCATCGTGCGCACCGGCACCGGCGTTTCCGCCTTGTCCCAGGCACAGTGGGACGCGCTGACCGATGGGGGCAACCCGTTCGTCAGCCACGCCTTCCTTTCCGCGCTGGAAGATTCCGGCAGTGTTGGCGGGCGTAGCGGCTGGCAGCCGTTGCCCTTGTTGGTTGATGGCCCGGATGGCGCCCTGGCTGGCGCGCTGCCTGCCTATGTGAAGATGCATAGCCAGGGCGAATATGTGTTCGATCACGCCTGGGCCGATGCCTGGCACCGGGCTGGCGGAGCCTATTATCCCAAGTTGCAGATTGCGGTGCCGTTCACGCCGGCAACCGGGCCGCGGGTGCTGTCACGCGATCCGGCGCGGCTGGCTCCGCCGCTGTTGCAGGCGGCTGAAACCCTGTGCCGCGATCATGGTCTGTCGTCGGCCCATGCCACCTTCATCGCGCCGGATCAGGTGCCGCTGTTCGAACAGGCCGGCTGGCTGCTGCGGAATGACATCCAGTTTCACTGGGAAAATCGCGGCTACGCCACGTTCGAGGATTTCCTTGGCACCCTCTCTTCTGCCCGGCGCAAGAACTTGCGGAAGGAGCGCGCTGCCGCGCAGGCGGGGGTGGAAATCCGCCGGCTGACCGGGCCAGCCATCACCGAGGCGCACTGGGATGCCTTCTGGCGCTTCTATCAGGACACCGGTGCGCGCAAATGGGGCCGTCCCTATCTGACCCGTCAGGCCTTTTCCCTGCTGGGCGAACGGCTCGCCAGCCGCATTCTGCTGGTCATGGCATTTGTCGATGAAAAGCCGGTGGCCGGCGCGCTCAACCTGATCGGCGCAGATGCGCTCTATGGGCGCTATTGGGGGGCGCTGGTCGAAAAGCCGTTCCTGCACTTCGAGCTTTGCTATTATCAGGCGATTGATGCGGCGATCGAACTGGGTCTTTCGCGCGTGGAAGCGGGCGCGCAAGGGCAGCACAAACTGGCGCGCGGCTATGAACCGGTGCGCACATGGTCGGCGCATTTCATTGCCCATGAAGGGTTCCGCAGCGCGGTGGCCGATTTCCTGGCCCAGGAACGGGCCGGCGTGGCGGCAGAGCAGATCTGGCTGGGTGAACGCACGCCCTTCCGCAAGAGCTGAGCGGCGGGGGCGCAATCAGGCGGCCCGGCGCTCTCCCGCAGCCAGCCACTCGCGCGCGCGGCGCTGGGCTTCGGCGATCTCGCGGGCAGTCATTTCCTCGGCCACATCGGCCCGGCATTGCGCTGCATCGTCATAACCACCGACGGCCGCCAGATTGAACCACTTGTGTGCTTCCACCAGATCGCATGGCGCGCCGTGGCTGCCGGTGGAATAGGCCACCCCAAGATCGAAATAGGCGCTGAGGTCGCCGGCTGCCGCAGCTGCCAGACAAGTCGCGATCAGCATGTCGGTGGCGGTCTCGTCGGCCGGCAAACATTCAACCGGCTTGATCCAGCTTGCACTCATCGTTTCATCCCCCCTGCGGGACCAACCCCCAAATTGTCGGTCCGTGAGGGTGAAGCTGGATGAACGTGGTCAATAAATGGTTAATGCGGAATGGGGCGGTAGGGAAATCAAGTGATCGCCGGAAGCGCCGGGTTTCGGTTTGGCGCGAATCCTATCATTGCGCTTGTGCGTGGGGGGAGGCCCAACTATAGGCGCGGCAACTCGGCTGACGGGCGTGTCCCGGCAAGAACCGAAGTAGCGGGATGCTCTCGAATCCGATCTGGAGGCGCAAGGAAATTCATGTCCACGTCGCTCGCTGATGATATTGACATTCTGGTAAAAGCCAAGCGGGCAATCGCTGGCGATTATGTTCCGCAAGATGACGAACCATATATGTCGGAAACGCAGCAGGATTATTTCCGGCGTCTGCTCCTTGCGTGGAAGAAGGCTATTCTTGAAGCCTCGGCCGATACCTTGCAGCATCTCCAGGATGGCCCGATCCGCGAACCCGATCTCAACGATCGCGCGTCGAGCGAGACTGACTGGGGGATCGAACTGCGAACCCGCGATCGCCAGCGCAAGCTGATCGCCAAGATCGATTCGGCGCTCCGCCGGATCGACGAAGGCGAATACGGTTATTGCGAAGTGACCGGCGAACCGATCGGCCTTGGCCGCCTGATCGCCCGCCCGATCGCCACGATGACCGTGGAAGCCCAGGAAGCGCACGAGCGTCGCGAAAAGGTCTCGCGCGACGATTGATCACGCGTCGGCCGCTGGCTGTGATCGATTGTTAACGGGTTGTTTCCCTGCTTCCGCTAGGCTGGCCTCTGTCCGGCGCGCTGGTTTGTGCCGGGGCGGGGGTATGGGCGCAGTGGAACCATGAACGACTTCGACAGCCGCCAGATCACGCGTGACAGCTTGTATATCCTGGCCGACCTGCGGCTGGATGGGCAATCGGATATGCACCGCGTGAAGGTTCGCAACCTGTCGGCCGGCGGGTTGATGGGCGAGGGCGAGTTGCAGGTCCGTCGCGGCGCCCTCGTTCAGGTCAGACTGCGCAACGCTGGCTGGGTGGATGGTTCGGTTGCCTGGGTGCAGGACAGCCGCTTCGGCGTGGCGTTCCGGCAGGAAATCAATCCCAAGGTTGTTCGCGCCAACATGGCGGCCACGCAGCGGCAAGGCGCCTCCATGACCCGGCAGTGGGCAGCGTCGCCGCCGCGTTCAGGCTCGGTCCGCAAGATTCTCTGAGCCCTTTTGTGCCACGGCCCTGTTCGTGCCTTGCGGCAGCGCGTCGGCCGGCCTAGCGTTCACAGATGCGATCAGCCTTTCGCAGATTCCCTGCGGTCATTGCTTGCACCGCCATCGCGGCGCTAGGCGCCTGCTCAGACAATTCGGCCCCAACGCTTGATGTCGTGGTGATTGGTGCGCCTACCGCGCCGTTCGAAACCGGGGTGCGTCTGTCGCCGGCTGGGCAACTGGTTCGCGCCGCCACGGCCGAAGGGCTGGTTACTCTCGACGCCAAGGGGCAAGTGATCCCGGCGCTGGCCGATCGCTGGATCGTGACCGACGATGGCCTGAGCTATATCTTCCGCCTGCGCGATGGGCTGTGGCGCGATGGCAGTCCGATCACCGCAGAGACCGCCCGGCAAGCGCTCAGGAAGGCCTTTGCCGTGTTGTCCGGCACCCCGCTTGCCCAGGAATTTGCGGCGGTTGATGAAGTGCGGATAATGGCCGGGCGAGTGATCGAGATCAGGTTGCACCGGCCCGTGCCGGATCTGCTGCAATTGCTGGCCCAGCCTGAACTGGCCATGTTGCACAAGGGCGTTGGTACCGGGCCAATGCTGCTGGAACGCGATGGTGCGCTGGCCCGGCTGGCTCTGATCTCGCCCGAACGCCTTGGTTTGCCCCAGCCTGAGAACTGGGCGGGTCAGGTGCGGGCACTCAGCCTGCGGGCGGTTTCCGGTGAAGATGCAGTGAGGCTTTACGGCGAGAAGAAGGTCGATATCGTTCTGGGCGGCCGGTTCCAGAATTACGCGCTGGGGCAGGGCGCGGCTGGCCTGTCGCGGCGTGACTTGCGGATTGATCCGGTGGAAGGCGTCTTCGGGCTGATCGCTGCGCGCGGGGATGGGCCGCTTGGCGATCCCGCCGTGCGCGAGGCGCTGGCCCTGGCGATCGATCGCGAAGCGCTGGCGGCAGACCTGGGTATCAGGGACTGGCGGCCGACCACGCGGCTTGTCGGGCCCGGTGCAACGGGCGATCTCGGCACGATGGGCGAGCGCTGGACAGAGCTTTCCCCCGAACGGCGGATAGCCGCCGCCAGCGCGCGGATAAAGCGCTGGGAAGCGGCGCACCGGGCCTTTCCCCGCCTTGCCCTGGCGCTGCCCGACGGGCCGGGCGCGGATCGCCTGTTCGGCCGCCTTGCCGCCGACTTCGCCGCCATCGGCGTGCCGCTGGCAAGGGTCGAAGCCGGTGCGGCGGCAGACCTGCAACTGGTTGATCTGGTTGCCCGTTATGCCGGCCCGGAATGGTACCTTTCGCAGTTCACCTGTGCCGCCCGGCGGGGGCTGTGCAGCCCGGCAGCCGATGCCCGGCTGGCCGAGGCGCTGGTCGAGACCGACCCAGGCAAGCGCGCGCCGCTGCTGGCAGAGGCCGAGGCGGAATTGACCGCAGCCAACGTCTTCATCCCGCTTGGGGCGCCGGTTCGCTGGTCGCTGGTGCGCGGTGCAACCGCCGGTTTCGAGATCAACCCGATCGGGTTCCATCCCCTTGCGCCCCTTGCGCAGCGGCCGGGCTGACCCCACCTGCAAGCGACTCGCATCGGCATTGCAAGGCCCCCGCACGTGACCAGCACCCGCTCCGCCCGCCCGCTCCGTCCCGAATTCCCGCTCGGTTCTTCGCCAGAGGCGATCCGGCGCCGAATCGAGCTCGTGGAAGGATTGCTCGAACGCAGCGTCACCGTGCCCGGCATCGGCCGCAAAGTCGGGCTGGATGCGATCATCGGGCTGGTTCCGGTGGCTGGCGATGTGGTTACTGCTGCCCTTGGGCTGTATATCGTGTGGGAAGCGCGGATGCTGGGCCTGTCCCGGTGGAAGCTGGCGCGGATGCTGGCCAACGTGGCGTTCGATACGACCGTGGGGGCCATTCCGGTGGTCGGCGACCTGTTCGATTTCGCGTTCCGTTCCAATAGCATGAACGTGAAAATTCTACTGCGGCACCTGGACCGGCACCATCCGTCCACGCGCATCGTGGAAGGTTGACTGCACGCCGGGGGATGGCGATTCGCCGCCAGAATCGAAGGATTCCGGCATTTTACACAATATTAACCTTTCTCTTTGATACCTCCTATGGTTAATTGCCATGATCGCTTGCCGACCAGGGGGCCGGACTGTGCGGGGCTTAAGGGGGACCACCCATGCGAGTGTTGTTGATCGAGGACGAGCCGACTACGGCTCGGGCAATCGAGTTGATGCTCACGGCTGAGGGTTTCAACGTCTATTCGACCGATCTTGGCGAAGAAGGCCTCGATCTTGGCAAGCTGTATGATTACGATATCATCCTGCTTGATCTGAACCTGCCCGACATGCACGGCTACGATGTGCTCAAGAAGCTGCGCGTCGCCAAGATCCAGACTCCGGTGCTGATTCTTTCCGGCGTTTCAGAAATGGATTCAAAGGTCCGCTCGTTCGGCTTCGGCGCCGACGATTATGTGACCAAGCCCTTCCATCGCGAAGAACTGATCGCCCGCATCCACGCGGTCGTGCGCCGCTCCAAGGGCCATTCGCAGTCGGTCATCCGCACCGGCAAGCTGGCGGTCAACCTCGATGCCAAGACGGTGGAAGTCGATAGCGCCCGTGTCCACCTGACCGGCAAGGAATACGCGATGCTCGAGCTGCTTTCGCTGCGCAAGGGCACCACGCTGACCAAGGAAATGTTCCTCAACCACCTCTATGGCGGGATGGACGAGCCGGAACTCAAGATCATCGACGTGTTCATCTGCAAGCTGCGCAAGAAACTGGCGCATGCCTGCGGCGGCGAGAACTACATCGAGACCGTGTGGGGCCGCGGCTATGTGCTGCGCGATCCCGGTGCGGAGATGGAAGCGGCCTGATCCGCTGGCAAATATCCTGATCGATGCGGCCCGCTTCCTTTGGAGGCGGGCCGCATCGTTTTTGGATCGGACAAACGCCGCAACTGCATTGTTCAAGTTTATTCACTTGATGTAGCAGTACCGGCGATGGGGTGGGCGTTTACAAGACTTCGAATAGCGGGCTGGCTGGTTCTGGTTGGCCTGATGGCGATAGTGATGCGGGTTGGCTTCGCCACCCAGACGGTGGTCTACCATGCCGACGAGGTGTGGCAGTACATCGAGCCGGCCTATGGGTTGATCACCGGGCGCTGGATTCGGCCTTGGGAATATGTCGATGGAATCCGCGGCTGGCTGGTTCCGGTCTTGCTGGTTCCGTTTCAGGCGCTGGGCTTGTGGTTTTCCCCGGAAGGGCAATTGCACCTGCTGGCGGTGCGGTTGTTCCTGGCGATCCTGTCACTCGGCGTTCCGCTGGCCTTTTACGATCTGGCTCGCCCGTTCGGGAAACGCCATGCCCTTGTTGCGGCTTGGGTAGGGGCAGTCTGGCCGGATATTTTCTATTTTGGCAGCAGGGCTTCGGGCGAGGGCATAGCCATGTCGCTGCTGTTTCCGGCAATGGCCCTGTGCGCCCGGGCAAAGCGCGACTTCCGGCCAGGGTATGCCTTTGCGGCCGGCCTTCTTCTTGCGTTGGGCGCGGTAGTCCGGTTCCAATACCTTCCGGCGATCGGGCTTCTGGCGCTTTGGGCCTGTTGGCCGCGCGATCTGCGCTGCCTGCTGTGGCTCGCCGCCGGCGGGGTGGCTGGTCTGCTGGCGGGGGCGGCGGCGGATCTGCTGGCCGGGCAGGTGCCCTATCTGTGGATGTGGCGCAATTTCACCATCAACCTGACCGAGGGGCGCAGCGAATTCTTCGGCACCGAGCCGCCCTGGCGCTATATCGTTTTCCTGCTGGAAAACTGGTGGTTTGCCAGCATTGCGGTATTGCCGCTGGCAGTTGTGGGCGCGCGCCGCTTGCCGGTGATTGCGGCGATGGCCGTGCTGGTGATCGCAATTCATTCCGCCATTCCGCACAAGGAATATCGCTTCATCCTGCTTGGCGCCAATGCGCTTGTGCTGCTGGCGGCCATCGGTTCGGTGGATGCGGCAGATTGGCTGGCGGCGCGTTTTCGCCTGGCGGAGCGGTGGCGGCTGGCCGGTTTGCAGGCGGGTTGGTTTGCGCTGGCAGTAGTCATGGCGCTTGGGCCGGTTTTCATCGAGAACTGGGGCCGGGCCACGATCCATTTCAAGACGCTGGCGATGGCCGGCGCCGAACCGGGCGCCTGCGGCATTGCCACTTACCAGTTGTATTATCACCCGGCGCTGGCCCACGCCTTCATCAATCGCCCGGTGCAGACCATTTTGTTGGACGGACCCCATGCGGCACAGCAGGCGGCGACTAACCAGTCAAAGTTCAACGTGGTTATGGCTTCGCGCTTGGACGGGGCCGAACTGCCGCCCGCCTACAGCCTGAAAACCTGCTATCGCCAGATAGGCCGGCCTGCCGAGAGCCAGTATTTGTGCCTGTTCGTGCGAGATGGCGGGTGTGAAGCCGATCCGGGCGATTTTGATTACCAGACGGCCTTGAGCCGCAGGGGGCATTGATGAAAGCTGCGTGGACGATCCTGCTGGCAATTGCGGCAAGCGCCCTTGCCGGGGTGAGCAGCCATGTGGCAGCGGTGTCTGCGGCTGGCGAGGTGAGGTGTAGTCCGCTTGGGCCAGATGCCGTTGCGCCTGGCATCCCGGTCGAGGCGAGCGCGGCGGGCCGTTGCCTGATGGCGGCTGCCGGGCGCGGTAATGGCGTGGCGGCATTGCAGTTGGGCCATTTCTACCGCGACTATGCGGCGGCAGTGAGCGGGCTGGATACTTTCGGGCGCGAGGTGGAATGGTATCGGCGGGCACTTGCCCTGGGCGTGCCGCAAGCCAATGTCCATTTGATGCAGGCGCTGGATCGCTATCCCGCGCGGCAAATGCCTGATCGCGCGCTGGCGCATGGGATCCGTGCGGTTGAGCTTGGTAACCGTGAAGCGGCAGAAACGATCGCCGCGGCCTATGCGGCAGGCCGCATTGCGCCGGGCAAGCTCTACTATCTGCGCCAGTGGCTGAGCGAGCAGGGTACGGGCCGCGATTCGGCGGGGCTGCTGACGAGGTTGAACCGGCCTGCGGCGCCGCTTGTAGCCGAGTGAACGGACGCGGCAGTTGCCAACGCCGTCCAGACCGCCTAGCCGCGCGCCCATGAGGCATCTGGCATGACCGCGCACAAGGACGGCGATCCGACCACTATCAACCGGCTCTATGGCCGCGCCAAGGGCAAGCCCCTGCGCGCTGGCCAGCAGGAGCTGGTTGACCGCCTGTTGCCGCAGATCGCGGTGCCGGCCGAGGGCGAGGTGAGCGCCGAGCGCCTGTTTGGCGAACCGCGCCCGCTGCATTTCGAGATCGGCTTTGGTGGCGGCGAGCATATGGCCTTTCGCGCCGACCTGTTGCCCGATCACGGCTTCATCGGGGCCGAGCCGTTTCTGAACGGCGTGGCGCAGGCGCTGACCCATGTGCGCGATGCCGGGCTGACGAATGTTCGCATCCACCACGGCGATGCGCTGGAAGTGTTGCGGCGCATTCCGGATGGATCGCTTTCGTTCCTCTATCTGCTGCACCCCGATCCCTGGCCCAAGGCGCGCCACGCCAAGCGGCGGATGATGAACGACGGGCCGGTGGACCTGTTTGCGGCCAAGCTGCGACCGGGGGGCGAATTCCGCTTTGGCACCGATCACGCGATCTACTTGCGCCATGCCCTGATGGTGATGCGCCGCCACACCGAGCAGTTCGAGTGGCTGTGCGACAAACCGCAGGATTTCCAGAAGCGGCCCGGCGGCTGGCCCGAAACGCGCTATGAAGCCAAGGCCCGCAATGTCTACGGGCACGAGGTCTGGTACTTCCGATACAGGCGACGGTGATCCGCGGGTTTTTGGCTAAAAACCTCAGGAAATACGCCATTTCATCTACGCCATCCTAACCGGCGATTTCCTAGTTTTTCCGCTTGCGTGATTGCCAGGTGATTGCCAGAAAGGGACACGAGGTTCCGGATGGCGACAGGAAAAATCAGCAAGCGATCGATCGATGCATTGCGCCCCAATGCATCGAATCAGTTCCTGTGGGACACCGATCTCAAGGGGTTCGGCGCCAAGATCACACCCGCCGGTGCCATTTCCTATGTCCTGCAATTTCGCATGGGCGGACGCGAAGCCAGCACCCGGCGTTATACCATCGGCGCGCATGGGTCGCCGTGGACGCCGACGACTGCCCGCGCGGAGGCAGAGCGCCTGTTGCTGTTGATCGGCCAAGGGGTAGATCC
>CAZVHM010000083.1:0-11261 GCA_964627175.1 uncultured Novosphingobium sp. | reverse complement strand
TCCAACTGGCTTCAATGCGCCTCTGGCTCCGCGCTTATGAGTCTATGGCCTAGTCCACCGCCGCCGTCGTTGCGCCAAGCGCGGGAATGCCGATCGAGCGGCGCCCGCCATAATCGGTGCGCATCACGATCAGGCCCGCCTTCTCATAATGTTCGAGCAGGCGGCGTATGCGTCCCAGCGAATTGGTGCCGTAGATCCGGCACAGTTCGGCATCATCGGGACAAACCTGCCCCTGCTGTGCTGCCCGCGCGATAACGAGAAACGGCGCCAACAGATCGTCGGCCACATCGCGGGCAACGGCCAGAACCTGGGCCCATTCCGGATTGCGTTCGTCAACCCCGGCGACCGCCAGCGAGAACCGGCGGCGAAACGCCATGATATCCAGCCCATGCCCCGGCATCCGCGCCATCCGGCAGCGCACCGTGAAGTCCTGAAACAGCGAAGCGACCGGCTGGAACGTGCAATCGGGCTCCTGCGCCATTTCGGCCAGGATCGCATCGATTCCGGCGGTGTGCTCCTCTGCCGCGAACAGGCTGGGTTCGGCCGGCGGCTCTGCCGGTTCTTCGCCCGCAGGAACATAGCTTTCGATCTGTTCGAGCAATTCGCCCGGTTCGGCAACCGGCGCCACTTCAACAGTCACGCGCGGCAGCGGTTCGGCCGCCAGCGGTTCGGACAGCAGCAGGCTTTCCATCGCCGCCCCCTGCGCGCTGGGCAGCGGCATCAGGCCGTGGATCACGTTCTTGGCCCCGGTACGCACTTCGCCAATCTTCACCGCGACCGGGCGGCGGCTGATCGCCGGCCCCAATCCCAGGAAATGGCCACGGGCCAGATCGCGGATCTGCTCGGCCTGGCGGCGCTCCATCCCCAGAAGATCGGCCGCGCGCTGCATGTCGATATCCAAAAAGGTGCGCCCCATCAGGAAATTGGATGCTTCCGCCGCGACATTCTTGGCCAGCTTGGCCAGCCGCTGGGTGGCAATGATCCCGGCAAGGCCGCGCTTGCGCCCACGGCACATCAGGTTGGTCATCGCCGCAAGGCTGATCCGGCGCACCTCGTCGGTCACGTCGCCTGCAGCGGCGGGAGCGAACATCTGCGCCTCGTCCACCACCACCAGCGCCGGATACCATTCCTCGCGCGGGGCATCGAACAGGGTGTTGAGGAACATCGCGGCACAGCGCATCTGCGCTTCCAGTTCCAGCCCATCCAGCGCGAGAACGACCGAGGCGCGGTGCTTGCGGATGCGCGCGGCCAGCCGGGCAATCTCGTCCCCGGCATAAGCGCTGCCATCGATCACCACATGGCCGAACGGTTCGGCAAGCGAAACGAAATCGCCCTCCGGGTCGATCACCACCTGCTGGACCAGGCTGGCGCTTTCCTCCAGCAGGCGGCGCAGCAGGTGCGACTTGCCCGAACCCGAATTCCCCTGCACCAGCAGGCGCGTGGCCAGCAGTTCCTCGATATCCACGCGGACCGGGGCACCGTTGGGTTCTGAGCCGATGAGGACCGAAGCGTTCACGCCTGCGCTCTTGGGCAAAGCAGGCCGCCTGCTCAACCGGGGCGCGGCGCTTATCCCCAATGGCGCGACCGGCCGCATTCCGCTAGGCTGAGTTCATGGCCGAAATCATCAACCTCCGCATGGCCCGCAAGGCGCGAGACCGCCGCGACCACGAGGCCGAGGCCGCCGCCAATCGCGCTTTGCACGGCCGCACGCGCGGCGAACGGCGCCAGACGGAAGACGAATGCCAACGCCTGAACCGCGCGGTTGAGGGCGCCCGTCTGACACCACCGGAAAAAGACTGAACGATCATGCGCACTACTAATGCCGAAGCAACCGTGCGGCTTTATCACCTTGATGACGGGATCGAGGGAGGCGCGGCCACCACGCTATTTTATGGCCTGCTGGAGCTGGCCCTTGCTCGCGCGGCCGCCGAGCCAGCCGAAATCCAGGAAGGCCTCTGGATAGCTACGGATAATGACGTAATAGCTTTTTTGGATCTTATTGATAATTAGTGGAAAAAATAGGCGGATAGTTCCGCTTATGTGAACAATTGTAAACTTCGCGGATGCATGCCGTGTAAAGTGACAAATTCCTGTTAGTGATGAACTGGGTCGCTTGCAGCAGGATGGAGGTTCGTCGCCCACTTCGACGATGACGTATGAAAGTTGCTATTCTCGACGATGACCCCGGCGTGCTCAATGAGGTTTCGGCTCTCCTCACACCGGCCGGGTTCCGCTGCTCCACATTCGAAGGCCGGCGTCAATTCATGCGCGCCCTGCACAGCGAGACCTTCGACTTCTTTATTATCGACTGGAACCTGCCTGATCTGTCAGGGATCAATGTGGTCGAATGGATCCGCAACCAGATCGGCGCCCAGCCGCCCGCACTTCTGCTGACCAATCGGGTAAGCGACGACGACATGATCACCGCCCTGCGCGCCGGGGCTGATGATTACGTGACCAAGCCGTTCCAGCCAGCCGTGCTGCTGGCCCGCGTGGAAGCGCTGGCGCGGCGGTCTTCGTTCACACTCAGCCGGTCTACCGAAACGTTCGGACCATACGATTTCGAGCTGATGACCAAGACCCTGCGCCATGCCGGCGAAACCATTCGGCTGACCCCCAAGGAATTCAGCCTGGCCCTGCTCCTGTTCCGCAATCTTAACCGGGCGGTTTCGCGAACCTACATTTTCGAGACGATCTGGGGGATGGATCCCGATCTCTCCACCCGCACGCTCGACATCCATGTGTCCAAGATCCGCGCCAAGCTAGGCCTCAAGCCCGAGGCGGGTTTCCGCCTTGCCCCGGTATATGGCTATGGCTACCGGCTGGAAGAATACCTGCACTGATCGTCCGGCCTCGTGCCACCGCCCTGACGCGGGTGCACGGCGAGGCAGTGAGCCAACATACAGTTTTCGCAAGGGCGATACGCTCGATGCTCTGGGCGCGGGCATGGTTTCCGCCCGTTACCGCGCTCGCGGCTCTCGCGTTTTCCTGGCTCGCCAGGGCGAGGCGAAGGCTGGCGCTGGCAAGCCACTATCTGGACCGCGAACTGGAACGCGCCGCCGCCGAAGCAGGGCCGCTCAGCACGGCAAGCGACAGGAGGCGGATTGAATTCATGCCGATCCGGCACCCCCGCCGACAAAGACGGGCAACCTTGCCGCGTCGCAGGGATACCGCTTCCGGGAACCGGCCGCGCGGCACGTTCATTTTCTCAGAGGCAAAGGAGATGCCGTGATGATCACAAGCGACGAGCGCCGCAAGGAATTGAACGTGCTGGTGGGCCAGATGCGCAAAAACCCCTCGCGCGATTGGACCGACGCGCGGCAACGGGCTTGGGTGTTGAGCCGAATGTTGAAGCGGGCCGCGCAGCGCCCCGCTGGCTAGGCTCCGACCTGACGGGTCCAGTCTGCCAGGTTGTAGTAAACCGAAACGCGGCTGATGCGGCCATCGGCAAGAGAGAAGAACGCCCCCGCGGGCAGGACATAGCGCTGCCCGCGTGCTTCGGGCAGGCCTTCATCGGTGGTCAGATACTGGCCATGAACGGTAAACTCGGCCGCGGCGCGGGTGCCATCCTCGTGGGCCATGATGACGATATCTTCGAGTCGCTCGGCATAGCAGCGATCCATGTGGGCAAGAAAAGCACGGAACGCCTCCTTGCCGACCTGCCGCGTGCCTTCATTGATATCGTGGGCCACATCATCGGCCAAACAGTCCAGCATGCCCTCGCCGTCTCCGGCGTTGAAGGCAGCATAATAGCGTTCGAGCAAGGCCAGGGCTGCGGCGCGGTTCATTCTGCTTATTGCTCCAGACGGGCCACGGCAGCGGCGGCCAGCGGATCAAGGCCCGTCCGATCCCCGCCAAGGATGGCGGCTTTCATGCGCGGATCCCAGTAATCGCGGATGTGCTGCGCGGTCTGCTCCACAGCTTCACCTTCGCCTTGCGAAGCAAGGTTGCGGGCAATCTGGTTGGCCATGGTGACAAGCCGGGCAATGTCCATGCGAACGATCCTATCCCTTCAGGCGGGCAGCATGCCAGTGAACATGCTCGGCCATGAAGGTGGAAATGAAATAATACGAATGATCATAGCCCGGCTGCATACGGATCGTGGCCGGGATGCCGGCCGCCGCGCAGGCCTGCACCAGAAGCTCGGTCTTCAGCTGTTCGGCGAGGAAATTGTCGGCCTCGCCCTGATCGACCAGCAGTTCCGGCACGCGGGCGCCATCGGCGATCAGCGCGCAGGCATCGTATTCCCGCCAGGCGGCGCGATCTGGGCCAAGATAGCCGCCCAGCGCCTTTTCGCCCCACGGGCATTCCAGCGGGGCCACGATCGGCGAAAAAGCGCTGACCGAACGGAACCGGCCGGCATTGCGCAGCGCGATGGTGAGCGCGCCGTGGCCGCCCATCGAATGACCGGTGATGCCCTGGCGGGCCATATCGACCGGGAAATTCGCCGCCACCAGTTCGGGCAATTCGCGCTCGATATAGCTGCGCATGCGGAAATTGGCGGCCCAGGGCGCCTGGGTGGCATCGACATAGAAGCCGGCGCCCTTGCCGAAATCATACCCTTCATCATCGGGCACATCATCGCCGCGCGGGCTGGTATCGGGGGCGACAAGGATGATCCCGGCATCGGCGCAGGCCTGCCGGAATTCACCCTTTTCGGTCACGTTGGCATGAGTGCAGGTCAGGCCTGAAAGATACCACAGCACCGGCAGCTTCGCCCCCGACGCATGATCGGGCACGAAGACCGAGAAGGTCATCGGCGTGCCGGTTTCCTTGCTCTGGTGCGTATAGACGCCCTGCGTGCCGCCGTGGCTCTTCCAGGCCGAGACCTGCTCCATCAGAACACCACGACCGAACGGATCGACTTGCCGGCGTGCATCAGGTCGAAGGCGGTGTTGATTTCCTCCAGCCCCATGACGTGGGTGATCATCGGATCGATCTCGATCTTGCCGTTCATGTACATGTCGACGATCTTGGGCACGTCGGTGCGGCCCTTGGCCCCGCCGAACGCGGTGCCGCGCCAGTTGCGCCCCGTGACGAGCTGGAACGGACGGGTAGCAATTTCCTTGCCGGCTTCGGCCACGCCGATGATGATGCTGGTGCCCCAGCCGCGATGGCAGGCTTCCAGAGCGGTGCGCATCACTTCGGTGTTGCCGGTGGCATCGAAGGTATAGTCGGCGCCGCCGTCGGTCAGCTCAACGACCTTGGCGACAGTTTCTTCGCGGCTCAGCCCCTTCGAGTTGAGGAAGTCGGTCATCCCGAACTTGCGGCCCCATTCCTCGCGGTCGGGGTTGATATCGACGCCGATGATCTTGTTCGCGCCGGCCAGCCGCGCGCCCTGGATCACGTTAAGGCCGATGCCGCCGAGGCCGAAGACCACGACATTATCGCCCACCTGGACCTTGGCGGTGTTGATCACCGCGCCAACGCCGGTGGTGACCCCGCAGCCGATGTAGCAGCTGGTCTGGAAGGGCGCATCCTCGCGGATCTTGGCGACCGCGATTTCCGGCAGGACGGTGAAGTTCGAGAAGGTGGAACAGCCCATGTAATGGAAGATGGTCTGGCCCTTGTAGGAGAAGCGGCTGGTGCCATCGGGCATCAGACCCTTGCCCTGGGTGGCGCGGATCGCGGTGCACAGGTTGGTCTTGCCGGACAGGCAGCTTTTGCACTGGCGGCATTCCGGGGTGTAGAGCGGGATCACGTGATCGCCCGGCTTTACCGAGGTGACCCCGGGACCGACTTCGCGCACGATGCCGGCGCCTTCATGGCCGAGGACCGAGGGGAAAATGCCTTCGCTGTCGAACCCGTCGAGCGTGTAGGCATCGGTGTGGCACACGCCGGTGGCCATGATTTCAACCAGAACCTCGCCCGCCTTGGGGCCTTCAAGGTCCAGTTCGACGATCTCGAGCGGCTGCTTGGGCGCAAAGGCGACTGCGGCGCGGGTCTTCATCCAATCCCTCCTGAATACGGCTTCAATCCGTCCTGTAACATTGCCCCAATCCCGGTATAATCCCCCGCATCTGGTTTTCTATATTTCACAGGCGAAATGATGGAGCAACCCTGGACCGGGATCGACGAGCTGGTGGCCATTGCCGAAACCGGCAGCTTCATCGGCGCATCGCGGCGGCTGGGGCTTTCCCCTTCCCATGTCAGCCGGGCGATTGCGCGGCTGGAAGACCGGGTGGGCGCCCGCCTGCTGGAACGAACCACCCGGCAGGTGCGACTGACGGCGGCCGGCACTTCGATCATCGAACGCTGCCGCCGCCTGATCGACGAGCGCGAGGATACCCTGCGCTTCCTGCGTTCGCGCGAGGAAATGGGAGGAACCATCCGCCTGACTTGCGCCACCGCGCTGGGCGAGCGTTTCGTGACCCCGGCGCTGCTGGGCTTTCTGGCCGATCACCCGCGCATATCGGTGAAGATGGAACTGACCAATCGGGTGGTGGACCTGATCGGGGAATCCTTCGATGTGGCGATCCGCACCGGGCACCCGGCCGATGACCGGCTGGCCGCACGGCAGGTAACGGCGCGCGAAATCGTGGCCGCAGCCGCCCCCGCCTATCTGGAACGGCACGGAACCCCACAGCACCCCGATGATCTGGCCACCCATGCCTGCCTGATCGGCACCAGCACAGCCTGGCACTTTCGCGAACGGGCGCAAAAGATCGTGATCGTGCCCAACGGGCGGTGGAGCTGCAACAGTGGCGAGACGGTGGCGCAGGCAGCGCTGGCGGGCCTGGGGATCTGCCAACTGCCGCGCTACTATGTTTCGGCCCATCTGCGCTCTGGCGCGCTGGTGGAAGTGCTCGAAGGCTTTGGCGAAGATCCCGAGCCGGTCTGGGCGGTCTATCCAGCGCGGCGCGCCTTGCTGCCGCGCGTGCGCAGCCTGCTCGACGCGCTGGAACAAGGCCTGCCAGACTTGCTGGCCTGACGGATCAGGCCAGCAAGCGCGGGTTGACTACCTTGCCGCCCTGAGTGAGCCGGATCGCGCTGCCGATTTCCTCGTCCAGCACCGGGCGGCCGTGCTCCTTGTCCCAGAAGGCGGAGAGGAAATTGTAGAGGTTGCGGGCAAACAGCGCCGAGGCATCAGCCGGAAGCCGCGCCGGGGTATTGACGAAGCCCAGGATCTTGACCCCGTGGCTTTCCACCACCTGATCCGGCACCGAACCTTCGACATTGCCGCCCTGCGCCACGGCCAGATCGAAGATCACGCTGCCAGGCTTCATCGTGGCGATCTGCGCCTCGGTGATCAGGCGCGGCGCGGCGCGGCCGGGGATCAGCGCGGTGGTGATGACGATATCCTGCTTGGCGATATGGCTGGAAACCAGTTCGGCCTGAGCCTTCTGGTATTCCTCGCTCATTTCGGTGGCATAGCCGCCGGCACCCTCACCCTCGATCCCGGCAACGCTTTCCACAAAGATCGGCTTGGCCCCGAGCGAGACGATCTGTTCCTTGGTGGCCGAGCGCACATCGGTGGCGGAAACCTGCGCGCCCAGACGGCGGGCGGTGGCGATGGCCTGCAAGCCAGCCACGCCCACGCCCATGACAAAGCACTTGGCCGCACTGATCGTGCCGGCTGCGGTCATCATCATCGGAAAGGCACGGCCATAGAGATTGGCCGCCTCGATCACCGCCTTGTAGCCCGACAGGTTCGACTGGCTGGAAAGAATATCCATCGACTGGGCGCGGGTGATGCGCGGCATGAATTCCATCGCCAGCGCTTCGAGGCCGGCGGCGGCATAGCCATCCACCCGCGCACGCTGGCCAAACGGATCGAGGCCGGCCGCAACCCAGGCACCCGGCGCCGCACCCGCCAGCAAGGCCGGTTCCGGCCCCTGCACGCCCAGGATGATGGCCGCCCCCTTGACCGCATCAACCGAGACTTCTGCCCCGGCAGCGGCATAATCGGCATCGGCAATGGCAGCGGAGATTCCGGCGCCCGGCTCAACCGCCACGGTAGCACCCAGGGCGATGAACTTCTTCACGGTTTCCGGGGTGGCCGCCACGCGGGTTTCGCCCTCGGCCCGTTCCTTTACGACTGCGATCTTCACCACCATCCCCCAACATCCTGCGGCTGTCGCGCCTTTGTGCATTCGCTAGCACAGTTTCGCCTTTCGCCAAGCCCCGACGGGCGATGGCCAGCTGGTAATGCGCCGCTGCAACGGAAAAGGCCCGGAAGAGACTTCCGGGCCTTTCGCTATTTCACCCGTACAAGCGGATCAGGACCAGCCGTCCTGCGCTTCGAGGCTCTTGGCCAGTTCGCCGATCACCCGGTAGCAATCGAGCACCGAACCGATCGAGCTGTTGGGCTCGCGCCCTTCACGGATCGCGGCGATGAATTCACGGTCCTGCAGTTCGATGCCGTTCATCGAGACGGCGACCTTCGACACGTCGATCGGCTCTTCCTTGCCGTTCACCAGATCGTCGTAGCGGGCGATGTAGGTCGCGCTATCGCCGATGTAGCGGAAGAAGGTGCCGAGCGGGCCGTTGTTGTTGAACGAAAGCGACAGGGTGCAGATCGCGCCGGTTTCGCTCTTCAACTGGATCGACATGTCCATCGCGATGCCGAGTTCGGGGTGCTTGGGCCCCTGCAGCACATTGGCGGCAACGATCTTGCCCGACTGGTAGGCGAACAGATCGATGGTGTGAGCCGAGTGGTGCCACAGCAGGTGATCGGTCCACGAACGCGCTTCGCCCTTGGCGTTCATGTTGGTGCGACGGAAGAAGTAGGTCTGCACATCCATCTGCTGCAGGTTGAATTCACCGGCAACGATCTGGTTATGCACATACTGGTGGCTGGGATTGAAGCGGCGGGTGTGGCCGACCATGCAGACCAGACCGGTTTCCTGCTGCTTCTTCACCACGGCTTCGGCATCGGCCCAGGAATCCGACAGGGGGATTTCCACCTGAACGTGCTTGCCCGCTTCCATGCAGGCAATGGCCTGCTGGGCGTGCATCTGGGTCGGGGTGCACAGGATCACCGCGTCCACATCGTCGCGCGCCAAGGCATCTTCCAGCTCGGTCGAGCTGTGCTTCGCACCATACTTGGCGGCAACGGCGGCAGCCTGGTCAGCCCTGCGGCTGATGATCGAGACGATTTCGACGCCATCGATGTTCTTCAGGCCATCAAGGTGCTTTTCACCGAAAGCGCCTGCGCCTGCGAGTGCAATACGCATGGGGTATTTCTCCAGTTATTCCACGGGTTCAAGCACGAGGTGCCCGATAGCGGTGTTGCTGCACGGCACATGGTAGTGGCGATGCAGGCAGCGGGTTTCCTTGCCCAGCGCGCCGCGCATAATCAGCCACATCACCATTTCAATGCCTTCCGAACCGGTTTCCCGCAGATATTCGATATGCGGGATCCAGCGCAGTTCGTCGGTCGTGCCGATCATCTTGTCGAGGAACATGTTGTCCCACTCGGCATTAATGAGGCCGGCGCGCGGCCCCTGAAGCTGGTGGCTCATGCCGCCGGTGCCCCAGACCTGCACGTTCAGGTCTTCGGGATAGCTTTCCACCGCGCGCTTGATCGCTTCGCCCAGCGCCCAGCAGCGATTGCCCGACGGCACCGGATAAGTGACCACGTTGACCGCCAGCGGGATGACCTTGCACGGCCATTCCTCGGGCTGGCCGAACATCATGGTCAGCGGCACGGTGAGGCCGTGATCGACATCCATCTCGTTGATGATGGTCATGTCGAAATCATCAAGGATCAGGCTTTGCGCGACATGCCAGGCCAGATCGGGATGGCCGATTACATCGGGCACGTTGCGCGGGCCCCAGCCTTCATCGGCCGGCTTGTAACGCTCGCCGGTGCCGATCGCGAAAGTGGGCACGATCTTCATGTCGAAGGCCGAGGCATGGTCGTTGTAGACCAGGATGACGACATCCGGCTTTTCGCGCTTCTCCCATTCCTTCGTCCATTCATAGCCAGCGAAGATGGGCTTGAAGTAATCGTCCTTGTCCTTGCCGAAATCGGCAGCGACGCCGAGCAGGGGAACGTGGCTGGAGGCGACGCCTGCGGTGATCTTGGCCATCTTACTTGCCCTCCTTGATCGAACGCACACCTTCGGGCGAGCGGCCGCCGGCGTTCATCATCGCCTGGTATTCCTCGACGGTCATGCCCGTCATCGTGCTGACGGCCTGGACGAAGCTGAGGCCATCGGTGGAGAAGACCTTAGACAGGAAATAGACGTTCCCGCCCAGATCGAGCAGCCGGTTGTAGTCGCGGGCGAGGACGGCTTCCTTCTGCTCCTCGGTCATCGGCCAATCTTCGAGGTAGGCCTTTTCATCGGCCTTCCAGCGTTCTCGGTTTTCCGGCTTCATCAGGCTCATCGCGAACTGGTTGAGGTGATACCCCTTGCGGGCGCGGGCCGCGGTATAGACGCGGGTGCCGGGGATATCGTCGAACTCGGCCAGATAGGCGTGAATGTCGGTCTTTTCTGTGGTGGAAGGTTGGGTCACAGGCCACGCTCCTTCAGCTTGGTATCGAGGCGGGGGAACACACGGCGGGCATTGCCCTCGAAGATGGCATGGCGCTCTTCTGCCGAGATGTCGAGCGCATCGACATAGCGCTTGGTATCATCGAAGTAGAAGCCGGTGGTCGGGTCGATGCCGCGCACCGCGCCGACCATTTCCGAACCGAACAGGATGTTCTTGTTGTCGATCACGTCGGCCAGCAGGTTAATGCCCGGCTGGTGATAGACACAGGTATCGAAGAAGATGTTGTTCATCAGGTGCGTGTCGAGCGACGGCTTCTTCAGCATGTCGGCCAGCCCGCGATAACGCCCCCAGTGATAGGGCACCGCGCCGCCGCCGTGCGGAATGATGAAGCGCAGGGTCGGGAAGCGGCTGAACAGATCGCCTTCGAGGAGCTGCATGAAGGCGATGGTATCGGCCGCGATGTAATAGGCACCGGTGGCGTGCATCGCCGGGTTGCACGAACCCGAGACGTGGATCATCGCCGGCACATCCAGTTCGCACATCTTCTCGTAGAAGGGGAACCAGTATTCGTCGGTCAGCGGCGGGTGCTTGAAGTGGCCGCCGCCCGGATCGGGATTGAGGTTGCAGCCGATGAAGCCCATCTGCGTGACACAGCGTTCCAGCTCGGCGATCGAAGAGGTCAGGTCTGCTTCGGGCGACTGGGGCAGCATGCAGACCCCAGCGAAGACTTCGGGATAGAGCCCGACCACGCGGCCGATCAGATCGTTGCAGACCTGCGCCCACTTCACCGCGACCGACTGATCGCCCACGTGCGGGGCCAT
>CAZVHM010000082.1:0-11391 GCA_964627175.1 uncultured Novosphingobium sp. | reverse complement strand
AGCGACGAGATGTGGGATCAGGCGGAGAATGAACTGCGCAACGCAGTGGCTGCCGCGGGCCTCAACACCGAGGAATATGGCTGGGAAGAACTGCCGGGCGAAGGGGCGTTCTATGCGCCGAAGCTGGAATGGCACCTCACCGACGCCATCGGCCGCACCTGGCAGGTGGGCACGATCCAGTCTGACCGCGTGCTGCCGGAACGTCTGGATGCCAGCTATATCGCCGAGGATGGCGAGCGGCACCGCCCGGTCATGCTGCACCGGGCGATCTTCGGTTCCTATGAACGGTTCATCGGCATCCTGATCGAGCATTATGCCGGCAAGCTGCCCATGTGGCTGGCCCCGGTGCAGGCGGTGGTGGCAACCATCGTTTCCGAGGCCGATGGCTATGCCGCCGAAGTGGCCGCGCAACTGCAGGCCGCCGGGCTGCGGGTGGAAACGGACCTGCGCAACGAGAAGATCAACTACAAGGTACGCGAACATTCGCTGCAGAAGGTTCCGCACCTGCTGGTAGTGGGCAAGCGCGAGGCCGAGGAAGGCACCGTGGCGATCCGCACGCTGGGCGAGGAGCGGCAGCGCTTCCTCCCGCTGGCCGAGGCAATCGCCCTACTGAAGGCGCAAGGCGCGGCACCGGACCAGGGCTGATCGCGCAGTGACCCTGCTGCTGGGACTGGCGGCAGGGCTGCTGGGCTTTCTGCTGAGCTTCAAGCCCATCGGCAACGACGAGGCGGCGCCGCCGCGGCGCTTGGGCCTGTTCGCGCTGGCCGCCGCGGTTTACCTTGCGATCGCGGCGCTGTTCTTTGTGCCGCTGGCGACAAGCGCGCCGGAACGGGTGCTGGAAGCCTATGTTTCTGCGGTTGTCGCCACACTGGCCGGGGTGAGCGGGGCCGTGGCCGGACGGCGCAAGGGCGCGGAATGGTGGTTGCTGCTGGCCTGGCCGGTGCCGTTTATCGTGGCCACCGCAGTGCGGCTGGCCGGATAGACGAAAAGATCAGAGGCCGGGGAGCGCCTGGCCGGCCAGGATCAGCGCCAGCGCACAGCCGCAGACCACAACGCGGCGCAGCCATTCCTGCACCGGAAGGGCGCGCAGTTCAGTAGCAGCGAAGGCAAGAGCTTGGGCCATTGCCCACCCTTGCGCCCCGATTCGTTTCCGAACGGTTAAAGCAGGCCCGGCCTAGAGCGGGCGGGGCATTTGCTGGCTGGCGCAATGGAACGAGCCGCCGCCCATCAGCACGGCATCGGCCATCAACCCGATGGTGGGCCGATCCGGGAACAGTTCGGCAATCGCGGCCACGCCATCGGCATCGTGATCGGTGCCGTAGATCGGCACGACCACCAGCTTGGAGGTGATGGCGAAGTTCATGTAGCTGGCCGGTTCAACCCGATCGCCGCTGGTGACAAGGCCGGGCGAAGGGACTTCGGCAACCTTCAGCCCGAAGGCTTCGGCCCGCGCCTTGGCATCGGCATAGATTTCCGCGTTCGGATCATCCGGCCCGGTGGCGCGGGGCAGCGCCAACACGCCGGGGGCCACGAAGCGGGCCAGATTGTCGATATGGCCATCGGTGTGATCGTTGATCAACCCATCGCCCAGCCACAGCACGCGATCAAAACCCAGATCGCGGGCAAGGTTCGCCTCGATCTCGCCCCGCGAAAGGTGCGGGTTGCGATTGGGGTTGAGCAGGCATTGTTCGGTGGTGGCGACAAGGCCGGTGCCATCGGTATCGAGCGCGCCGCCTTCAAGGATCCAATCGGCCGTGGCAATTTCCAGCCCGGCATCGGCGGCCAGCGTGGCGCCGATTTCCTGATCGCCTTCCATCAAATATTTGCCGCCCCAGCCATTGAAGCCGAAGCGCGCCGCGCGCCGCGCACCATCGGGGCCGCACAGCACTAGCGGCCCGGTATCGCGCAGCCAGACATCGCCATAGACCCGCCGTTCCAGCGTGACCGAGGCGCTGGCAAGGCGGGCAGCGCGCGCTTCATTGGCGGCATCGCGCACCAGCAGCCGCACTTCCTGCCCGGTTTCAGCCACCGCGCTGGCGAAATTGGCGATCTGTTCCTGCGCCGCGCCCAGGAAGCCGGGCCATTCGGTTTCATCGTGCGGGAAGCCGATCCAGAGCCATTCCTGGGGGTGCCATTCGGGCGGCATATGGAACGGTGCGGACATGGACGAGAACTCCTGACGACAGGCCATCGCAAATGGCAGCGGCCAAGCGCCCGCACAAGGCCCGCAATTTGATCCAGCGCCTTGATCCAGCCGCGCCGAGCGGGCAACGAAGAGCGGTGACAGGGATGAACAACATCGATTGGGGCAGCGCGCTGGCGCGGGCGCAGGGGCATTCACCGTTTCTGGCCATGCTGCTGGACCGCCAGCCGGAACTGGCCGCGCTGCTGGCCGAGGGCGAGATCGAGGCGGCGCTGGACTGGGCGAAGCGCGCCGGCGCAGGCGCGAGCGATGTTGGCTCTGCCCTGCGCCGCGAAAAACGCGCGCTGGCGCTGGCGCTGGGCATTGGCGACCTGGCCGGAGCCCTGCCACTGGCCACGGTGATGGCCGAGCTTTCCGACCTGGCCGACCGTGCGCTGGACGCGGCGATTGCCGAGGCGATCACCCAGCGCATGCCAGATGCCGAGCCGGCCGGTTTCCTGGCCCTGGCACTGGGCAAGCACGGCGCGCAGGAGCTGAACTACAGTTCGGACATCGACCCCATCCTGCTTTACGATCCCGATACCCTGCCCCGACGCGAACGCGACGAACCGGGAGAGGCGGCGGCGCGGATCGCCCGGCGCGTGGTGCAGACGATGGGGCAGATCGACGCGGAAGGCTATGTCTTCCGGGTGGATCTGCGGCTGCGCCCGGCCTCGGAAGTTTCGCCGCCGGCGATTTCGATCAATGCGGCGCTGGCGCATTACGAATCAAGCGCGCTGGCCTGGGAACGCGCCGCCTTTATCCGCGCCCGCGCCTGTGCGGGCGATGTGGCCGAGGGCCAGGCGTTCCTGGCCACGATCCGCCCGTTCGTGTGGCGCAAGAGCCTGGATTTCGGGGCTATTTCCGAAATCGGCCGGCTGACCACCCGCATCCGCGAAAGCCACAAGGGGGCGCCGCGCCCCGGGCCGGGGTTCAACCTGAAAACCGGGCGCGGCGGCATCCGCGAGGTGGAATTCTATGCCCAGACTCACCAGCTGATCCACGGCGGGCGCAACCCGGCGCTGCGCCTGCGCGGCACCCGCGCCACGCTGGATGCGCTGGCCGCCGCCGGCCTTATCCCGGCCGAGGATGCCACGGCGCTGGGCGAAAGCTATGACCGCCTGCGAGTGCTGGAACACCGCCTGCAGATGGTGAAAGACCTGCAGACCCATTCGCTGCCGACCGATCCGGACGCGATCGACAACGTAGCCCGGCTGGACGGGCTGGCGGATGGCGCCGCGCTGGTGGCCGAACTGGAACAGATCACCGAAACGGTCGGTCGCCGCTATGACGCGCTGATCGCGGTGCATGGCGGAACCAGCGTGAGCGGCGTGGCCATGCCGCAGCAGGATAGCCCGGTGGCGCTGACCGAGCAGTTGCAGGAACTGGGCTTTGCCGAACCGGATGTGCTGGCCGGGCGCATCGAAGGCTGGCGGTCCGGGCGGGTGCGGGCGCTCCGTTCGGAAGCGGCGCGCGCCGCGTTCGATGCGATCCAGCCGGCGCTGCTGACAGCCCTGGCCCGCTCGCCCGAGCCGACCCGCGCCTTCAACCGCTGGGAAGAACTGCTGCTGCATCTGCCCAGCGCGCTGAACCTGTTTCACCTGCTGGAAGCGCGCCCCGCCCTGCTGGAACTGCTGGCCAAGGTGCTGAGCCTGGCCCCGCCGCTGGCCGATGCGCTCGCCCGGCGGGCCGATCTGCTCGACCCACTGATCGACGCGACCGCCTTTGACCTGCCGGGCAGCGTGGACCAGCTGGCCGCCGATTTTGCCGATGGCGAAAGCGACGACGATTACCAGCGCCTGCTGGACCGGGTGCGCCGCAAGGTGAGCGAACTGCGCTTTGCCCTGGGCGTGCAACTGATCGAGGGGGCGACCGACCCGCTGGCGATTGCCGCCGCCAACGCCCGCGTGGCCGAAGCCGCGCTGAGGGTGCTGGCCGAGGCGACGATTGCCGAATTTCGCCGCAGCCACGGCACGATCCCCGGTAGCGAACTGGCGATCCTGGGCCTGGGCCGGTTTGGCGGCGGGGCGCTGACCCACGCCTCGGACCTCGACATCGTCTATCTGTTCACCGGCGGGCAGGAAGCCGAATCCGATGGCCCGCGTCCATTGGGCGCCACGGTTTACTACAACCGGCTGGCGCAGCGGATCAGCGGCGCGCTGTCCGTGCCCACGGCGGAAGGCGCGCTTTACGAGGTCGATACCCGGCTGCGGCCTTCGGGCACGCAGGGGCCGCTGGCCGTGAGCCTCGATTCGTTCGAACGCTATCAGCGCGAACAGGCCTGGACCTGGGAGCACATGGCGCTGTGCCGGGCGCGGGTGCTGTTCGGTTCGGCCGAGACGCGAGGCGTGCTGCAAGATGCCATTGAGCGGGTACTGACCCGCCCGCGCGAGACCGAAGCGCTGCGCCGCGATGTGCTGGAAATGCGCGCCCGCATGGCCGAACACAAGCCGGGCGGCAGGCCGCTGGATGCCAAGCTGAAACGCGGCGGGCTGGTCGATCTCGAATTCATCGTCCACTTCCTGCAGCTGAGCCGAGGCACCGGTTTTTCGCCGTTCCTGCGCGAAGCCATTGATTCGCTGGCGGCGGCCGGGCTGGTCACACCGGCACTGGCGCTGGCGCATGACCGGCTCACCCGGCTGCTGGTTTCCGCCCGCCTGCTGGCCCCCGATGGCGAACAGCCGCCACCCGGCCCGCGCGCCGCGCTGGCCGCCGCCTGCGGATATGCCAATTGGGACAGCGTGACCGCCGGCTTCGCCGAAGCGCGAGCGATGGTCCGCACCGCCTGGGCCGAAGTGTTCGGGGAAGAACTGGAGATCGAAGCATGACCAAGGCCGCCGTGGGCACTGCCCTGCCCGATATTGCGCTGGAAACGCCTGATGGCGGACAGGTGAAGCCATCGGACTTTACCGGGCGCAAGCTGGTGCTGTTCTTCTATCCCAAGGACGATACCCCCGGCTGCACCACGGAAAACCTCGATTTCACCGCACTGGCAGCCGATTTTGCTGCCGCCGATACCGCGCTTCTGGGCATTTCCAAGGACCCGCCGGCCAAGCACGCCAAGTTCATCGCCAAGCACGGCCTGACCGCTCCGCTGGCAACCGATGCCGCCGAGGGCGGGCTTTCCGATGCGCTGGGCATCTGGGCCGAGAAGGTCAATTACGGCCGGACCTACATGGGCATGGTGCGCACCACGCTGCTGGTAGGCCGCGACGGGCGGATCGCCCGGGTGTGGGACAAAGTGAAGGTAAAGGGCCACGCTGCCGAAGTGCTGGATGCGGCAAGGGCGCTCGATTGACCGAAGCGACTGTTGCCGCCGCGATCCGCGGGGCGCTGCTGGAAAGTGATCCGACCGCCAAGGTCTTTGCCACGCGCGCCGTGGCCCGCGACTGGCGGGCCGGGCGGCTGGCGTTCGCGTTCGATGTGGCGATGCCGGACCAGCCCGGCCGCCCGGCCCAACCGGAACTGCTGCCGCCTGCCCGCATGCCGAAACGCGGGCGGGGCAATTCCGAACGCGGCCGGATCGCCCTGTGGCATGCCTTGGCCCATATCGAGTTCGTGGCAATCGACCTGGCGCTGGACATGGCCGGCCGGTTCGGCGCGGAAATGGGCAAGGAATTCGTTTCCGATTTCCTGACCGTCGCCGCCGACGAGGCACTGCATTTTGCCCTGATCGCCCGCAAGCTGAGGGCGCTGGGCAGCCATTATGGCGCCCTGCCCGCCCATGCCGGGCTGTGGGAAGCGGCCCATGCCACACGGCACGATGTGGCCGCCCGGCTTGCCGTGGTGCCGATGGTGCTGGAAGCGCGTGGACTGGATGTGACCCCGGCAACGCTTGCCCGCGTGCGTGCCAGTGGCGACGAAAATGGCGCGCGCATCCTTGAACGAATCCTTGACGACGAGATTCGCCACGTTCGCTTCGGGTCAACGCATTTCGCCGCAGTCTGCGCGAAGAATGGTGAATCCCTCGAAAACCATTGGAAATCCTTGGTCGAACGCTACTTCCGCGGGCTCATTAAGCCACCGTTCAACGACTCGGCGCGCCAGTCAGCCGGTTTATCGCGCAGTCTTTATGCGGCTGTTGCCACACCGGATCGGCAAGGGTAGCCCCACACACCGAGACGGCGGGGGGTTCCGACCATCTCTGAAATTCACGGTTTTCGTTAGCCGACCAGGGCTGCGAGGGCTGAAAGACAGGGGTCAGCACGGCCCGCCTGCCCTGAGCAGGCGTGCCGCGAGACAAGGTAGTATCTGAGTGGTCGCTCTTGTGATTTTCCCGAAGCTCCGTGCTCTTGCCGCGATTGCCGCGGCGGCAGCCTCGCTCTTCGGCGCCAACCCCGCACTCGCCAACGCCAGCGCCAACGCCGATATCCTGGCGCCGCTGCGCGCTGCTCAAGCTTCCAAGCAGCAGAACGGCGATGCCGAATTCCGCCAGCTGTTTTCCAACTGGCAGGCGATGGACAAGCCCGCCGCCCGCCAGAACCTCGTTTCCACCGCCCTGCCCAACCGCGTGAACGGCACGATCCCCGGCTTCTCGTCCAAGCCGGTGTCGATCCCCTCGCTGGTGCCGGTGGAAGGGCACAAGCTGTCCAGCGACTATGGCATGCGCAATCACCCGGTGCTCGGCGGCCGCCGCGCACACAAGGGCATCGACCTTGCCGCGCCGACTGGCACCCCGATCCGCGCTTCGGCCGATGGCACCGTTGGCCGCGCCGACTGGTTCAGCGGCTATGGCCTCTATGTCTCGCTTGATCATGGCGGCAACATCGAAACCCGTTACGGCCACATGTCGCGCCTGAACGTTGCCGCTGGCCAGCAGGTCCGCAAGGGTGACATCATCGGTTACGTCGGCAGCACCGGCCGTTCGACCGGCCCGCACCTGCACTATGAAGTGCGCATCGCCGGCCAAGCCGTCAATCCGATCCCCTACCTGCAGACCGGCAAGGTTGAGCGGCTTCCGGCCGACACCGAAGACCTGGCCATGGGCGGCGGCGAGGAAGACTGACAAGTTCACGATACCGTACCGCGCGGCAGACGCGGGCGGACAGACGCACTTTGGAGAGGGTGCATCGGAAAAGGGCGGCCACGAGCCGCCTTTTTCTTTTGGCTTCTCCCAGAACCTTACCGAAGTCGCAGCGACTGGCCCCGGCACAAATTGCATCGGCAACCACCGCTGACCGGATGACCCTTGCGGTGCCTCAAGATGTCAAAAGCCGGCCAAGCGGGCTCAGCCCCGCTGGCTCATCCTTCCAGCAGGCGGCGGGCCATGGCGCGCACTTCATCGGCCATGTCGGGCCGACTGAGGGCGAGGGCGAGGGTTGCTTCCACGAAGCCGACCTTGCTGCCGCAATCATAGCGCTTGCCGGCGAACGTGACCGCATGGAACGGCTGGGCGCCGATCATCCGCGCCATCGCATCGGTCAGCTGGATTTCCCCGCCGGCACCGGTTTCCTGCGATTCGAGCGTGCGCATCACTTCGGGCTGGAGGATGTAGCGGCCGGAAATGATCAGGTTGGAGGGCGCTTCTTCGCGGCGCGGCTTTTCGACCAGGCCGACCACTTCGGTCAGCGCCGGGCCTACCTGCGCGCCGGGAGCGATGACGCCATAGCTGGAGACTTCCTCGTTCGGCACTTCCAGCACCGAGATCAGGTTGCCACCCACCTCGTTATAGCATTCGACCATCTGCTTCATGCAGCCGGGTGCGCCGATCATCAGTTCATCGGGCAGGAAGATGGCGAAAGGCTCGTCTCCCACGATCGCGCGGGCACACCAGATGGCATGGCCCAGGCCCAGCGGGACCTGCTGGCGCACGGTGACGAGATTGCCGGGCAGAATCCGGGTCGGTTCAAGGATATCCAGTACCTTGCCGCGATCCTTCATCGTCGCTTCCAGCTCGAACGCGGTATCGAAGTGTTCGACGATGGCGGTCTTGCCGCGGCCGGTGACGAAGATCAGCTGCTCGATCCCGGCTTCACGCGCTTCATCCACCGCATACTGGATCAGCGGGCGATCGATGATCGGCAGCATTTCCTTTGGGATGGCCTTGGTGGCGGGCAGGAAACGGGTGCCGAGGCCGGCGACCGGGAAGACGGCCTTCCGAATGGGTTTTCGCACTGTGGTGATGCCCCTGGATACTTAGGTTTTACCGTTTGACGCGACCCTGCCGCCATTCAGCTAAGCAGAATGGCCAGAGCAGCGCAATGCCGGATGGCGGACGGCTATCGTGGCTGTGGGCTGTCGCGCGCGGATATTGCGCCGCCCGGTGCGCGGCCCTAAACGGCAAGAATGGACAAGATCATCATCGAGGGCGGCAAGCGCCTTTCCGGCACGCTGCCGATTTCCGGGGCCAAGAATTCGGCACTGACGCTGCTGCCCTGCACGTTGCTGACCGATGAACCGCTGACCTTGCGAAACCTGCCCCGGCTGGCAGATATCGACGGGTTCCAGCACCTGCTCAACCAGTTCGGCGTTTCCACCACGATCGCCGGATCGCGACCGGAAGATTTCGGCCGGGTGATGACCCTGGCGGCCACGCGGATGACCTCGACCGTGGCGCCCTATGAACTGGTTCGCAAGATGCGCGCCTCGATCCTGGTGCTGGGGCCGATGCTGGCCCGCATGGGCGAGGCGACCGTTTCGCTCCCCGGCGGCTGCGCGATCGGCAACCGCCCGATCGACCTGCACCTTAAGGCGCTCGAAGCACTGGGCGCGCATATCGAGCTGGCGGCGGGCTATGTGCGCGCGATCGCGCCGGATGGCGGGCTGCCGGGTGGGCGCTATTCCTTCCCGGTGGTATCCGTGGGGGCAACTGAGAATGCGCTGATGGCGGCGGTGCTGGCCAACGGCAAATCCACCCTGCACAACGCGGCGCGCGAACCGGAAATCGTGGATCTGTGCAAACTGCTGGTGGCGATGGGCGCGCAGATCGAAGGGATCGGCACCTCCGACCTGACGATCCACGGCGTGCCGCGCCTGCATGGGGCGACCTACCGGGTGATGTCGGACCGGATCGAGGCCGGTTCCTATGCCTGCGCCGCGGCGATCACCGGCGGCGAGGTCATGCTGCAGCATGCCGTGATCGAGGAAATGGAAGCGACCGTGCAGGCGCTGCGCGATGCCGGCGTGATCGTGGAGCCGCGGCCCGATGGCATCTATGTGGCAACCGACGGCCCGCTGCGGGCGGTGACGATTTCGACCGCGCCCTATCCGGGTTTTGCCACCGACATGCAGGCCCAGTTGATGGCGCTGCTGTGCCGCGCCGAGGGCGCCAGCGTGCTGACCGAGACGATCTTCGAGAACCGCTACATGCACGTTCCCGAACTGAACCGGATGGGCGCGCACATCGAGACCAAGGGCCGTACTGCGGTGGTCCACGGGGTGCCGAAACTGACCGGTGCGGAAGTGATGGCCACGGACCTGCGCGCTTCGATGAGCCTGGTGATCGCCGGGCTTGCCGCCGAGGGCATCACCCAGGTCCACCGGCTCTATCACCTCGACCGCGGTTACGAGCGGCTGGAGGAAAAGCTGGCCCTGGTTGGCGCGCAGATCGAACGCGTCGGCGGGGAGTGACGCCAGACAAGGGGAAACAGAACAGGGCCTTCGCGCGTTAAGACGGCAAACGCCGTTCTTATCCCGAGGAGTATCTCGATGGCCCTGTTCAAGCTCGCCTTCCTGGGCGCCGCGGCCTACGCGGTCTATCGCTATGCCCGGAGCCAGCGCCACCACGAAGGCCACGCCGCCTTTGCCGCGGGCGAGCCTGCGGACGCGAACTTTGCGCAGATACGCAATGCCGGGCCGGAAGCCATGCGCTCTGCCCCGCGGCAGTGGGACAAGGCCGACGAGGCCAGCGACGAGAGTTTCCCGGCGAGCGATCCGCCCGCCACTTATTGAGGGAGCGAGGCGCGTTCACCTTCAGCGACGACCAGCTGCGCCACCAACCAGCACCGCACCGCGCCGGCAAGGCCGGGTGGATGCGGTGCGGCGATCCGTTCGGCATCGATCCGTCCGACCAGCGCATTAACGGGTAAGCCCTCCGCCGCAGCGGCGGCCAGCAGCATGTCCCAGAACAGCGGCTCCAGGCTGATCGAGGTCTTGTGGCCGGCGATTTCGACCGAGCGCTTGACGGGCGGGTGGAACAGGTCGGTCATCACGGCGCTATAGCAGCACATCGACAGCATGGAGCAACAGGCCGACACAGCCGCCGACCAAGGTGCCATTGACCCGGATGAATTGCAGGTCGCGGCCAACCGCACCTTCGATCCGGCTGGTGACCGTGCCGGCATCCCAGCCCTTTACCGTTTCCGATACGAGCCGCACGATCTGATCGCCAAACCGATTGGCGGTGCCGACCAGAGTGCGCCGGGCGAAGCGGTTTACCAGCCGCTGGAGGCGCGCATCGTCGCGCAGCGCTGCGCCCAGCTCGCCCGCCGCCCGGCCGAGAGCAACGCCAAGGGTGCCGGCCATCGCTGCATCGGGATCGCGCAGCGCCGCCAGCAAGGATGCGCGCAACCGTTCCCACATCGCATCGAGCCACGCCGCAATCGCCGGGTTGGCCAACAGTTCGGCCTTGAGCGCGGCAACGCGGGCCTGAGTGGCAGGATCGTGCGCCAGATCGCGGGCCAGGGTTTCCAGCCCTTCTTCCACCTTGCGGCGCAAGGGATGATCGGGATCGACAATGGTTTCGGCCAGCAGCTTGTAGAGCCCGTCGAGCACGGCATTGGCCAGCCGTTCGTCCAGCCCGGTCCAGCGCAGGATGGTGCTGGCGCGATCGTGGATCAGGCTGCGGACGAGCGCCTCATTGGCCTCCAGCGTCAGCCCGGCCCAGCGCAGCAGGCTTTCCAGCACCGGCAGGTGGCGCCGATCGGCAATCGCGGCGCTGAGCATCTGGCCCAGCAGCGGCGCAATATCGAGCCGCGCCAGTTGCGCACGCAGGCCGCCCTTGACCGAAGCGCCGAGCTGTTCGGGATCGAGCGCTTCCAGCACATCGCCCAGCATGCCCGCCGCGCCCGCGCGCAGCCGTGACGAGCCGGGCCGCGGGCTGGCGAGATACTCCCCCGCCGTCGCGGCCAGGTTCATCGCGCGCAACCGCCTCGCCACCACCTGGGGCGTGAGGAAATTGGCGCGCAGGAAGGCCGCGAGGCTATCGGCAATGCGATCCTTGTTTTCCGGAATGATCGCGGTGTGCGGGATCGGCAGGCCCAGCGGATGGC
>CAZVHM010000081.1:0-11586 GCA_964627175.1 uncultured Novosphingobium sp. | reverse complement strand
CGATCACCACCGACCACATCAGCCCGGCCGGCAACATCAAGGCTGACAGCCCGGCTGGCCAGTGGCTGATGGAGCATCAGGTCGCCAAGGCGGACTTCAACTCCTACGGCGCGCGCCGTGGCCACCACGAAGTGATGATGCGCGGCACCTTCGCCAACATCCGCATCAAGAACGAGATGGTCCCCGGCATCGAAGGCGGCATGAGCCGCTTCGGTGACGAGGTTGGCGCGGTTTACGACGTGGCCATGAAGCACAAGGCCAACGGCACCCCGATGGTGGTGGTCGCGGGCAAGGAATACGGCACCGGTTCCAGCCGCGACTGGGCGGCCAAGGGCACCAACCTGCTCGGCGTGCGCGCGGTAATCGTGGAAAGCTTCGAGCGCATCCACCGCTCCAACCTGGTGGGCATGGGCGTGCTGCCGCTGCAGTTCAAGGATGGCGAAACCCGCCAGAGCCTGGGCCTGACCGGCGACGATGCCTTCTCGATCAAGGGCGTTGCCGATCTGCAGCCGCGCCAGGACGTGGAAGTGGAAGTGACCCGCAAGGACGGTTCGAAGTTCACCTTCACCGCCCTGTGCCGCATCGATACCGCCAACGAGGTCGAGTACTTCCGCAACGGCGGCATCCTGCAGTACGTGCTGCGCAAGCTGGCCGCCTGATCCAGGCAGGCCACTGACAAGCGAAAGAGGGGGCGGTCCTGCGGGGCTGCCCCTTTTTCGTGCGCGGGAGCAGGCCCATGAAGAAAGGCCCCGGCAAGCCGGGGCCTTTCTTCATTACCGGGAACGGAAGCGCCTAGCGCGCGGCGGCAAAGCGCCGGCGGGCAAACAGCGTGGCGGCTGCCGCACCGAACAGGAGCAGCATCGGCGGGGCGGGAACCTCGGTCGGCGGACCGCCGGAACTGCTGCTCGAACCGCCCGTCGAAGTCGAAGTGGAAGTGGAACTCGACGTGGAAGTTGAAGTCGAGCTGGAACTGGACGAGCTGCTCGAAGACGATGTCGAACTGCTCGACGAGGTGCTGGTCGAGCTCGATGTGCTGACATTGCCCGAACTGGTCGAAGTCGAGGTCGAGACGTTACCCGAACTGGTGGAAGTGGAACTACCGCCAGTGCTGCTGCTGGTAGAACCGCCGGAAGTGCTGGTGGAACCGCCAGAGGTGGAGGTTGATCCCGTGCTGGTGCTGCTGATCACCACCTGACCGCCCGAACTGCCGCCGCCAAAGAATCCGCCAAAGAACCCTCCGCCCATGCCGCCGCCCCAGCCACCACCGATCACCACCGGCGCACTACCACCACCGGACGGCGGCGTGGGCATCGGCGGCAACGCTGGCGCCGCCGCCATGGCCACCTGCGGCGCGGGAGTATAGGCCTCGGGGCGAGCAACGACCCGGCGGATCCGCTTGACCTTGCGCGGCTGGACGGCGGCAATCCGGCGGCTGGCGCGGGCAGGTGCCGTCTTTCCGGTTCGGGGCGAGGCGACCTTGGCCTGCTTGACATATTGAGGGGTGTTCGTCTTCGGGCGTTCCGCCACATGCACCGCACCGCCCCCCACGAGCGCCCCGCCGGCCGCGAAGGCGGCAAACTTGGCAATGGCCATCCGAACCGACATAAATCTTCTCTTTCGTTCAAGCAGCGGGCGGGCGGCGATGCCTTGCCCCGCAGACTGCAGAAACGCAGAGAGTCTGGCTCACGACAATCGTATTAACCGCGTCTGCGGCGAGCAATTCGCGCCTTCCTGCCCCGAATGAAGACAGCACCGGCAAGATGTCCCGGAATGGAACCGAACTGCCCCCCAACCGGGCGAAAAGCCTAGTCCGCGCTGTCGAACAGGCCGGTCTGGCTGCCGGAAGGCGGGGCAAGGCCAAGGTGCTGCCAACCCCGATCGTTGAGACAGCGGCCCCGCGCCGTGCGAGCGACCAGGCCCAACTGGATCAGGTAGGGTTCGATCACTTCCTCGATCGTATCGCGCGGTTCCGAGAGGCCGGCCGCCAGCGTTTCGACCCCCACTGGGCCGCCCTTGTAGATATCGGCGATCATGTGAAGATAGCGCCGGTCCTGCGCGTCCAGCCCCAGCGAATCGACCTCCAGCCGGGTCAGGGCATCATCGGCCACCGCGCGGGTGATCGTTTCCGACCCGGCGACATGAGCAAAATCGCGCACCCGGCGCAGCAACCGGCCGGCCACGCGCGGCGTGCCGCGGGCGCGGCGGGCGATTTCGGTGGCGCCGTCCTTGTCCATCCCGATGCCAAGCAGGCCGGCCCCGCGGGTGACCACGCGTTCCAGTTCGGGCACGGAATAGAACTGCAACCGCACCGGAATGCCGAACCGGTCACGCAGCGGGGTTTGCAGAAGGCCCTGCCGAGTGGTGGCCCCGACCAGCGTGAAAGGCGGCAGATCGATCCGCACCGAGCGGGCAGAAGGCCCCTCACCGATCATCAGGTCGAGCGCGCGATCCTCCATCGCCGGATAGAGCACTTCTTCCACCACAGGATTGAGACGGTGGATCTCGTCGATGAACAGGACATCGCCGTGTTCGAGATTGGTGAGCAGGGCGGCCAGATCGCCGGCCTTGGCGATGACCGGGCCAGAGGTGGCGCGAAAGCCCACACCCAGTTCGCGGGCAACGATCTGGGCCAGCGTGGTCTTGCCCAACCCCGGCGGGCCGAAAAACAGCACATGATCCATCGCCTCGCGCCGCGACTTGGCGCTTTCGATGAACACCCGCAGGTTATCCTTCGCCGCCGCCTGCCCGACGAATTCGGCCAGCGTTTTCGGCCGCAGCGCGGCATCGGCATCTTCGGCCTGACGGGCGGAGGATAGAAGGGGATTATCGGTCATGTGATCGCGTCCAGCGCCGTAAACGCACCGATCAAAAAGCAAATCATGGATACAAAGGCTAGCAAAACCCCGGTTCGCACACAGCGATTTCCCCACCGTTCGAACTTGTATGGATCATACGTGACCTGCAGCCCGAATGCATCGCTTTCCGCCTGACGCGAGCAACTAAATGCCATGTTCATAAGCAGTTCTTGGGAGATGTACGCAGAAAGATATGCGCCCAAGGCACAGCTAATTCCTACAGCAAACCAAGCAAAGCTCCACCAAAGTGCCCGATGGTCGTGCACTACCATCTTGTCTGATCCCAAGAAGGTCAGCAGCGCGACTATCGACGCGCCGTTGGCAAGGAATAGGCCCTTCAATCCGCTTTGCGCGTATTCTGTACAATAGCGCAGCCGCTCAGCAGCCTCATCCCACCTGCGATCAGCTTCTGCCATTGCCCGCTCATTGACGACAGGCTGCCTATAACCGGCACGACCACTCACCCCGCGGCCCTCTTCAGCGCCACGCGGATGAGCGCGTTGAGATCAGCCCCTTCGCCCAGTTCGTCCAGTGCGCGGGCTACGGCGTCTGCCGCCACTTGCGGCTTGAAGCCGAGATTCTGCAGGGCCGACACTGCATCGCCGCTGGCCGAGCCGGCCGGCGCGGCGGCAAGCGCCACAGCCCCGGCCGCCGTAGGCAGGCCGCCGGCCTTGTCCTTCAATTCGTTGACGATACGGGCGGCGAGCTTGGGGCCGACACCGTTGGCCCGCGCCACCATGGCAGCATCGCCGGCCGCGCAGGCGCGCTGGATATCCTCGGTGGACAGGGCAGAGAGGATGGCGAGCGCGACCTTCGAGCCCACGCCTTGCACCGCAGTGAGCAGGCGGAACCAATCACGCTCTGCCCCGCTGGCAAAGCCGATCAGGCGCATGTCGGTTTCGCTGACCTGCATCTGGGTGAACACCGTGCAGGCATCGCCGCGAATGCCGAGGTGGTCCAGCGTCTTGGCAGAGCAGGACACGAGATAGCCGACGCCGGCCACGTCGATCACGGCCCAGTCGGGGCCGAAATCATCGAGCGTGCCGGTCAGCTTGGCGATCATGGTTTGTTCCTATGGCAGGGAAGCAAACCGGGGGCAAGCGCGGCCGCGCGGTGACCGTGGATAGTGAGAGTTGATAGCGCCGCGTCAGAAGCCCGGCAGGCGAATGTTGGCGCCGACACGGCAGGCCAGCGCAGCCGCCCCCACTTCGAGCGCCACGCGGTTGTCGTCGACCGTGCCGGCCACCCGCACGAGATCGCCGAACGTCAGCGGCCCGCCGGGGTTGTAGTAGCGCGCGGCGCGGGTCAACCGGTCGACCTGTCCCACCGACAAGCGGCCGCGCAGGAATTCGGCCGCGCACTGCGCCTGGTTGTGATCGAGGCCATAACGCATCAGCGCATCGGAGATCTGGTAGCGGCTGGCGGTACACCCCGAAATGGCGAGCGCCGCCAGCGAGAGGGAAGCGACGGCGACAGCGACCTTGGGCGGGGCAATGCGCATGGGGCAAATCCTGCTGTGACAAACCCGGCCAGACTGGATCGCGCCGGATGAACCGGAGCTTGCCACATTTCCTCAGCGATGGCTGCCCAGCATGTTGGCATGAGTGATCGCCACCGCCAGCGCATCGGCCGCGTCCTCTCCGGCCAGCTTCACGCCGGGAAGCAGCACTTTCAGCATGTGCTGGATCTGGTGCTTTTCCGCCCCGCCGGTGCCGACCAGCGCTTTCTTGATCACCTTGGTCGGGTATTCCGCCACCGGCATTCCGCTGCGCGCGAGGCTCAACATTGCCACGCCGCGCGCCTGCCCCAATTTCAGCGTCGACTGCGGGTTCACGTTGACGAAGACTTCTTCCACCGCCCCGCTGTCGGGTTGGTGGAGGAGGATGACATCGGTCAGCTCGCGGTCGAGCTGGACCAGCCGTTCGGCCATCGATTGCTTGATATCGGTGCGGATCTGGCCGTTGGCGAGATGACTCAACCGGCTACCCGACTTGGCCACCAGCCCCCAGCCGGTGCAGGTGAGCCCGGGATCGACGCCAAGAATGATCATGTGTGCGCGGTCACAGCCTGAGGCCGAAGCGCGGGCCCACCTGCATCATGGCGAGGTAGAGCCCCAACGTCAGCACACAGCCGGCCACCAGCGCCGCCCAGAACGGCACGCCATGGCGTAGCAGCGCGGGAATGAGCAGGAACATCGGCAGCGAGGGCAGCACGTACCAGAAGGTTGCCTCGGCATGGAGCGCCATGTTCTCGGCATCGGGCCGGGCGTGCCACAGGAAGATCATGCCCAGCACCGAAACCAGCGGCAGCGAGGCGACCAGCGCGCCGAGCGCGGGCAGGCGCTTGCCGATTTCGGCGATGGCCGCGATCAGCGCGCCCGCAAGCAGCGCCTTCGCGGCCACCTGCCACATCAGACCTGCGCTCCGCTGACGCGCGGTCGCATCAGCCCAGCTGCTCCATCACCGCATCGGAGATTTCGTAGTTGCCCCAAACGGTCTGCACGTCGTCATCGTCGTCGAGCGTGTCGACCAGCTTGAGCAGGGTCTTGGCGGTTTCGACATCAACATCGGTCTTGAGGCCGGGCTTCCACGCCAGCTTGACCGCCTCGGCCTCGCCCAGCACGGGTTCGAGCGCCTTGGCCACTTCGTGGAGCGAATCGATACTGGTCCAGATCGCGTGGCTGTCGCCGTCCGACTCGACATCGTCGGCCCCAGCCTCGATCGCGGCTTCGAGGACTTTTTCCTCATCGCCCACCGAACCCGGATATTCAATCAGGCCTAGCCGTTCGAACCCGTGGCTCACCGCGCCCGATGCGCCCAGGTTGCCGCCGTTCTTGGCAAAGGCGGTGCGCACGTTGGTGGCGGTGCGGTTGCGATTGTCGGTCAGTGCCTCGACGATCAGGGCAACGCCGCCGGGGCCGTAGCCTTCGTAGCGCACTTCTTCGTAGTTCTCGCCATCGCCCTTGCTGGCCTTGTCGATCGCGCGCTGGATGTTGTCCTTCGGCATCGACTGCGCCTTGGCGGCGTTGACCGCAGCGCGCAGACGGGGGTTCATGTCGGGATCCGGCATGCCCATCTTGGCGGCGACAGTGATTTCGCGCGAGAGCTTGGAGAACTGCGCCGAGCGCTTTTTGTCCTGCGCGCCCTTGCGGTGCATGATGTTCTTGAATTTGGAATGGCCGGCCATAGAGCTTTCAGCGTTTAGGGTGGGCGATTGCGCGCCCCTAGCCGAGGATCGCCGCGCGGGCAATGTTTGCTGCGTTTCGCCGGTTCATCGGCGCTGGCGACATTGGCAGATTGCCCGTTATACGCCCGCATCCGGGACAGGGAGCAAGCCTGCGGCGGCGGAGGTTCCGCCGCCCGGCCAGTGCGCCGCTCAGTCCAGCCCGAGGGCGTTCTTGTAGGTGTCCAGCAGCATGTCCATTTCGCGCCGGTCATCCGGCTTCATCTTACGCAGGCGGACGATCTGCTTCATGATCTTGGTGTCATAACCCACGGCCTTGGCCTCGGCGTAGACATCCTTGATATCATCCTGGATGCCCTTCTTTTCTTCTTCAAGGCGCTCAACGCGCTCGATCAGAAGGCGCAGGCGATCGTCGGTGGACTCGGCCATCGGAATTGGTCTCCGTCAGAATCGGTGTTTCGGTTGGCGAGGCTGATAGCCACGGCGCGGCCCGCGCGCCAAGCCGGGGGCTGTGGATATCAATCGCCCGGCGCGTTGCGGGCCATGCTTTCGGCCATGCGCGCCAGCTGTTCGGGCGTGGCTTCGACGTGAAAGCGGGCCTTCCATTCCGCCGCCGGCATGCCATGGATCAGCTCCCGCGCGGCGGTCTTGTCCAGCAGCCCGGCTTCGTTGCGGGCGCCGGCTTCAACGATCCAGTCGGCCAGGCAATTGCGGCAGAAGCCGGCGAGGCCCATGAGATCAATGTTCTGGGCATCGTGGCGATGGCGCAAATGGCGCACCAGCCGGCGGAAGGCCGCGGCGGCCACCGCATCGTCGAGCGCATCGAGCGGATCCCCGGCGGGCGCATTCGTATTCTCAGAGCAACTCATCAGGCTTGGTCCTTGGTTCTTGGCCGCAGCCTTGCCATACGGGGCGCGTACAGGAAAAGGATCTATTCGTGGCCAGATCGGATCGCAAGAACAGTCATCGCGGGCGCAAGGTGAAGATCCTGGCAACAGTTGGCCCGGCCAGCCGTTCGCCGGAAATGATCGAGCGGCTGCTGCGCGCGGGCGTCGATGCCTTCCGCGTCAACATGAGTCACGGCGATCACGCGACCCATGCCGAAACGATCGCTTCAATTCGCGCCGCTGAAAAGGATTTCGGCCGCCCGGTGGCGATCCTGTGCGACTTGCAGGGGCCGAAGCTGCGGGTGGGCACCTTTGCCGCCGGCAAGGTGCTGATCCGCCACGGCGCGCATTTCACGCTGGACCGCGATCCCACGCCGGGTGACGAAAACCGCGTGTGCCTGCCGCACCCCGAACTGTTCGAGGTGTTGCACAAGGGCCAGCGCCTGCTGATAGACGATGGGAAGCTGAAGCTGCGGGTGATCCGGGCCGAGGCCGATTCTATCCTCTGCACCGCCGAAGTGGGCGGGTTCATTTCCGATCGCAAGGGCGTGAACGTGCCCGATGTCGTGGTGCCGGTTCCGGCAATGACCGAGAAGGACCGGCGCGACCTCGCGTTTGCGGTTGAACATCACGCCGACTGGATTGCCCTGTCGTTCGTGCAGCGGCCCGAAGACGTTGCCGAAGCCCGCAAGCTGATGGGCGGGCACGGCGCGCTGGTGGCCAAGATCGAAAAGCCGGCCGCGGTGGACCGGCTGGACGAGATCATCGAGCTGTCGGACGGTATCATGGTGGCGCGCGGCGATCTGGGCGTGGAACTGAACCCGGAAGAAGTGCCGCCGCTGCAGAAGCGGATCGTGGAAGCCACGCGCCGTTCGGGCAAGCCGGTGATCGTGGCCACGCAGATGCTGGAATCGATGATCGAAAGCCCCGCGCCCACCCGCGCCGAAGTTTCCGACGTGGCCAACGCGGTTTATGACGGGGCCGACGCGGTGATGCTTTCGGCCGAAACCGCCTCGGGCGCCTGGCCGGTGGAAGCCGTGACGATCATGGACCGGATCGCCAAGCAGGTGGAGAACGACCCCGGCTATGCCGCCCGCATCCACTTCACCGACGTGATCCCCGATGCCACCACCGCCGATGCGCTGGCCCGCGCTTCGGCCGAAATCGCCCAGACCGTGACGCTGGCGGGCATCGTGGTGTTCACCGGATCGGGTTCCACCGCCCGGCGCGTGGCGCGCGAACGCCCCGCCGTGCCGATGCTGGTGCTTACCCCTTCGCAGAAAACCGGCCGCCGGATGGCGCTGCTGTGGGGCGCCCACGCGGTGCCCACCAAGGATATCGGCAGCTTCGAGGAAATGATCGCCAAGGGCAAGCGCATGGCCCTGCGTCACGGTTTCGGCGTGGCCGGATCAAAGCTGATCGCGCTGGCCGGCGTGCCCTTCGGCACGCCGGGGGCAACCAATCTGCTCCATATAGTAACGCTCAGCGGAACCGAACTGGAGCAGCGCGAGGACTAGCCCCGCGCGCCGAACAGGGCCGAACCGATGCGGATGTGCGTGGCGCCGAGCTGAATGGCAGTCTCGAAATCCTCGCTCATCCCCATCGACCGGCCGGCAAGGCCATGATCGCGGGCCAGCTTGTCGAGCAGGGCGAAGAATGGCGCCGGTTCGATGCCCAGCGGCGGCACGCACATCAGGCCGATGATGGGCAGGCCGGCCGCGCGGCTTTCCGTCAGCAGCGCGGGAAGATCGGCCAGCGCGCAGCCGCCCTTCTGCTCTTCCGCGCCGATATTGACCTGCATGAAGCACGGCACCTGCCGCCCCGCCTTGTCCATCGCGCGGGCCAGCGCGGTCACCAGCGAGGGCCGGTCCACCGAGTGGATGCAATCGAACAGGCCCACCGCTTCATCGGCCTTGTTGGATTGAAGCTGGCCGACCAGGTGCAATTCGATGCCGGGATATTCATCGCGCAGGGCCGGCCACTTGGCTTGCGCCTCCTGCACCCGGTTTTCCCCGAAAACGCGCTGCCCTTCGGCGATCAGTGGCACGATCCGTTCGGCCGGATGCGTCTTGCTGACGGCGACGAGCGTGATCTCGGCCGCCTTGCGGCGGGCAATCCGGGCGGCAGTTTCGATCCGGGCGCGGATTTCGGCAAGGGGGGTGGCTGGCTGATCCATGACCCTGCGCTATAGCGTTCCCATGCGTTCGCGCCAGACCCTCGCTCCGACTGAGTTGCCCCGGCTGTGGCTGGTTTCCGATGCCCGCACCGATGCCGGGCTGGAACAGGCGCTTCGCCGGCTTCCGCGCGGCAGCGGGTTCATCTTCCGCCATTATCACCTGCCCCCGCGTGAGCGGGCGGCCCGGTTTCGCGCGCTGCTGCGACTTTGCCGCTTGCGCGGAGTGGTGGCGGTCTGGGCAGGAACGCCCCGCGCGGCCCGCGGCGTGGGCGCCGATGGCAGCTATGGCGCGCCGCCGCTGCTCGCCCGCGGCCCCGCCACCTTGCGCCTTGTCACGGCCCATTCCCTGCGCGAACTGGCCGCCGCCGGCCGGGCGCGGGCCGATCTGGCGCTGCTTTCGCCGGTCTTCGCCACCCGCTCCCACCCCGGCGGGCCAACTCTGGGCGCGCTGCGGTTTCTGCTGCTGGCGCGCCAATCACCGCGCCCGGTGATCGCGCTGGGGGGAATGAACCTGGCCAACGCGCGCCGCCTTCCCGGCCACGGATGGGCAGCGATAGACGGCTTGGCGCATAAAACCGCCGGGAATCCCTTGGATTCTTGACGGGGACTCGCCACCGGGCGCATTAAGCGGGTTGATCGAGGAAGGGGCACTGCGCCGATGGCGACGCAAGCGATAGGGCCGGGCGGCAATGGGCCGCGCCGCGGCAACGGCAACTGGCGCGGCGTGCTGCGCCGCTCGATGCGCCGCGCCGGCGAAATGGGCGCCGCACTGATCCTGTTCGGGGCTGCGCTGTTCCTGACGCTGGCGCTCGCCTCCTATCACCAGACCGATCCTTCCGGCTCCACCGCGGCGGCCGATGGCGTGGTGCTCAACTGGATGGGCGCGCCCGGCGCATGGGTGGCCGATCAGGCGCTGTTTCTGTTCGGGCTGGTTTCGGTGCTGCTGGTGCCGTTACTGGTGGTTTCCGGCCGCCGCCTGTGGCGGCTGGCCGACGACAGCGTGGAAGACGAAACCCCTTCGGCACGGCGGGCATGGTGGCGCGGCGCGGCCCTGCTGCTGCTGGCCATGTTCCTGCTCGGCACCGTGCTGAGCCTGACTTTCACCGCTCCGGGCGGCTCGCTGCCGGCCACGATGGGCGGGCTGGCCGGCCTGATGGGCGCGATGGCGATCCGCGCGATTGCCAGCCACTTGCCCGAAGCCGTGGCCGGCTGGGCGATCCTTGGCACGGCGCTGGTGCTGCTCGGCGCCGGCGCGCTGATCGTGGCGCGGATCTTTGCGCTCGACTGGGCTGGCCTGTTGACCATGCCGCGCTTCCTGGCCCGTCGTCCGGCGCTGCCCACCCCGGCGCAGCTTCAGGGCATTGTGCCCGCACGCGAAAAGAAGACTCGCGAAGCCAAGGTGATGGCCGAGCCTGAAGCGCCCGATGCGCCCCGCCGCGCGCCGGAGATCACCGATCCCACCCGGCCGATCCAGCCAGCGCGGTTCAATCCCTCGGCCAAGCCGCAGGGCGATCTGTTCGACCAGTATGAACTGCCCGGCCTTGACCTCCTGGCCGATCCCCTGCCCAATTCGCAGCCGAAGATCGACAAGCTGGCGCTGGAGCGCAACGCCCGCCTGCTGGAGACGGTGCTGGACGACTTCAACGTGAAGGGCGAAATCACCGCCGTTCGCACCGGGCCGGTGGTGACGATGTACGAGCTGGAGCCGGCCCCCGGCATCAAGTCCAGCCGCGTGATCGGCCTGGCCGACGATATCGCCCGCAACATGAGCGCGATTTCCGCCCGCGTTTCGGCCATCCCCGGCCGCACCGTGATGGGTATCGAACTGCCCAACGCCGACCGCCAGATGGTCAGCTTCAAGGAACTGGTCGCCTGCGAGAAATTCGCCGGCACCAAGGCACTTCTGCCGATCATCCTGGGCAAGGACATCGCCGGCGAACCGGTGGTGGCCGATCTGGCGACCATGCCCCACCTGCTGGTGGCCGGCACCACCGGCTCGGGCAAGTCGGTCGGGCTGAACTGCATCCTGCTGTCGCTGCTCTATCGCCTCACCCCAGCGCAGTGCCGCCTGATCCTGGTCGATCCCAAGGTTCTGGAACTGAAGACCTACGACGATATCCCCCACCTGCTTTCCCCGGTGGTGACCGAGCCGGCCAAGGCCGTGCGCGCACTGAAATGGGCGGTGGAGGAAATGGAGCGGCGCTATCGCATGATGAGCGAGATCAGCGTGCGCAACCTGTCCGGCTTCAACGAAAAGGTCCGCGCCGCCATCGCCAAGGGCAAGCCGCTGGGCAAGCGCATCCCGATCGGCTTCGATCCCGACACCGGCGAGGAGCTCTACGAAGACCAGCAGTTCGAATACCAGACCCTGCCGCAGATCGTGGTGATCGTGGACGAGCTGGCCGACCTGATGGTGACGGTGGGCAAGGAAATCGAAGTACTGATCCAGCGGCTTTCGCAAAAGAGCCGCGCTGCCGGCATCCAC
>CAZVHM010000080.1:0-11893 GCA_964627175.1 uncultured Novosphingobium sp. | reverse complement strand
CCTCTGCCTTCGGAGGGCAGCGCTCTATCCAGCTGAGCTACGGGTGCGTGGGGAGCGCGACTAGCAGAGAGGTTGCGGGGTGACCAGAAGGAATTCGCGTGCGCGCGCAATTCGCCCGCGCAGAGGGTTGGCTTAGGCATTTGGCAAGGCAACGCCCGTATCACCCGTAATATGAATTCTCTGCCGCCCGATTCCTTCCCGGCTGTCCATCCTGCCGCCGCGGGCAATGGCGATCTTGGTGCGCAGTGGTTGGCGCTGCACGATGTGGCCGGGATCGTGGCGGCGTTGGCGGGGGTTTCCCGGCCGGCGCTCTCCCCGGCCCTGCGGCACTTCCCTGAAGTGATTGGCGCGGCGGGCGGTTGGCGCGCCGCTCATGTGCGACAGGGGGTGGGCGACATCTGCGCCATCCTCCAGACCGGCATCAAGGCGCTGCTGGCGCTGCACGCCAGGGGAATCCCGGCCGCCGTACCGGCCCGTGCCTTGTGGGACGAGTTCGCGGCGGCTCGCGACGCGCTTATGGAATATGCGCCGCCCGGCGCGCTGGATCGTCGCCTGGTGGGGTAAGCTCGGCGGGGTATTGCATTGTTCGCCCTATGTTCTCATAATGAGTGCATGGCATTACTTTCGATTCCCGCAGCGGGCGATGATCTGCACGGTGGGCCTGCGGCACAGCGGGTGGCGCGTGGGATCTGCCGGTTGTTTGCCCGTAACGGCATCTGGTGCCTTTCGGAAATGCCGCTGCGATCCGGGCGCCGCGCCGATCTGATGGGGATCGACGCCAAGGGCCATGTCGTCATCGTGGAGATCAAGGTCAGCCGGGCCGATTTGATGGGCGATGGCAAGTGGACCGACTATCTGGATCACTGCGATCGTTTCTATTGGGGCCTTGCGCCGCAGCTGGACCTTGCCTGCATGGAAACCGCGCCGTTCCGCCCGGCAGAGTGCGGGGTGATCGTGGCTGATGGCTATGATGCCGAGATCCTGCGCCCGGCGCCGTTGGTGCCGCTTGCCGCTGCCCGCCGCAAGGCCGAGATCGAGCGCCTGGCCCGAGCATCGCTGCGCCGCCAGGTGATCGGGGCCGATCCCGAATGCGCCGGCTGGGGTGAAGGCTGATAGCCGCGCTGGTGTAATTTCCTTGCGCATTTGCGCAATTGCAGTTAAGGGGCGGCTCGTGACCGGCGCCGGGCCAATGCCCGCAGCGCAGTTGCCCGCAGCGTGAGGTCCGCCCCTTTCGGGAGAGTGACCGGCGGGGTGACGAGCGGTTGCCGCCCACCTGCTGCCCATTTCACGCACGGGTCGCGCAACGCGAACCCTGCCGCCCCACCATGGCGTGCGGGCCAAAGAAAGCATAGTTTTTCATGTCTTATTTCACCGAACTCGGCCTTGCCGAACCGATCCTGCGTGCGCTTAACGCGAAGGGTTATGCCGATCCCACCCCGATTCAGCGCCAGGCGATTCCGGCGCTGATGGAAGGGCGCGATCTGCTGGGTATCGCCCAGACCGGCACCGGCAAGACAGCGGCCTTTTCGCTGCCCTCGCTGCACCGGCTGGCAGGCGATCCCAAGCCGCTCAAGTCGGCATCGTGCCGCATGCTGGTGCTTTCGCCCACCCGCGAACTGGCGGCCCAGATTGCCGAGAACATCAAGGGCTATGCCAAGTTCCTGCGCCTGCACGTGGATTGCGTGTTCGGCGGCGTTCCGGTGGGCAAGCAGGCCCGCAAGCTGGCCCAGGGCACCGATGTGCTGGTGGCCACGCCGGGCCGCCTGCTCGACCTGATCGATCAGCGCGCCCTGACCTTGCGCAACGTCGAGATCTTCGTGCTCGACGAGGCCGACCAGATGATGGACCTTGGCTTCATCCAGCCGCTGACCCGCGTGGCCGCGCTCCTGCCGAAGGACCGGCAGAGCCTGTTCTTCTCGGCCACCATGCCCCAGGCGATTGCCGATCTGGGCAAGCGCTTCATCAACAACCCGGTGCGGGTCGAAGTCGCGCCGCAGGCCACCACGGCTGAACGGGTCGAGCAGTATGCGACCTTCGTGAACCAGGCGGAAAAGCAGGCGCTGCTCACGCTCAGCCTGCGCGCCGGCCTGGCCGACAAGTCGATCGACCGGGCGCTGGTCTTTACCCGGACCAAGCACGGCGCCGATCGCGTGGTGCGCCACCTGGCCGCCGCCGGGGTCAGCGCTGCCGCGATCCACGGCAACAAGAGCCAGGCCCAGCGCACCCGCGCGCTGGAAGGCTTCCGCCAGGGTTCGGTGCCGATTCTCGTTGCCACCGACATTGCCGCCCGCGGCATCGACGTTTCGGGCGTGAGCCACGTGTTCAATTTCGAACTGCCCAACGTGCCGGAGCAATATGTTCACCGGATCGGCCGCACCGCACGTGCGGGGGCCGATGGTGTGGCGCTTTCGTTCGTGGCACCGGATGAGAAGCCCTACCTGCGCGACATCGAGCGCCTGACCAAGGTCAAGCTCGACCAGAAGCCGCTGCCGGAAGATTTTCTCAAGCTGGCAGCCACGCTGCCCGCCGCCAAGCGCGCTTCCCCGGAAGAGGAGCGGGGCGAACGCCAGCCGCGTGGGGAAGGCCGTCGTGATGGCGGCCGGAACGCCCGCCCGCAGGGCCAGCGCGGTGCCCCGCGCGGCGATGGAGCACGCAGCGATGACGAAGCACGGCCCAAGCGTCGGTTCCGTCCGCGTGGCCCTGCCAGCGTTGGCCAGCATGCCGGCAAGGTCCGCCGCGCCAGCTGACTCTTGTGCTGCATGGGCTGACTGGGCCATGACTAGAGCATGGACAGAACGATGATCCTTGCGGCTGCGGCTTCGGCATTGGCCATGACGGCCATCGTGGCGGTGCGTTATGCGTTGGCAAGTGGCGGTTTCGCCCTTGCCACGCGCGCCGTGCGGCCGGGGCTCTATCGCGGGCTGGGCAAGCAGATCCGCGCGGAAATCGGCTGGTCGCTGCTTTCCGCCGCGATCTATGGCATTCCCGCCGGGATCGTGGCCTGGGGCTGGCAGGCCTTCGGGTGGACGCGGATCTACACCGATCTGCACGCCATGCCCTTGTGGTATCTGCCGCTATCACTGCTGCTTTACCTGTTTGCCCACGACACCTGGTTTTACTGGACGCATCGCTGGATGCACCAGCCGAAGTGGTTTCGCATCGCCCATGCGGTGCATCACGCCAGCCGGCCACCCACGGCCTGGGCGGCGATGAGCTTTCATCCCATCGAGGCGCTGACCGGGGCGGTGGTCATTCCCGCACTGGTGTTCTTCGTGCCGATCCATGTGGGCGTGCTGGGCGCGGTGCTGACCATCATGACCGTGATGGGCGTAACCAATCACATGGGCTGGGAAATCTTTCCGCGCGCGATTGTTCATTCCCGGTTGGGCGGCTGGTTGATAACCGCCAGTCACCACCACCGCCATCATGAGCACTATTTATGCAATTACGGGCTGTATTTCAGGGTTTGGGATCGGCTGTGCGGAACCGATCGGGGGCTTTCCTCGCCCTGACTGCGGTGCTGGCCGGCCCGGTCGGTGCAATCCCCGCTACGCCCGATGCGCCGGAAGATGTCAGCGTGACGGTGACCAACCTGCGCAACGCCAAGGGCAAGGTGCTGGCCTGCCTGACCGCCAACGCGAAGGCCTTTCCCGATTGCAGCAAGGATCCGGCCGCCCGCCACGTGGCCGTGCCGGTGCAGGCCGGCGGCGCGGTGCAGCTGGATTTTCCCGCCGTTGTTCCCGGCACTTATGCGATTTCGCTGTTCCATGACGAGAATGGCAACGGCAAGCTCGATACCATGGTGATGATCCCCAAAGAGGGCTTTGGCTTTTCCCGCGATGCCAGGGTCCGGTTCGGACCGCCGCGCTTTTCGGCGGCCGCCTTCGTGCTCGATCATGGTTCGCTGCACCAGACGGTACGAATGCGTTACTTGTTGTAGCGCAACGGGTTGACCCCGCCCGGCGCGGTGCCCATCCCTGTCACGATGACCCGGTCGACCGATACCGCTGCTTCTCCTCCCGCGCCGGGCGGGGTTCTGGCACCCTTTCGCTATCCGGCGTTTCGGGCGATCTGGACCGCCAACCTGTTCTCACAGCTCGGATCGGCCATCCAGGCGGTGGGGGCGGCCTGGCTGATGACCGAGTTGACCAGTTCGCATGCTCTGGTCGGGGCGGTTCAAGCTTCGAATACTGCGCCGATCCTGCTGGTCGGTCTGGTGGCCGGCGCCATTGCTGACAATTACGATCGCCGCCGGGTCATGCTTGCCTCGCAGATCGCCATGCTGGTCGCCTCTGCGCTGCTGGCGGGGATGACCTTTGCCGGGATGATCGGGCCGGCCGGCCTACTGGCCTTCACCTTGCTGGTGGGCATAGGCGCCACGTTCAACGCGCCGGCCTGGCAGGCGTCGGTGCGAACTCAGGTCGGCACGCGCGATCTGCCCCAGGCAATTTCGCTCAACGGGGTGGCGCTCAACCTGGCCCGCAGCGCCGGGCCTGCCGTGGGCGGTGTGCTGATTGCCACGGCCGGGGTGGGCGCGGGCTTTGCGATCAACGCGATCAGTTATATCGCGCTGATCTGGGTTCTGATGCGCTGGCGCCCTGAAGTGCCGCCGCCCGAACGCGGGCCGATGCTGCGCTCCATCCGCGAGGGGCTGGCGTTCTGCGCGCATTCGCCGCCCGTGCGCCGGCTGCTCCTGCGCGGGTTTGCCGTGGGTCTGGGCATCGCCGCGTTCCAGGCGCTGGTGCCCAGCCTGGTGCGTGACCGGCTGCACGGCGATGAACTGACCTTCGGGCTGGTACTCGGGGCCTTTGGCCTCGGTTCCATCGCGATTGCCTTTGCCATGACCCCGATTCGCCAGCGCTTCGGTTCGGAAGGGGCGATGGCGTGGGGCGTGGGGGGCTATGCGGCCAGCTTCCTGGGCCTGGCGTGGAGCGATTCGCTGTGGGTGGCGCTGCCCTGCGCTTTTGTCATCGGCGCGGGGTGGAACATCACCATGACCACGCTCAACGTCGCGATGCAGTTGCGTTCGCCCGAGGAAATCCTCGGCCGTTGCCTGTCGACCTTTCAGGCGGTTTGCTACGGAGCCTTCTCGGTCGGCGCCTGGGGCTGGGGCGTGCTGGCTGATATGAGCAGCCTTCCGGTTGCGCTCGTGCTGGCGGCAATCTGGCTGCTCGTCACCCAGGTTTTGTTGTGGGCCAAGGCGCCGATGCCGCTGCCACATGAAGGGCGCGTTCCCTTTGGCGGCGGCCCAACTTAACCCTTGTTCAACCATGTTGCGCCATACCCGCGGTGAGACTGATTGAGGGTAAGTGCGGCATGGATACGTTGCGAGAGCCGTTCGGGGATTATTCCGAGGCCGACGTCTATGACCTGGCCGAAGACGAGATCGGACATGATGCCCTGCCGCCCGCCATCGGGCAGGACGAGCGGCGCTTGCAGGTTCGCGCCTATAACCACTGGGCCAGCTTGTTGGGCGATCGGCCCTTTCCGCTGATTGCGGACATGGAAACCGGCTCGCTCCCGGATTTCGATCCTTATGCTGTGGTGCTCGATTTTGGCGAAGGGGTGGAAAACCCCGTGATTCGCTACATCGGCAGCGCGCTGGCCTGCGAAAGCGAAGTCGATGTGGCCGCGATTCGCACCCTGTCGGATGTGCCCGGTCGCTCGCTCCTGTCGCACATCACCGATCACTACATGCAGATCCTGGCCAACGAGGCGCCGATCGGGTTCGAGGCTGAATTCATCAACCAGCGCGGCCGCACCATCCTCTACCGTGGGATCCTGCTGCCCTTTTCCGGTTCGATGGGCAGCAGCGGGATCGACCTGATCTATGGCCTGATCAACTGGAAGGAACTGGCCGACCAACAGACCACCGAAGCGCTGATGGACGAGATCGACCTGGCGCTGAAGGTGCGCCCGGCCCGCCAACCGCAGCCGCTGACGAACTGGGCCGATGGCCCGGCCGATTTTTTCGTGCCTTGCAAGGATGCCCTTGGCGATGCCGGGGTGCTCGATCTGGCGCTGCTGCCCCAGCCAGAGTGGGTTTCCGAATTGATCGGCGAAGACGGCGAGGATGGCCTTGCCGATGTGCTGGCTTCGGCCCGCGAACTGGCTGCCGCCGCGATTGGCGCGGAAGATCGCAGCCGCCACGCGCTCTATGCCGCGATCGGGCGGGCGCATGATTTCGCGCTGCTGGCCGAAGGTGATCCGGCTGGCCTGGCCGAACTTCTGGCTGATGCCGGGCTGAAGCAACAGGCGCGCGCCCCGCTGGTGCCGGTGGTCAAGCTGGTATTCGGCGCCGCCTACGACAAGACCCGTGTTACCGAATATGCCACTGCGCTGGCCCATGCCCGGCGCCTGGGGTTGGGCGCGGGCACGCTGGCTGCCGTCCTGGGCGAAATGCCGGGCGGCCTGAAGGCCGTGGTCCAGCTGGAACGCCGCCTCAAGCGAGAGGAAAGCGAGGCCGTGGCCTTGCCGAAGGAATCTCGCCGCGCCGCCCTTGCCGGTCGCCTGCGCAGCCTGCCGACCCACCCGCTGGAGCAACTGGCCGGCGGCGAAAGTGAATTCGCCCTTGTCCTCACCCGCCGCACGGCCACCGGGGAAATCGTGCTGATTGGCGATCTGGGCGAGGACGATGCCCTGTTCCAACGCGCGGCACAGCGCCTGCTTGGTTGATCGCAGGCAGGCGTGAATCGGCCACGCTGCGGCAAGCCCGTGGCGCCCGCCTCCGTTTGCGGGTAGGCCTTGGCGATGACAGCTGCGGCCGCAACACTTAAGCCAGCGTTCAGGGGCCTGCGCGAAGGTGTGGCAGCCATGCGCCTATCCTTGCGTTTCCTCTCGCGTGTTTCTGCCGCGCTGTTGACCGTTGTGCTCGCCATCAATGTGGCGGCGGCGCAATCCATCCTGCGCGATGCCGAAACCGAGGCGTTGTTTCGGGATATGGCCGCGCCGCTGATCACGGCGGCCGGGCTCGATCCGCGCAACGTCGATGTCGTGCTGGTGGGTGATCGCTCGATCAATGCCTTCGTGATGGCCGGGCAGGCCGTCTATCTCAATGCCGGCCTGATCGAAGTGGCAGATAGCGCCAACCAGGTGCAGGGCGTGATCGCTCACGAACTCGGCCATATCACCGGCGGTCACGCGATCAGCGGCGAACAGGGCGCGAAGGCGGCCGGCACGGTCAGCCTGCTGTCGCTGCTGATCGGCGCGGCGGCGGCGGTGGTGGGCGGCGGAGAGGCGGCGATGGCGGCGGTGATGGCCGGGCAGAGCGCGGCCATGGGCAAGTACCTGGCCTTCAGCCGTGGGCAGGAATCCCAGGCCGATGCCGCCGGGGCGCAGTATCTCTCTGCCGCGGGTATCACCGGCAAGGGTTCGATTGAGTTCTTCAAGAAGCTGCAGACCGAAAGCTATCGCCGCGGTTATAGTCAGGCCGACCGCGACGTGTTCCTTTCCACCCACCCGCTGGAGGGGGACCGCATTGCTGTGCTGCAGGAAAGCTATGCCAAGGATCCGGCGTGGAACCGGCCGAGCGATCCGGTGATCGAAGCACGCTTCCGCCGGGCCAAGGCGAAGCTGTTCGGTTATCTTGCGGAGCCCGAGCAGACGCTGGCGGCCTATCCGGAAAGCGATCGATCGGTGCCGGCGCATTATGCGCGGGCCTATGCCTTCCATAAGCAGGCGTTCCTGGCCAAGGCGCTGGACGAGGTCGATGCCCTGCTGCGCGATGCGCCGGCCGATCCCTATTTTCTCGAACTGAAGGGCCAGATCCTGCTCGAGGGGGGCAAGCCTGGCGAAGCGCTTGCCTCGCTGCGCCGGGCCACCGAGCTGACCGGAAACCAGCCGCTGATCGCCACCACCTTCGGCCATGCCCTGATCGCCAGCGAGGATCCGAAGAACCTGGCCGAGGCGCAGCGGGTGCTGAAGGCCGCCGTTGCCCGTGACCGGGAAAATCCCCATGCGTGGTATCAGCTCGGCGTGGTCTATGCCGCCAACGGTGATACGGAGCGGGCGCGGCTTGCCAGCGCGGAACAGCAGATCATGGCCGGCCGCTGGGCGGAGGCGACATCCAGCGCGGAAGCGGCCATGGCCGGCTTGCCCAAGGATTCCCCCGATTGGCTGCGGGCACAGGATATTGCCATGCAGGCGCGTGCACAGATTGAACGCGCAAGGAAGCGCAGGTAAACGGCGTTGATGAGCCAGACTGAAACTGCCCGGCGGAACCGCCGTTTCGCCCTCAATGTTGCGCTTGTGCTGGGTTTCACGGTGCTTGGCGGCGCAGCCGGCTGGTTCTGGCAATCGCAGCGGCTCTCGGCCGATCCGGCCGATAGCCTGTCTTCCGGTCAGCGCGCGGCTATCGAACAGGTGGTGCACGATTACCTGATCGCCCACCCTGAAGTGTTGCCCAAGGCCATGGCCGAACTGGAACGCAAGCAGAATGCCGGCCAGCTCGCCAGCGTGCGCGGGGAGGTTGAGCAGGCTGTCGCCGGCACTGTGCTGGGCAATCCGCAGGGCAAGGTTACCTTGGTTGAATTCACCGATTATGCCTGCGGTTATTGCCGCCGCAGCGTGGCCGATGTCGATGCGCTGATCGCGGCCAATCCCGATCTGCGGGTGGTGGTGCGCGAATTGCCGATCCTGTCGCCGGCCAGCGCCGATGCGGCCAAGATGGCCATCGCCGCGGCAGAGCAGGGCCGCTATGCCCAGTTCCACAAGGCCATGTTCGAAGGCGGCCAGCCCGGTCCGGCCACGATCGAGGCCGCCGCCCGCGCCGCCGGGATGGACATGGTGCGTGCCCGCAAGGTTATTGCCGATCCCGCCACCGAGGCCGAACTGGTTCGCAACCTCGAACTGGCCAAGCGGCTGGGCTTCAGCGGCACGCCCAGCTGGGTGGTGGGCGATCAGATGCTGACCGGCGCGGTGGGCAGTGAACAGCTGGCCGAAGCCATTGCCGCAGCCCGTAGCTAGGACTGCGATCGCCGCCACCTTCACCAGGCGGTTTCGTTTTCCTGCGGAAATGCGCTAGGCTGAATTCATGGCCGTCCTGCCGTTCCGACCGACCCCGTTCTTCGCCAACAAGAATCAGGCGTTTTGGCGCCTGCAGGCTGCCGGCTGGGGCGGCGCGCTGTTGTTGCGCGCCATGTCCAGCATTGCCAACGGACAGCCACTTTCGTTTCTCGTGCTGGTGCTGATCGCCACGATCACCGGTTTTTCGATCTCGTTGATCCTGTCGGTCGTCTATCGCCAACTGATCGTCCGCCGGCCGCTGATCACCTGGGGTGTCACGGCGGTCGTCCTGCCGGTCGCGGTCCTGCTTTATGCTTTCATCGATGCCTGGGTGGTCGGGCTCTATCGTCCGGAATCGGGGGCCAGCTTTGCCCAGCTGCTGATTGGTGTGTTCTATCTCGATCTCACGCTGCTCGGCGCGTGGTCGGCACTTTACTATGCGATCAATTTCTACCTGCAGGTGGAAGAACAGAACGATCAGCTGATCCGGCTGGAGAACCAGGCCACCCAGGCGCAGCTGGCCATGCTGCGCTATCAGCTCAATCCGCATTTCCTGTTCAACACGCTGAACTCGATCTCTACCCTCGTCCTGCTCAAGCAGACCGAGCAGGCCAATGCCATGCTCACCCGGCTTTCGGGTTTCCTGCGCTATACCCTGGTCAACGAACCGACCGGCCGGGTCACCGTGGCGCAGGAGGTGGAAACGCTGCAGCTTTACCTCGGCATCGAACGGATGCGCTTTGAAGAGCGGCTGCGGACCGAGTTTCACATCGACGATGCGGCAAAGCCCGCCCTGCTCCCCTCGCTCCTGCTCCAGCCGCTGGTGGAAAACGCCATCAAGTATGCGGTCAGCACGCAGGAAAGCGGGGCTGAAATCACCATCACCGCGCAACTCGTCGGGGGGATGCTTCGCATCACCGTCTCCGACACCGGGCCGGGATTGCAAAACAGCGCGGCCGACAACAGGGTATCGGGCGTGACATTCGATGGTGGAGAACCCGTGTCGACTGGCGTAGGCCTCGCGAATATCCGCGATCGCCTTGCCCAGGCCTATGGCGACCAGCACCGGTTCGAGACCTTCGATCCGCCGGAAGGCGGCTTCACGGTTCTCATCGAAATTCCGTTCGAACGCCGCGAAATGGCGCCTGTCCCGGCTGAGACCGGGCGTGCCGCCGCGGCGATGAATTGAAACCAAACGCGCCCCCGTCCGTACAGGAACGGCAGGCAAGGAAGGTTTGAGGCATGACCATTCGCACGATCCTCGTGGATGACGAAAAACTCGCGATTCAGGGGCTTCAGTTGCGCCTGCAGAAGTTCCCCGATGTCGAGATTATCGACACCTGCTCCAACGGCCGCGAAGCGATCCGCAAGATCAAGACCGAAAAGCCCGACCTGGTGTTCCTCGATATCCAGATGCCGGGGTTTGACGGGTTTTCGGTGGTGAAGGGCGTGATGGAGATCGAACCTCCACTGTTCGTCTTCGTCACCGCCTATCAGGAACACGCCGTCCGCGCCTTTGAGGCGAACGCGGTCAACTACCTGATGAAGCCGGTGGACGAAGATCGGCTGGCCGACACGCTGGACCGGGTGCGTACTCGCCTTGCTGAAAAGCGCAGCGCCGAAGAGGCGGAAAAGCTCAAGACAGTGCTGGCCGAGGTTGCCCCTGATGCGATCGAGACCATCCCCGAAGAGGCCGACCCCAATGCCGGGCGCTATGAAAAGCTCATCAACATCAAGGATCGCGGGCAGATCTTCCGCGTCGATGTCGATTCGATCGAGCATATCGAGGCGGCGGGCGATTACATGTGCATCCGCACGGCCGACAATTCGTTGATCCTGCGCGAAACGATGAAGGATCTGGAGCGCCGTCTCGATCCGCGGGTATTTCAGCGGGTTCACCGCTCCACCATCGTCAATCTCAATCAGGTCCGCCAGGTAAAGCCGCACACCAATGGCGAATGTTTTCTGGTGCTCGAATCCGGCGCCCAGGTGAAGGTTTCGCGTTCCTACCGCGATGTAGTGGCCCGCTTCGTCCACTAGGGCCGGATCAGGCAGCAGCGGTTGAAGCGACACTTGCGCCAGCCGCCGTGCTGGGCGAAATGCCTGTCATGACTTTTGCCATCCCCGGTTTCGACCTGCCCGCCTTCATCGCCGCCACCCTTGCCGAAGATCTGGGTGAGGGCTGGCCCGGCGGCGGCCACGATGTCACCAGCGAAAGCGTCATTCCTGCAGACGCGCGCTTTGCCGGGGTGATGGACAGCCGCGATGCGATCGTGGTCTGCGGCCTGCCGTTGGCTGCGGCCTTCTTCCGCGCGCTGGATCCGGCGGTGGAGATCGAGATTCTCCACCCCGAAGGCGCACAGGTTCCCGCCGGGACCGAACTGATGCGCCTGTCCGGCGCCGCGCGTGCCATGCTCACGGCCGAGCGCAGCGCGCTCAACACCGTGCAGCACCTGTCCGGCATTGCCACGATGACGCGCCAGTATGTCGATGCGATGGGCGGCAAGGCGATCCTGCTCGATACGCGCAAGACCATTCCGGGCCTGCGTCACCTCGAAAAATACGCCACCCGCACTGGCGGGGCGCAGAATCACCGCCTCGGCCTGTGGGATGCGGCGATGATCAAGGATAATCACGTGGCCGTGGCCGGCGGCGTGGGCGAAGCCGTGGCCCGCGCGCGGGCAGCCGGCGTGCAGTCGATCATCTGCGAGGTCGACCGGCTGGACCAGATCGAGCCGGCGCTGGAAGCCGGCGCCACCCACTTGTTGCTTGATAACATGCCGTCGGCAACCTTGCGCGAAGCCGTCGTGCTGGTGGCAGGTCGCGTGCCATGCGAGGCATCGGGCGGCGTGCGGCTGGATACCATCGCCGAAATCGCCGCCACCGGGGT
>CAZVHM010000079.1:0-11985 GCA_964627175.1 uncultured Novosphingobium sp. | reverse complement strand
CAGAAAAATGACCCGCTGGGAATCCCCATGAGTCAGCCTCAATGAGACTTGGTATAACGCGCTCTCCGCGCAGATCGCCGATACCACGCGCAAAGGCTATAATGCCGCCGGCTTCGACTATGGCGACAAGGGGCAGCGGCTCAAGGGCTCGTTCGAATCGAGCTTCCGCTTCGGAACCGATATGGTTGTCCATCGCCTCACCGGCGCGGTCGACGTCGAGCGCGAGACTTTCCAGAATACCACGCCCTCGCCCTTTGCCTTTCAGGGCAAGCGCGACACCGACAATGTCGGGCTGGTCGGGCAGTATGAACTGCTCGTCAATGAGGTGTTCTCGCTGGGCGCATCGATCCGTCAGGACGAGAATAATCGCTTCGATGATGCAACCACCTACCGCGTGCAAGGCAGCTACCGCCTGCCCACCAACACCCGCATTCGCGCGGCCTGGGGCACGGGCGTCAAGAATCCCGGCTATTTCGAGCTATATGGCTATTCGGACGGGCGCTATATCGGCAATCCGAACCTGCGCCCGGAGAAGTCGCAAGGCTGGGAAGTCGGGCTTGAGCAGAGCTTCGGTGATGGGGCCGCCACCATCGGCGCGACATATTTCGACAGCCGGCTGAAGGATGAAATCTATACCTCCTACCCGGCGCCAGACTTCATCGCGACACCAGCCAACCGGACGACCCAGTCCCGCCAACACGGTGTGGAAATGTTCCTGAGCGCCCGACCGATCAGACAATTGCGTGTCGATGCGGCCTATACCTATCTGAATGCGAAGGAAGATGGCAGAGTCGAGGTACGGCGGCCCAAACATGTCGCGAGCATCAACACGACCGTCTTCAGCGCCGATGAGCGCTTCTCCGGCACATTGACGATCCGCTATAACGGGCGGCAGGTCGATGATGCCTACATCGATCCCAGTTATGTGCCGGTGCGGATGTCCCTTCAGGAATATGTGCTGGTCAATCTCAACGCAGAATATCGGCTGATGCCGGGCATCTCGCTTTTCGGCCGGATCGAGAATCTGCTGAACGAGGATTATGAGGAAGTCTTCAGCTATGCGACGCAGGGTCGGGGCGGCTATGCGGGCATCAAGGTGAAATTCTGATGGTCGCCGGCCGTCATCGTTGCGATAGTGACGGCCGGTCCATCCACGCCACGCCGCGTGTCGATGTCTCGGCCATGATGCTCCGCCAGCATCGCGTTGGTCGCTGCCTCAAACGCGCGTGGCTCGCGGCGTCGCTCTGCTGGTTGCTGGCAGGTTGCGCGCCCGGTGCCGGAACAGAAGCATCGCTGATGCGCGCCTATGAAATGAGCCTGGCTGTCAGTTCTGCCGGGCAATATGTGGCGTGGCATGGCGGTCTGGGCGACGGATCGTCGATCTATATTCAGAAGGTGGGGCGTGATGACCAGCTTATCGGCCAGGCCTTCCGGGTGAGCGATGGCAGGCGACTGGCCTATGAGCCGGACCTGCTGCTGGCCGACGATCAGCTGGTCGTCGCCTGGTATGAGAAGGATGCTGCGACAGGGCGGCTGACGGCGATGATGGCCGGGATCGATGAGGCGGGTCGACTGCTGTGGCGCGTGCCGGTGACCGATGCGACGGCACGGACAAAAAATCCCGTCGTTCGCCAAATTGGCCAGCATCTTCATGTCGCGTGGATCCAGCAAGTCGCTGTCGACGAGGAAGGCGGGGGCGACAAGGAAGGCGGGACCACCATCTGGCACCGGCGCTTTTCGCTGGACGGCGTTCCCGAGACGCCGCCCCGCCAGATCGGGCAGGCTAGCGCGAACACATGGAACCTCAATGCGACAGTCTATGGCACGAGCCTGATCGTCACTTATGATGCGGCGAAGGGGGCGGCAGCGCATGAACTCCAGATGCTCGTCGTGACGGACAAGGCCGTGCGCCACAGCCAGCTTACACCGAATGACGGCTATGCCTCGCTTTATCCCGATCTTCAGGTCAACGCGGCCGGACAGGCTGCGCTGACCTGGTTCGACGAGAAGGATGGCAATCGCGAAGTCTATCTGCTCGTTGTGCCATTCGATGTGCTGGGCACTGCCCAAATGCCTCCGCCGAGGCGGATCACGGACGACAAGGGCGAGTCCATTGGCGCCTACGTGGCGTGGAACGGGCCGACCATCGGTCTGGCCTGGAGCGACGAGGTGCGTGGATCACGCGAGATTTTTTTCGCGACGTTCAGCGATGAGGGGCATCCGCTCGGCCCCGTGCGGCAGATCGGCAGCAGTGAGGGAAAGGCCTCCATCCCGTCGATACGCGCCAGTGGTTCCGGGTTCTTTATCGCCTGGAACGATTATATCGCGGCCACTGGAAATGGTCATGGGCCTGTCGCGTCATCGGCCGCCAGATTGCAGCAAGTATCAGGCGCACCATAGGTGCTGCCCTGAAGTCAGTGCCGCTCATCCCAATCTGTAACATTTGGGAACCATGTTACATAACCGTAATGAACTTGGTGGCCCTCATATGGCTTCTATGTGCCCCTGCATGGGAAGCCACGGCGGTTCCGGGATTTTGGGGGAAGCATGTTCGTCAAGAAGTACCGCGTAACCTATGCCTTTTGCCTGCCGCTTGTCCTGCCTGTCGCGGCCTGGGCGCAGCCGTCCGATACCGGGACGGTCGCCGATGATCATGGCAGCACGATCGTCGTGACCGCCAATCGCATGCCGATGCGGCTCGATCAGGTCGGCCAGAGCGTGACTGTACTGGACCGGCAGGCGATCGAGGCGAGCCAGGCCATCGGGATCACCGAACTGCTCGCACAGACGCCGGGCGTGCAGTTTGCCCGCAATGGCGGCCCCGGCAAATCGACCTCCATCTATATTCGCGGCGCGGATACCGGCCAGACCGTCATTCTTTTCGATGGCGTGCGGCTCAATGATCCGTCTTCAGCGGACAGCGGTGCATCGATGTCCGATATCTTGGCGGGCGACATCGCACAGATAGAGGTGCTGCGCGGCGCCCAGTCGACGCTGTGGGGAAGCCAGGCGATCGGCGGCGTCATCAATATCAGGACGCTGGCACCGCACCGGCCCTTCGAGGCGAATGCACAGGTCGAGGCGGGCGGACTGGATACCTATCAGGCGCGAGCCGGCCTTGGCGGTCGGCAGGGCAAGCTCACCTGGCGGCTGGGCGGCAGCTATTTCAAGACGACCGGCGTCTCCGCCATCGCCAGCGGCACCGAACCGGACGGTTATGAGAATGTCTCGGTCAATGGCCGTGTCGCCTATCGCTTCACGGATCATATCGCGCTCGACCTGCGCAGTTTCTATAGCTTCGGCCGCAACGAATTTGACGCATTCGACAGGGACGCGCCGCTCTATGGCAAGAGCAAGCAATGGCTCAATTATGCCGGGCTGAATTTCGACTTGTTCGGCCGGCTCCAGAACCGGATCGCTTACTCAAACACGGACATTAAGCGGACGAATTATGACTCGTCCCCCGGCCGCGCCGCCCAGCCGCTCACGTTCGACGCGGCGGGCAGCACGGACCGCTATGAATATCAGGGGACGCTGGCGCTCACCCAGGGCTGGTCGGCGGTGTTCGGCTTCGAGCGCGCCGAGAACTGGATGCGCACCGCCTCGCCGAGCGTCGCCAACCCGCATCCGGTGCCGATCCGCGCATCGGACAGCACCGATGGCCTCTATGCCCAGTTGCAGGGCGAGGTGATATCCGGCCTCATGCTGACCGGCGGCCTGCGCCATGAGGCACACAGCACATTCGGCGGGAAGGTCGTCGGCAGCGCTTCGGCGGCTTGGTCGCTCAACAATGGCGACACGGTGCTGCGGGCCAGCTGGGCGGAAGGCTTCAAGGCGCCAAGCCTCTATCAGCTTTACAGCCAATATGGGAATTTGGGGCTGGCGGCAGAGACGGCCAGCAGCTGGGATGTCGGCATCGAGCAGCGCCTGTTCGAGCGCCTCTCCGTCTCGGCGGTCTACTTCAATCGCGACACCAAGAATCTGATCAACTTCATGAGTTGCACGGTGTCGCTCGCCGATCATCCGCTATGCGCGCCACCGCGCACGGCTTTTTACGAGAATATCGGGCGCGTCCATGCCGAGGGCGTGGAACTGGGCGCCAGCCTCAATCTGGGGGCGTTCACCGCGTCGGCCAATTATACCTTGCTGGACGCGAAGAACACCACGCCCGGTGACGTCAATCAGGGCAAGCGGCTGGCCCGTCGTCCGCGCGACACCTTCAATGCCACGTTGGGCTACACTTGGCCGATCAAGCTGGTGACGGCGCTGGCGGTCCGCTATGCTGGCGACAGTTTCGACAATGCCGCTAATACGGCCGTGCTGCATGATTATGCGCTGGTGGATATCCGCCTGTCCCTGCCGGTTTCAAAGACGCTGGAAATATTCGGCCGGGTCGAGAATCTGTTTGACGAGCGCTACGAGACGGCAAAAAATTATAGCAGCTATCCGCGTGTCGTCTATGGCGGCGTTCGGGTGAAGTTCTAGGGCGCGGCGGCATGCGCGCCTTCCTGCTGATCGTCCATCGCTGGGCCGGGCTGACCATCACGCTTGCGCTGGTGGTCACCGGCCTGACCGGCGCGATCCTGCCCTTTCAGCGGGAGATCAGCCATTGGGTCGCGGCGGAGATCTGGAAGGTCGCGCCGCCGACGCCGGGGGCGCGACCGCTCTCCGGCGTTGAGCTATTGCGCCGGGTGGAAGCGCAAACCGGCGGCACAGTGCGCTATATGCCGCTCGTCCTCGATCCCGACTATGCGCAGGCCGTCTTCGTGAGCCAGCGCCCGGATGGCGCGCCGCTTGGCTATGGCGAGGTGTTCGCGGATCCCTATACTGGGGCTATCCGCGCGCGGGTGCGCTATGGCGATCTGCGTGATGGCCCGATCAATCTGATGCCGTTTCTGATCAACTTTCATTACACACTGGCCGCCGGACCGACGGGGCGCCTGCTGCTCGGCATGGCCGCGCTCATCTGGTGCATCGTCTGTGTGCTCGGCTTCTGGCTGAGCCTGCCGCGCCGCAAGCCCGGCATGAGCTGGCGAACGATGCTGCGCCGCTGGTGGCCGGCCTGGGGGCTGCGCACGCGGCAGGGGCCGGTCGCTTTCAGCTATGATCTGCATCGCGCATCCGGCCTCTGGCTTTGGCCGGCGATGCTGGTCTTCGCCTGGTCCGCCGTGGCGTTCAATCTCGATGGCGTGCACAAGCCGGTGCAGCGTTTCTTTGGTGCGCAAGGGCTTTATCGTCCGGTGGCGAACCCCGCGCCGGCGCAAGGCCAGCCGATGGCGCCGGAGCAGGCTGTTTCAGTCGGCGCGCGGCTGATGGCTCAACAGGCCGCGCGCGATGGTTTTGAGGTCCTTGCACCGAGCGCGCTCAGCCTCAATGCCGGCGCTCACGCCATGGGCTATTATGCGCGCACCAGTCTGGATGGCACCACCCGTCAGGGATCGACTGTGGTGTGGTTCGATGCCGTTTCGGGCCAGCTGCTGGAATTTCGCCCGCCCTATGGGACGACGCGGGCCGACGCGCTCGACAAGACGGTGCGTATGCTCCACACCGCCGAGCTGTTTGGCTGGCCCTACAAGCTGTTCGTCAGCGCTTTCGGTTTCCTGACGGCCAGCATGGCGATAGCGGGCTTCTGGCTCTGGGCCCGGCGCACGGGGCGCCGTCCGCGAAAGACTGTTCCGGCTATGGCGACATGATGCTGTCCTTTTCCGTCTCTCTGATGTGGCTGCTCGCAATGCTGGCCGCCGCCGCGCTGGTGCATGATAGCGCCCGCAGCATGCGCGCATTGCTGCCTATGGGGCTGGCATTTATCGCGGTGCTCGCCGTGGCGCTCTGGCTGTCCCCGCAGCCCAACTGGGTCGGCGTGCTCATCTGCATCATCGCGATCTGGCGGATAGTCGGCGGGGCATTCCCGCGCGCGGGCGGTCTGTTGGGCGGTGTATGCGCCGGGCTGGCGTCGGCCTTGCAGGTGGCTGGCGGCGTACCGCTCGGGCTCGCCGGGGGCCTCGCAGCGGGCGCCTTGGCGATTGCGGCCGCGCTGCCGCGCGCGCCGGACGGGCGCGACATGACGCGCGAAATCATGGTGATCGTCGCGGCGCTGGCCATTCCGTTGATCGGGCTGGCGGCGGACCTTGTTTATGGCTGGCATTCGGCTGCTGTGCTCAATCGCGGCGTGGCCGTGGCCAGTGCATCGCCGCCGGGCTGGGCAATCGGGATTGTGGTGCTGGCGCTGGTTGCCGGGCTCATCAAAGGACTGTGGGCAAGACGATGAATTTCATGGACATACTTGAAAACGGCCTGTTCGCATTGGGGCAGGTGCTGCGTCTGCCGATCATGCTCGCCCTTTGGGTCTGCTTCGCGGTGACGGTCTATTATATCGGCACCTATCTGGTCGAGGCGGTCGCGCGCCGCCGCGACCGGGCCGGGTTCGACCTCAAGGCGTGGCTCCAGCAGGGCCGGGTGCTCGATGCCGATGCCGACCGGCGAGCGGCCTTGCCGGGCGGCCTCGCCCGGACGCTCGACGCCATCCAACATCTCGACCGTGCGCAGGCGCTCCACCATGGTGGGCTGGAAAATGTTGTCGCCGAGCAGGAGGAGACGCTGCGCCATGGCCTCGATGGCCCGCGCGCTTTAGTCAAGATCGCGCCGAGCATCGGCCTCATTGGCACGCTCATTCCGATGGGTAGTTCGCTCGCCGCTATGGCCAGCGGCAATCTCAATGCCATGGCCGGGCAGATGGTGGTGGCCTTCACCAGCACCATCATCGGCCTGTCGACCGGCACGGTGGCCTATGGACTCGTCGCGCTGCGGCAGGGCTGGGTCAGCGCCTCGATCCGCGAGCAGCGCTATCTGGCCGAGGTCGTCTCGGCGGAACTGGAGGGGCGCTGATGGGCCGTTTTCTCAAGCTCTCCTCGCCGGAGGAACCGCCTGAGGAGGACCCGCTGGCGGGCGTCGCCAATCTGTTCGACGTATCCATCGTCTTCATTGTCGGGCTGATGATCACGCTGTTCTCAGTCTATAACATGGGCGAGCTGATGAGCGGCGAGAGCGAGGTCACGATGGTCAAGACCGACGCCTCGGGCCAGCAGGAGATCATCGTCAAGAAAGGCCAGACAATCAAGGCCTACAAGCTCTCCGGCGCCACCGGCACGGGCAATGGCGAGCGGCTGGGGGCGGCCTATCGGCTCGCCAACGGCCAGATCATCTATGTGCCGGATACCGAAACATCCCCCAGCGAGACCAAGCCGAATGACAATGCGCCTGCTGCGACTCCTTGAAGCGCTGCTGATCGCCCTGCTGCTGCCGGCGGCCGTCTGGGCCCAGACGCCGGCGGAAAAGCCGGTGCGGCTTGGCTACGTGTTTTCGGACGGCAATATCCCCGGCACGCTGGCGGCGTTCAACGCGCTGCTCACCAAGCGCCCGGACCTGCGCGGCAAGGTGGAGCTGCACCTGCTCGCGGAGTCGACCTTTGACGAGACGCCGGCCGACAAGTTGGCCGCTAGCGATGTGCTGGTGTATGACGTCATGAACGAGCAGATGCTGAGCCGGTTCGATGCGGCGAAGAAGGTCGACCTCCTCGGGCAGGTCAGGCAGCGGGGCATCGTTCTGGGCGTTGGGCAGGGCTTGCAAGCCGAGGATGCCTATACGAAGCTCGGCGTCACATGGGACAAGCGGGCGCGGGCCTATTGGGAGCATTCGGGGCCGCAGAACCAGCTCGCGCTGATGGAGCTGGCGCTCACCCGCGCGGGCATCGCCGGCTTCGATCTGCCCGAACCGCAGCTCTCGCTCAACTATGGCTATTATTATCCCGATGGCGCGGGTGGCCGCGTCTTTGCCGATTGGGAGAGTTTTCAGGCCTGGCGCGCCGCGCATGGCAAGCTGCGCCCCGGCGCGCCGCGCATCGCCATCGGTTTCTTCAAGGCCAATTATTATACCGGCGACACCGGGCTGATCGATGCGCTGATCGCCGAGGTCGAGCGACAGGGCGGCGAGGCCGTTCCGGTGTTCGGCTATCCCGGCGCGGTCGCGTTTCAGCGCCTGCTCGGCGAGGGGGCGCAAGTACGCGCCGATGCCGGCCTTGGCCTCTTCTTCCAGTTTAACGATACCCAGTCGGCGAAAATCCTCGATGGCGTCGGCATCCCGGTCATCAACCTCATCAGCCTCTATGGCCGCAGCGAAAAGGAATGGCGCGCGTCAACCAGCGGGCTTTCAGCCTTTGAGGGCACGTTCAATCTCGCCGCCCCGGAACTGGCTGGCACGGTCGCGCCGACGGTGGTCGGCACCAAAGAGAAGGTCCGCGATCCGGCGACCGGCCTCACCTCGGTGATTACCAGCCCGATCGCCTCACGCGTCACCATGGGGGTGAGCCGGGCGCTGCGCTATGCCGCGCTGGGGCGCAAGGCCAATGCCGACAAGAAGATCGCGTTGATCTATTATAACTACCCGCCCGGCAAGGCGGGCATTGCCGCCAGCTATCTCAATGTCGCCGAATCGCTCGCCAACATCCTCCAGCGGCTGAAAGAGGAGGGCTATGATATCGGCCGTGAGCCGCCGAGCGCGGACGAAGTGCTGGCCGACATCACTACCAAAGCGCGCAATGTGAGCGGCGATGCGCCGGGCGAGCTGGCGGAGATGATCGCGCAGGGCGGCGCCCACCGCATTCCGGTGGCGGATTATCGCCGCTGGCTCGATGATCTGGCGCCCAGCCTGCGCGACAAGGTTCTCAAGGACTGGGGCGCGCCGGAGGATGGCGCCCTGATGACCGAGCGCACGGAAGGCGTGGTCAACCTGATCCTGCCTGGCGTGCAATATGGCAATATCCTGCTCATGCCGCAGCCCGCGCGGGCGTGGGGCGAGGATCTGGAAAAGCTCTATCACGCCAAGGATCTGGCGCCGCATCACCAATATGTCGCCGGCTATGCCTGGCTGCGCAATGGTTTCAAGGCCGATGCGGTGGTGCATATCGGTACCCATGGCACGCTCGAATGGCTGGACGGGCGCGATGCCGGCCTGGGCGAGGAGGATGCGCCCGACGCGCTGATCGCGGATCTGCCGGACGCCTATATCTATAATGTCGACGTTGTCGGCGAAGGTCTCGTCGCCCGGCGGCGCGGCATGGCGACGCTGGTCGATCATATGGTGCCGCCATTCGTGAAAGGCGGGCTGACCGAAGACCTCGCCAAGCTCAGTGAACTGCTCAACGACCATATCCAGAATGAGAGCAAGAATCCGGAGCTGGCGAAAATCTACGCCGCGCAGGCGCGTGATGCGGCGGTAAAGCTCGGCGTCGCCAAGGATGTCGGACTCGATCCGAACCGCGACTGGAGCGATGAGGAACTGCATCAGATTGAGGGCTATCTGCTGGAACTGAAGGAGCAGACCATCCCCTATGGCTTGCATGCCTTCGGCCGCACGCCCGCGCCTGAGGCGATCGCAAGCACGGTTGAAGCGATCGTCAGCGTCGATCGCGGTCAGCTGCCGGGCGCGCGCATTGTGCTGGCTGACGAGATGGCGCAGCGCATCGCGGCCAGTGGCACGCGCGAGCTGGACGGGCTGATCAAGGTGCTGGGCGGCCGTTTCGTGCCTGCCGGGACGGGCGGCGAGCCGATCCGCAACCCCGATGCCTACCCGACCGGCAACAATTTCTACGGCCTCGACCCGGACAAGATCCCTAAGCCGGCAGCTTGGGAAATGGGCGCCAAGTTGGCCGAGCAGATGTTGCAGGATCATCTGCACAAACATGGTCGATATCCCGCCAAAGTCTCGTTCGTCATCTGGGGGGATGAGACGATGCGCCATGAGGGCGTGCTGGAATCTCAGATCTTCTATCTGCTGGGCACCAAGCCGGTGTGGGACGAGCGCGGCAAGGTGGTCGGCGTGGACGTCGTGCCGCGGGCGCAGCTGGGCCGGCCGCGCGTCGATATCGTCATCGCCTCGGTTGCCGAAGGGCTGTTCGCCAATCTGACGCGGCTGATGGATGACGCCGTGCAGAAGGTGAAGGCGCTGGACGAGGCGGACAATCAGGTCCGCCAGCATTATCTCGCGATCAAGGCGGCGCTTATCGCCAAGGGCGTGCCCGCCGAGGATGCTGACAGGATGGCCGGCGTGCGCATCTTTGACGAGCCGCCGGGCTTCTATAATCTCAACACTTCGGCCATCGTCGCCAAAAGCGGCTCATGGGATGATGAGGCGGGGTTCGCGAACGACTATATCCGCAAGATGGGCCATGGCTACGGCAATGGCTATTGGGGCGAACCGATGCCGGACGTGTTCGCCATGGCGCTCTCGGGCACGGATACGGTGGTCCATTCCAACTCGACCGCGCTCTACGGCACGCTCGATAATGACGACATGTTCATGTATATGGGCGGCCTTGCGGCGGCGATCCGCGGGCTGGACGGCAAGACGCCCGAACTGCTCATCACCGACAGCCGCGATCCCGGCAAGCCGGCCATGACCAGCCTCGACAAGTTCATCGGGCGGGAATTCCGCTCGCGCTACGTCAACCCGACCTGGATCAAGGGGATGCAAAAGGAAGGCTATGCTGGCGCCGGGGCCATGCGCGAGTTCGTCGAATATCTCTGGGGTTGGGACGCCACCGCGCCCGAGGTGGTCGATGACGCCATGTGGCAGGAAACCTTCGCCACCTATGTCGAGGACAAGAATGAGCTCGGCATGAAGCAATTCTTCGAGGAGAAATCGCCCTTCGCCTATCAGGATATTACCGCGCGGATGATCGAGACGATCCGCAAGGATTATTGGAAGACGGACGAGCAGACGCGCAGCAAGCTTGTCAGCGAATATGTCGAGAGCGTCGCCACGCATGGCGCCAATTGCACGGATGTCTCCTGCGGCAATGGCCGCTTGTTGCGCTATGTGATGGAGCAGGCGGTGAAATCCGGCGTGCCCGCACCGACCCTCGCCAAGGCCCGCGCCGCGCTTGAGAAGGCGATGGGGCGCACGATCGAAATGGCGGCGGCAGAGCTGGAAGGGTTTGCCAAGCGCAATGATGCTCGTGAAAACGCAGAGCAGACCGAGGCGCGCCGCACCGTGGCGTCCATCCCCAGGGCTCGGACCCAGTCCCCGCCCGCGACGGCCAGTACGCGCATTCGCCCCGCGCAGCGCGTGCCGTCCTCCGCGCAGGCTCCACGCCAGCCGGAGAAGAATAGCCCGGCGAAGCAGCCCGATGCCCTCACCGGACGGGTCATGGCCGAGCAGGACCGCACGCCCACCGTGCGTCCGCCCGAGCGTCCCGATCGGCCTGCTCTCTCTCTCCTGGATGCGCTTTGGCCGGCCGGATTGTTCCTGGGCCTGCTGCTGGGCTGGCGCTGGCGGGCGGGGGCATTGGCAAGCGCGTGAGAGCGCAGCCTTAATGGTTCGCTACGATCGTACGATTCTTCCCGCATGCCGCACTCACAAAACGGCGTGTTGTTCGCGATTCGCCGCCTTCCTAGCACCGTCGCTTGGCAGCGATGTTGGCTTAGTGCTGCTGAGGCGGTGCCGGTTTTCTGGACAAGCTGTTAAGATACTCCCGAGCTAAGGGATTGGTACGGGAATGAAGACGACGAGGAGCCGTCGTCCCGCAGTAAGAAAAGGTCCTTGACCCAAGGTCGCGCCAGCCACCAATGGACGAGGCCGATATCGGAGCGTCTGTCGTTTACTGCGTGGTCAAGGCTGCTTCCGGGCCTACTGCCTACGAGTTGAACGGCGGCAATTAGGGCGCATCGCTGCCATCTGCGATAGCGGCATCTAAGGGCAGCTATTCGCAAGTCGCGCCTCGAAACCCGCCCTTCCGGATCGTCCCTAACCGCGGCCATTCTGAGCCCCGGGAACTGACGTCCGCTTTTGGCCGAACCTGCCATTTGACTGCCGCCCCGTGAATGGCGGGTAAGTCCCAAGCTCCGTCAATCCCAGGCCACGCTGTCGATGTGAATAGACGTCAGGTTTGGTTGGCCTGATCCGGGGGGGGTAACGGCGGCTATGTTCGCG
>CAZVHM010000078.1:8479-12079 GCA_964627175.1 uncultured Novosphingobium sp. | reverse complement strand
GTCCACGGCCGAGATCATCTTGGAATTGATCTCGTAGGCGCGCTGGCATTCGATCATGTCGACCAGCTCCTCCACCACGTTGACGTTCGATGCCTCGAGCATCCCCTGGCGGATGTTGCCGCGCCCGGTCTGCCCGGCCACGCCCATCTGCACCGGCCCGCTGGCGCCGGTTTCGGCCAGGAAATTGTCGCCCATCGCGCGCAGCCCGCCGGGATTGGCAAAGCTGGCAATGGTGATCTGGCCCAGCGTGGCGGGCTCGGCCTGTCCGGCCAGCGTGGCCGAAACGGTGCCGTCGGCGGCCACGGTGATCGCGCTGGCGCCTTCGGGAATGGTGATCGCCGGCTGCACGGCATAGCCTTGCGCGGTCACCAGCTGCCCTTCGGCCGAACGGGTGAAATTGCCCGCGCGGGTATAGCCCAGCTGCCCGCCGGGCATGGCCACCTGAAAGAACCCATCGCCATCCAGCGCCAGGTCCAGCGCGTTGCCGGTGGTCTGCAAGGTGCCCTGGCTGTCGATCCGGGTGGTAGACTGGATGCTCACGCCCGTGCCCAGATTCAGCCCGGTGGCATAAGCCGTCTCGGTAGAGGATTGCTGCCCCGCCACCCGCGCATCCTGATAGGCCAGCGTGGCAAAGTTGGCGCGGTCGCGCTTGAACCCGGTGGTGCCAACGTTGGCGAGGTTGTTGGAAATCACCCGCATCCGCTGGTCCTGGGCCTCAAGGCCGGTGCGGGCGACGTGAAGGGCGGAAGTGGGCATCGGGTTTCTCCGGTGAAATCGTGAATGGGATCAGGGCGCGGATCAGGGCGCCAATCAGGCCAGGCGCATCAGCGCGGTGCTGCCCTGGTCGATCTCGGTGGCGGTGCTGATCACCTTGGTGCGAATGTCGAACAGGCGCTGGGCTTCCACCATCTCCACCAGCACCTCGCTGGTGTTGACGTTGGATTGCTCCAGCGCGCCGGGCACCAGTTTGGCGTCAAGATCGGCCGGCAGGGTGCCGCCGCCCGCTACCCGGAAAACGCCGTCCAGCCCCTTGTCTATGCGGGTGCCGGTGTGGCTGACCAGCTTGAGCCGGTCGATCCGCGCCGGCGGCGCATCGGGCGTGGCCGGATCGCTGACCAGCACTTGCCCGTCCGGCGCGATCCGCACCGTGCCGCCCGGCGGCACGGTGATCGGGCCGCCTTCGCCCAGCACTGGCAGGCCTTCGCCGTTGACCAGCAGGCCGGTTGCGGTCAGGCCAAGATCGCCCCGCCGGGTATAGCCCTCGCTGCCATCGCGTGCCTGCACGGCCAGCATGGCATCGCCGGTCAGGGCAATGTCCAGCGGGTTGCCGGTCTCGCTCATCACCCCGTGCTTCAGACTGGCGCCGCGTACCTGGGTATCGGTCATCGCGCGCACTTCCAGCCCGTCGCCATCCTTGATGGTCATCGGCGTGAACTGCATGGTTTCGGCGCGAAAGCCGATGGTCTGGGCGTTGGCCATGTTGTTGGCGATCACCCGCTGGCGCACCATCGAATTGTTCATGCCCGAAAAGGCGGTGAAGATCAGGCGGTCCATGGCCCGGCTCCCTCAGTGCTGGATCAGGTCCGCAGGTTGATGATGGTCTGAGAAATCTGGGTGGCCGTATCGATCGCCTTGGCGTTGGCCTGGAAATTGCGCTGGGCAGTGATCAGCCCCACCAGTTCTTCCGCGATATCCACGTTGGAACGCTCCACCGCGCCCGAAAGCAGTCGGCCATACTGGCCATTGCCGGCCTGGCCATAAGTGGCCGCGCCCGAAATCCCGGTGGAAACCCAGTTGGACGAACCCACCTGCTTCAGCCCACCCGGCGCCACGAAGCTGGCCAGCGCGATCTGGCCGATCACCGTGTTCGAGCCATCGGCATAGGATGCGGTGACCGTGCCGTTGCTGGCCACGGTCACCCCGGCAAATTCCGATCCGGCGGCATTGGTCGGCGGCACCAGCGCATCGGTCGGCCCGCCGGTCACGTTGCCCGCGGCATCGAGGGTGAACACCTGCACGCGGTTGTCCGAACCGTCGTGAATGTATCCGGCCCCGTCCATCGTGAAGCTGCCGTTGCGGGTATAAAAGGTCTGCCCGGTATCGGCGTTGACGGTGGTGAAGAAGCCGTCGCCGTTGATCGCCACATCCAGCGCCGATCCGGTCTGTTCCACCGGGCCAAGGGCAAAGTTCTGCTGGATCGCCTCTACCGTGGCGCCGATCCCCTGGATCATCTTGGGATTGGAAAAGGCCGATCCGGCCACGATGTCGGCAAATTCCACCCGGCTTTTCTTGAAGCCGTTGGTTTCGGCATTGGCGATGTTGTGCGCCACGATGCCAAGGTCGGTCTGCGCGTTCTTGAGGCCGTTGAGCGAGGTATAGAAGGACATCGGGTGTCTCCGGTCTGGAAAGGGGTCAGGCGGTCGGGGCGGGGGGCGTCTGGGCGGCAGGGGCCTGCGCCTGGGCGGCGGCTTTCTGCGCCGCCAGCATCGCATCCAGCTTGCTGGCCACCGCGTTCATGGCGGTGTTCAGCGATGCGATGCCGCTGTTCACGTCGCTGATCTCGGAAAGCGAGGAGAACTGCGCCATCTGCGCCAGCATGTCCTTGTTATCCATCGGATCGAACGGATCCTGTTGCTGCATCTGGGTGGTCATCAGCCGCAGGAAATCGGCCGAACCCAGCGCGCCGAAGCCGCGCTTGGCGGGGGCGGAAGCAGTGGCAACAGTGCCGGCAGTGGTGGTGGAAACGGTGGTCATCTGATCCTCCCGGGTCATTTCATGCGCATGGTTTCAAGCATCAGCTGCTTGGCGGTAGACAGCGCCTCGACCAGGTTCTGGTACTGGCGCGAGGAGTCGAGCATCTCGACCATCTCGGCCGTCTCATCGACGGGGGCGGTCCAGACATCGCCGTTGGCATCGGCCAGCGGGTGATCGGGGTTGTGCTGGCGGATCGCCTGGGCATTTTCCTGAAGCACCCCGCGCACGTCCACCGTGGCGAGGCCGCTCTGGCGGTCCATCGCCGCGGCAAAGACCGGGCGGATCGGGCGATAGGCGCCTTCCGCGCTGCCGCTCACCGATCCGGCATTGGCCAGGTTCGATGCGGCGGCGTTCATCCGCACCAGCTGGGCCGAAAGGCCGCGCTGGGCCAGGCCAAACAGGGTCATCGGGGGCGGGCCGGCCATCGTCACTCGCCCTTCAGCGCGCGGGTCAGCGTTTCAACGCGGCCCTTGATGAACTGGAGCGTGGCCGAATAGCTCACCGCGTTTTCGGCAAACGCGGTCTGCTCGGTCATCATCTCGACCGTGTTGCCATCCAGGCTCGGCATGGTCGGCACGCGGTAGCGGGTGGCGCCGGCCGCCGCGGCATCGGTGCTGGTGCCGCGTTCGCTGGCCTTCAGCGCGGCGGCGAAATCGATGTCGCGGGCCTTGTAGCCTGGGGTTGCCGCATTCGCGAGGTTGGAGGTGATCAGGCCCATGCGCTGCGAGCGCAGCGCCAGCGCCGTGCCATGAATGCCGAACAGGGTATCGTTCACGCTTGCCTTCCTTTCGGGTGGCGGATTGCTTCGCCGTGGGATCAGCAAGGGGTGTGCCAAGTGCGGCCCGG
>CAZVHM010000078.1:2746-8379 GCA_964627175.1 uncultured Novosphingobium sp. | reverse complement strand
GCCCGGCAGGAAGTGGCGGAATGGCTGGCCGGGCAAGTGGCCCAGGGGTTGCCGCACCTGCGCGCCGCGCCGGCCCTTGCTCATCCGCCCCAGCGCCACGCCCATCATCACGATCACCCCGAGGCAGCATGAACGCGGACTTCGTTTCTGATCCTTCGCTGGTTCCGGTGCAGGCCGGGGGCGGCTGGCAATATGCGTTGGCGGATCTGTCGCTGATCCTGTTCCTCGTCACCGCCACGGCGCTGGCGCGGCAGGATCGGCCCGCCCGTCCGGCCCCGCCCCCTCCGCCGCCCGCCCCCGTCGCTGCCGCCGCCGTTGCGCTGGCCGATCCGGTGGCCGTGTGGCGTGCCGGGCCGGGTGCGCCGCCGTTGGCGGAATGGCTGGCCGGTCAGGCGCTCGATCCGCGCCAGCGGCTCACTATCGTCGCGCGCTATTCGCAGGGGCGTTCGGGCGATGCCTTTACCCGCGGTCAGGCCGCGCTGGCCCAGGTGGGAAAATTGCCTGCTGCCACCCGGCTGGTGGTCGAACCGGCAGGCGTAGACGATCTGTCCGCAACCCTGACCTGGGACAGCGGCGCGGCGGGTGTGGCACGGCCCTTGCAGTAACGGCGCGGTGCCGGCGCATGCCGGTTGCAGTGCCGGTGCAGGAACCTTGCAGATGAACCCGATCGCCTTTCTTCTCCTTGCCGCCGCCACGCCCATTGCCGATCCGGCGGGGATCGACCGGGCGGTGGCCGAATTCACCGGCGTCGCCGCTGGCGCCCCTGGCGGAGCGGCGCAAGGTGTTGATCGCAGGCTGAAACTGGCCGCCTGCCGCAACCCGCTCAGCCTGGGCTGGCATGCCGGGCGGCGCGATACGGTGCTGGTCCAGTGCCCCGATCCGGGCGGCTGGCGGCTGTTCGTGCCGGTCCTGCAAACCAGCGCCGCCGCCACCGCCCAAGCCAGCGCCGTGCTGCGCGGCGAAGCGGTCACGATTTCCGTCGCGGGGGATGGCTTTGCCGTGTCGCAGCCGGGGCAGGCGCTCGAAAGCGGTGCGCCAGGTGCTTGGATTCGCGTGAAAACTTCCGCCGGAAAGGGCGAGCCGCTGCACGCCCGCGTGATCCGCCCTGGTCTGGTGCGGGTCGATCTCGGCAGCGATTTGCCGTGATCCCGGCAAAATCCTTCCGCCACCCTTAAACGGGCAGAAGCGCCGCCGTTCTTCCTTTTCGGAGAACCACGGAGCGGCACCATGCCTATTGAATCCAGCCCTAACATATCGGGCCTTCGCCCGGTCGGCGCGATGGATGCCCGTACCGTCCGGAGCGCCGGCGGCGCGAAGGACCAGGCCACCACGCCGGCCCCTGCCGCGGCCAGCGCCGATGCGGTTACGTTCAAGCCCAGCCAGGCGCTCGATCCGGGCCAACCCCCGGTCGATGCCGAGCGGGTGCAAGTGATCCGCCAGGCGATCGAAGCCGGCAAATATCCGATCATTCCCACCAAGATCGCCGACGCGATGATCGCGGCCGGCCTGCTGCTGAGGGTTCCGGCATGAGCGCGACTTTCCTGCGAGACAACCTGCGGCAGATGGTTGCCGTGCTGGAAACCGAACGGCAGGCGCTTGCCGGGCTGGACCTTGACGGGATCATGGCCGCCGCGGTGGGCAAACAGGGCCTGTGTGACGAGCTGGCCGGTGCTGGCGAGGCCGAAGTGGACGAGGAATGCCGCGGCCTGCTGGAAGCGGCGCGGCGGCTAAACGAGGTAAACCGGCAGGTTCGCAACCTGATCGCGGCCAATGTCTCGGCCCGGCTCGATGCGCTGGTCGGTTCGCCCCAGCTCTACCGCGCGCCCGCCGCCTATGCTTATGCCGGAGCGCGCTGAGCGCAGTTGGCACAACCTTTGCTGATCCAGTCCCCGAGGCACACGCACTCGGGGATTTGGTTTGAGCGAGATTGCATATACCGGCGCTTTTCCAGCAGCCAGCGGCACAGCGGCCCGCGCGGCCATCGCCCGCGCATCGCAGGCCACCGGGGTGGACTTCGACTATCTGCTGGCGCAGGCCAAGCTCGAATCCGGGCTGGATCCCAACGCGCGTGCCCGCACCTCCAGCGCGACCGGGCTCTATCAATTCATCGGCTCGACCTGGCTCGACACGCTGAAGAAGCATGGCGCGGAACACGGGCTGGGCTGGGCCGGAGAGGCCGCCGCCGATCCGGCAATGCGCGGCGCGGTGATGGCGCTGCGCAATGATCCCGATGCTTCGGCGCTGATGGCGGCCGAGCTTGCCAGCGATAACAGGCTGGCGCTTGCCGGCATGCTCGGGCGCGAACCCGATGCTTCCGAACTTTACCTCGCGCATTTCCTCGGCCTGCAAGGCGCGGGGCAGTTTCTTTCCGCGCTGGAGCGCGATCCGGCGCAAAGCGCGGCCAGCGTCTTGCCGGGGGCCGCTGCCGCCAACCGGGCGATCTTCTTTGCCCCCGGCGGCGCGCCCCGCGCCGTGGGCGAGGTGATGGGCCTGATCCGCGGCCGACTGGGTGCGGCGATGGAGGGGGGCGATGCGGCGCAATGGGCGCAGGCGATGCCGCCGATGGCACAGCGCCCGGCAGCGCTGGCCGGTGGCCCGGTTGCGCGCGCGTTTCAGGCTGCGGCTGGCGAGGGCGCCCCCCGGCTGCCGTCGATGGCCGAAACGCTGAAACGCACCTTCAACATGGGCGCCAGCGGCGAAGGCTCGGCCCCCGAACATGTGCGCCAGGCCTATGGCCGGCTCGCGGCGCTGGGGTTCTAGGCGATGAAGCTGGCCTCTGCCTCTGCGGTTGCGCTGCCTGCCGCCATTCTCACGCTCATCTGCCTGATGATTGTGCCAGTGCCCACGCTGCTGCTCGATGTGTTCTTCGTGCTCAACATCGCGCTTTCCGTGGCGGTGCTGATGGCGGCGATGAACGCGGCCAAGCCGCTGGATTTCTCGTCGTTTCCCTCGGTCCTGCTGTTTGCCACGCTGCTGCGGCTTGCGCTCAACGTGGCGTCAACCCGGGTGGTTTTGGTCAATGGCCACACCGGCGGGGCGGCGGCCGGCCACGTGATCGAGGCCTTCGGCGCCTTCCTGATCGGCGGCAACTTCGCGGTCGGCCTGTTCGTGTTCATGATCCTGATGATCATCAACATGGTGGTCGTGACCAAGGGCGCGGGCCGCGTTTCGGAAGTGTCCGCCCGCTTCACGCTCGATGCGCTGCCGGGCAAGCAGATGGCGATCGACGCCGATCTCGCCGCCGGCCTGCTGACCGCCGATGAAGCCAAGGCCCGCCGCCGCGAGGTTTCCACCGAGGCCGATTTCTACGGTTCGATGGATGGTGCCAGCAAGTTCGTGAAGGGCGATGCCATCGCCGCGTTGCTGATCCTGGGGGTCAACATCGTGGCCGGCTTCTGCCTTGGCATGATCAGCCACGGGCTTTCCGCGGGCGAGGCGGCCGAACGCTATATCACGCTGGCCGTGGGCGATGCGCTGGTGGCGCAGGTGCCGGCGCTGCTGCTGTCGATCGCGGCGGCCGGCATCGTGACCCGCGTGGCCGACAGCCGCGACCTGGCCGGGCAGATCGGCGGGCAGTTTGCCAATCCCGCCACCTGGCTGCCGGTAGCGGTGATCCTGGGCGCGATTGGCGTGATCCCGGCCATGCCGCAAACCATCTTCCTGCCGGCGGCGGGGCTGGCCTATTGGCTGTATCGCACGCTCAAGCAGCGCGCCCAGAGGCCGGAACCGGTGGTGGAAACGCTGCCCGTGGTCGATCCGCAGCGGATCGGGCTGGACGAGGTTTCCGATCATACGCTGGTCACGGTGGAACTGGGCTTCGGGCTGATTCACCTGGTTGACGACCGGCGCGGTTCGCCGCTGGTTTCGCGAATCACCGGGGTTCGCAAGCAGCTATCGCAGACTTTCGGTTTCATCGTGCCGCAGTTCCGGGTGCGCGATGCACTGGAAATGCCGCCGCACGATTACCGCATCATGCTGGGCGGGGTGCCGCTGGGCGGGGCCACGATCCGGGCCGACAAGGTGCTGGCCATTGATGCCGGCGAGGCGCGCGACAATCACACCCTGGTGGGCGAGCCGGCGATTGACCCGAGCTTCGGCTGTCCGGCGCTGTGGATCGATCCGGCGGCGCGCGATCATGCCATCGCGGAAGGCTTCCTGACGGTGGACGCCAGCACGGTTATCGCCACGCATCTGAACCAGTTGCTGGTGGAGCGGCCATCGGCCCTGCTCGGCCCCGACGAGGTGCGGACCATCCTCGATGCGGTGAAGGAGCATTCCTCCGGCCTGGTCGAGACCGTTTATCCGGCGCCGCTTTCGCTGGCCGCGATCACCCGCCTGCTGCGTTCGCTGCTGGAGGAAGGCGTGCCGCTGGGCCATCCGGTGCCGATCCTGCAAAGCCTGTCCGAAGGCGTGCAGGTGACGCTGGAGCACGAGCGCCTGGTCGACATGGTGCGGGCCGATCTGGGCGCGCTGATCGTGGGCCGGGTCTGCGCCCCGCACGAGCGCCTGCCGGTGCTGACGCTGGATGCGCGGCTGGAAGGGGCGATCGTGCAGGGCTTGCACGATCCGGCCACCGGCCAGCCGATGATCGAGCCCGACCTGGCCCGCGCCATTGGCGAACGGGTGGCCGGGATCATTGCCGAGCGCGGGCCGGGGGCGATCCCGCCGGCGTTGATCGTTCAGCCCCGCGCCCGCCGGGCATTGGCCGGCTTGCTGCGCCTGCGCGCTCCGCAATGCCTGGTGCTTTCGATTTCCGAATTGCCCCCTGCGCAACCGATCGAGGTGCTTGCCGTGATCGGCGGCGAGGCTCCGGCCGCGCCCGCGCTTCCGCCTTCAGACACGCCATTCGCAGAAGAGTTGGCCGCATGAAACACGATCAGAAATCCTTTTCCGCCGGCCTGATGGCTCGTTCCGCCGCGCGCTCCGTTGCCGGGGCCTATGCCGGCGATGTGGCCGACCGGGTGCGCCGGTTCTTGCCAATGGTCCGCCGGCTGGCATGGCATGTCCACGGGTCGGGCCGGCCCGGCATCGAGCTGGAAGACCTGGTGCAGGCCGGGCTGGTGGCGCTGACCGAATGCGCCCAGCGCCACAATGGACCCGGCGAGGATGGCTTTGCCGCTTATGCGAAGATGCGGGTGCGGGGGGCGATGGTCGATCTTATCCGCCGGTCCGTGCCGCTTTCGCGCGGGGCGAGCGAGCGGCGGCGGCAGCTGCGCGAGCAGGAAGATGCGCTGCGTGGCCGGTTGGGCCGCGATCCGACCAGCGCCGAACTGGCCGCCGCGCTCGACATCGGGGAAATGGAGCTGGCCGAAATGCGCAGCGCCAGCGAACCGCTGCGCTTCGAGACGCTGGATGAAGCCTATTCCGATGGCGACCTGGCTTTTGCCGATCAGGGGCCGGATGCCCTGTCGCTGCTGGCCGACGAGGAAACGCGCGCCGCCGTGGCCGAGGCGATTGCTGCCCTGCCGGAACGGTTGCAGCTGGTGGTGCAGCTCTATTTCGTGGAGGAACTCAATCTTTCCGAGATTGCCGGGGTGCTGGAAGTTTCGATTCCGCGGGTGCATCAGCTGAAGGCGCAGGCGCTGGACCAGCTGCGCAAGGCGCTGGCGGGCATGGCGCAGATCCTCTGACCG
>CAZVHM010000078.1:0-2646 GCA_964627175.1 uncultured Novosphingobium sp. | reverse complement strand
GGCGCTGGACCAGCTGCGCAAGGCGCTGGCGGGCATGGCGCAGATCCTCTGACCGGATGCAAGCGCCTGCGGGCGGCGATGGTTTTTGGCAATCGGTGCGTATGGGAATGTACCGGGAGGGGATCGCCCGATTGCTTGGCGGGCCGGCAAGTGGTAGGCGATCGGCATGAGTTCTTGCGAAACCTGCCTGGTGCGTAACCGCGCCATTTGCGCCGCACTTGATTCGCAGGAAATTGGCGCTCTCAACACGATCGGTCGGCACAGGGTGCTTCAGCCCGGTGAGTCGCTGATCTGGGAGGGGGACGATTCCGTTCTCGTCGCCAACGTGATCGATGGCGTGTTGAAACTCTCCTCCGGGACCGAGGACGGGCGCGAGCAGATCGTGGGGATGGTGTTCCCTTCCGATTTCATCGGCCGGCCGTTCGGATCGACCACCGGGCACGGCGTGACCGCGCTGACCGAGGCAACGGTGTGCGTGTTCAACCGCCGCGATTTCGATGCTTTCGCGCGCCAGCACCCGGCGCTGGAGCATAAGCTGCTGCAGCGCACGCTGGACGAACTGGACCGGACCCGCCGCTGGATGCTGCTGCTGGGCCGCAAGTCTGCGAGCGAAAAGGTCGCAAGCTTTCTGATCGAAATGGCTGATCGGGTGGCAACGCCGGGTTGCGGCGATGGCGCTGCGACCGGGACGATCCATCTCGACCTGCCGGTGTCACGCCAGCAGATTGCCGATGTTCTGGGCCTGACGATCGAAACGGTCAGCCGGCAGTTCACCCGCCTCAAGGCCGATCGCGTGATCGACCTTCCCTCGCGCCGCGAAGTCATCGTGCTTGATCGCGCCGCGCTGATGGCGGAAGCGGGCTGAGCGCCCCCGAAAAGTCGCGCTTTTCGAGGGCGCCTCTCAGCCGCTGGCAAGCGGATCGTCGCGGTGCCCGCTCAGAAGCGATAGGCGATGCCGCCGCTTACTACCCACGGATCGAGCTTGTGGCGGGTCTTCAGGCCCACGCCGTTTGCAGTGTAGAAGGTCGCATCGGTGCGGACCCAGTACTTCTTCGCGTCGAGCGAGAGGCTGTAGCCGTTGCCCAGTGCCACATCCACGCCGCCTTGGACGGCAACGCCCAGTTCGCTGCTCATGTGAGTGCGGGTAACGCCAGCGCCCTTGACGGTAGCGCTCGGCTTGTCGCTGACCATGATGAACAGGGTCGGGCCGACGCCGACGTAGGGCTTAATTGCGCCCAGCGGCATGTGATACTTGGCGGTGAAGGTCGCCGGGATGATCTTCACATCGTCCACCGCAACCTTGCCGGCGAGCGAGCCGGACGAGACCGTGACATGGTGGGCCGTGACGCAGCAGATCGTTTCAACCGAGATGTTGGGTGTGAAAAAGTATTCCACCGCAACGGTCGGCACCACGTTGTCGTTCACCGAGGTGTTGGTCACCGCACCGGTCGACACGAGGCCGGCGGCGTCGTTCTTGACCGCGGTCACCTTGCCATCGACCAGGACGCCGGTTGCCAGGAGCTTGACCTGCAGCTTGCCGTCCGCGTTGCCGGCGTGGGCGGTGCCCGACAGCGCCAGCGCGCCCAGCGCGGCCGCGGTGGTGAGCATCAGCTTTTTCATAAATCCCTCATTGTCGCGCCAGTCCCGGCCTGCCCCATGCAGGCCCCCCGTTGCGGCGCTGCACAAAGGTTCGTGCGTTCTGCACGATCCAACATTGATCGAGCGCAATCTTACGACTTTCGTCGCATTCGCGGCATTCGCGGCGCGAAATTGATTGCGGTCAATGTTGCAATGCGGGAGCAGGCCCACGGCTGCTTCGCCATTAATCCTGAGAGGGAAGGCTCATGGAATCCGTACTTACGCGCGCTGGCACCTGGCTGGCCGCGCTTTTTCTAGCTGTTCTTGCGGTTGCCGGCGCTGCCGACAGCGGCTTTGCCGTGCATATGGCGATCGTGGCCATTGCCTGTGCCATCGGGCTGTGGGTCACTTTGTCCAAGACCGACTATGCGCTGATCGCGCGGGGCGGCATCATCGCGGCGCAAGACCAGTCCCGCTATGACGACGATCCGATCCGCTGGGGCGTGATCGCCACCGTTTTCTGGGGCATGGCCGGGTTCTTCGCCGGGCTCTTCATCGCGCTCCAGCTGGCTTATCCGGCGCTCAACCTGGGCCTGGAATGGACCACGTTCGGGCGCCTGCGGCCACTGCATACCTCTGCGGTGATTTTCGCCTTCGGGGGCAATGCGCTCATCGCGACCTCGTTCTACGTCGTCCAGCGCACGTGCCGCGCGAGGCTGGCCTTCCCCGGCCTCGCCCGTTTCGTCTTCTGGGGCTATCAGCTGTTCATCGTGCTGGCGGCCACCGGCTATCTGCTGGGCATCACCCAGAGCAAGGAATATGCCGAGCCGGAATGGTATGTCGACCTGTGGCTGACCATTGTCTGGGTCGCCTATCTCGCGGTGTTCGTGGGCACGCTGCTCAAGCGCTCCGAGCCGCACATTTATGTGGCCAACTGGTTCTACCTCTCGTTCATCATCACCGTGGCGATGCTGCACATCGTCAATAACGTGAACGTGCCGTCCAGCCTGCTGGGCAGCCGCAGCTATCCGCTGTGGGCGGGCGTGCAGGGCGCGCTGGTGCAGTGGT
>CAZVHM010000077.1:0-12212 GCA_964627175.1 uncultured Novosphingobium sp. | reverse complement strand
CTGGATAGCTCTTACCGCGCTGTGGCGGAGGAGTCCTGAATCAAAACGCGCGCCGATCCGAGGATCGGCGCGCGTATTTTTGAACCCCCATAGGCTCGGGATTTACTTTGCCTCTTCAACCACCGGCGTGTCGCGGGTGAAGCGATAGGCGGCAAGCATCCACACGAAGGCAGCAATCGGCGGCGCCCAATCGCGCGGCGGCAGGCGGCGAGTGGCGGTGCCCCAGTACCACGAAGCGCTCACAATCAGCACCATGCAGACGATGAAGAATACCCATGTTCCCGCTGCACCCAGAGACGAACGACGTTCGGAGGGGCGATCCGCCGGAAGCGGTTCCGGATCGAGCGGGGACCACAGCCATTGCGGGCGGGTCTTGGGATAGAGCATCGTGCGGTAGTAAGCGCCGTAAGCCACCAGCACCGAGGCGTTGAGGAAGAGCTCCTGGATACCGGTAAAGATGTGGCGGGATTCCAGCGGGCCCATCACGAAAATGTTGCTATAGGCAATGATGAACGTGATCGGGAGTTCCATCACGGCTGCCACAGGCACGAAACGGTTGGCCAGAATCAGAATGCCGAGCGCCAGTTCGACGTGCTTGACGATCTGGTAAAGGCCCATTTCATCGAGGGCGAGGTGAAAACGCCCGAACACGGTTTCCGGCTGGTTGAACACCGGCGGTAGGTACCCGAACAGAACGTAGGCCGCGCCGGAATAAACCAGATGCATCCCGAACAGGACACGCAGGAAGGTTACCACCTGCCATGTCGTGATGTTGAAGCCCCTTATCATCGCTTTCCTCCCCCAATCTTCGTGATCGGATTACATTTGTTTAGCCAAAACAGGCTAAGGGGGTGTGATACGCATTTCAAGATGAATGTTGCCCGCCGCCGCGCAAAATCGCCCTATTTTGCCCGTAACAAGAGCGTCTGGGTTTGCTCTGGCGGTGGGGCCCGTAAACCTGCTGGCGGCTGAAAAGCGCTGGTGCCATACGGTCTGGCAAGTCGGCAGGAAATGGCGATTATAGGCGATGAGTCCGTTCCCGGTTCTGCCGGGGGCCGCGCAACGGAAAGGCTGTCGATGACCCCGGACGAAATTTACCGCGCCAAGCTGAGCAGCGCTGAAGAGGCTGTGACGCAGATTCGTTCAGGCATGAATTTGGCGATGGGAATGGCCGTTGCCGAACCGCCCGCGTTGCTGGAGGCGCTGGGACAGCGGATCGAAAGTGCGGGTCTGTCCGATTTGCGGTTGTGGTATTTCCATTCGCTGGAGGCGGCAGGCAAGTCTGTCTTGCGCCGGGACATGCTCGACCGGGTGCGGCCACACTGCATGTTCCTGAGCCACGTTGAACGCGCTTTGATCAAGGGCGATCCTTCCGGCTCGGCCTATGGCCCGATCGAGTTCGTGCCGGTGGCGTTCAGCGGCTCGCCCCGGCTGCTGGAGGAACGGGCGGACCTCGATGTTTGCATTACCGCTGTTTCACCTATGGATCGCCATGGCTGGTTCACGCTCGGCACTAGCAACGATTATACCTCCACCGCCGCGCGCTGCGCGCGGCGGCTGATTGTTGAGGTCAATCCGGCCATGCCGCGCGTTTTCGGGGATTCGCTGCTGCATGTGTCGGAGGTCGATGCCATTATCGAGCACCACGCGCCCCTGCCCGAAATCACCTGCGGCCAGCCCAGTAGGGAAGAGCTGGCGATCGCCAGGATCATCGCTGACATGATCGGCGATCGCGCCTGCCTGCAGATGGGGATTGGCACGCTTCCAGCGGCGGTGTGCGATCTGCTGGGCGATCGCAAGGATCTGGGCATCCACACCGAATTGATGACCCCGCCGCTGGCGCAACTCATCCAGCGCGGCGCGGTCACCAACATGGCCAAGACGACTTATCGTGGACGCAGCGTGTTCACGTTTGCGATGGGCGATGCCGCCTTTTACGAGTTCCTTGACGACAATCCGGCGTTCCACTCCTTGCCGGTACATCTGGTCAACGATCCCCGGCACATTGCCAAGAACGACAATGTCGTATCGGTGAATGGGACGCTGCAGATCGATCTGGGCGGGGCATGCAATTCCGAACACCTTCTGGGCCGGCAATACAGCGGTTCGGGCGGGCAGCTGGATTTCGTGAGGGGGGCAACCGCCTCCAGGGGGGGCAAGTCGATCATCGCCTGCCAGTCGACGGCGCGGAACGGTTCGGTTTCGCGGATCGTGCCGGTGCTCGACGGGCCGGTGACCACGCCCCGCAACGATACGCATATCGTGGTCACCGAATATGGCTGGGCCGACCTTCAGGGCAAATCCGTGCACCAGCGGGCCGAAGCGTTGATTGGACTGGCTCATCCCGATTTTCGCGCCATGCTGGCCAACAGCCTGCGATAGGCTCCGGCACGGGGGGATTATTATCCCCGGTGCAGCGCGGCGAGGGGCAGGGCGGTTACCGGATAGCCGATACCTTCGGGGATCGTCAGGTATTGCACGCCATCCCGCTCAGCCACCTGCGGCACGATTTCGCACGGGGGATGGGCAAGCGCATCGGCGCGGGCGGCGGCGAAATTGGCGAAGCCGGCCAGCCGATGCAGATTGCACAAGGTCGGATAGATCAGGTGCAGGTCGCCACGCTCGGCCGCGGCCAGGGCGTCGCTGGCGCTGATCCACAGCAACTGACTGTGTTCTGTGCCATCGGCCAGAAGGGGGACAGCGCCGGTTCCAAGGTCGGCCAAGTAGAAGCGCGTGTCGAATGCGCGGCCTTCCGGTCGGACCCACCGTGCGAACGGGACCAGCAGGTCAAGATCCAGCGACCATCCGAACGTTTCCAGCACTGCGGCAAGGGTGCCTTTTTCCAGCAACAGGGCGCGGGCATCAGCCGCTTCTTGCGCGCTGACGGCTTGCCTTACGCCAAGCACCAGGCCGGCTTCTTCAAGCGTTTCGCGTATGGCGGCAAGGCGTGCGGCGGCGTCGTCTGCTTCAATACCTAGCACGGCGAGCTGCCTTGCCAGGGTGAAATCGTCCGGATCTATCCGTCCGCCCGGAAATACGGCCGCTCCGGCGGCAAAGCGCATAGTCGTGGACCGGATGACCATAAGCAATTCAGGTAAGCCGCCGTTTGGCCCGCGCCGGAAGACCACCGCAGTGGCCGAAGGGATGCGATCTGATGGGGAAGGGGCTGGGGGATGGGCATCCATCTGCCTACCTTGCCTTTCCTCCGCGGCTTGGCAAGCACCAGCCGGTTCCGGCCGGATTTTGCCGCAAGCTGGCAAAAACTGTCGGTGCGGTTTACAATCGCGCTGGTTGTTGCGGGGGTGGAAGCTTTTTAAATCAAGGGTATGTGCGGTGTTCGGGGAAATGGCACGGCTATTGCTATGAAGGGTGTACTCCAAGCAGTCTCGAAATGAGGCGGGGCTGCTTCCTGGTCTCCGCGGCCCCGCCTCCCCGAGAAACCATCCCGCTTCCTGGTCCCACCCGGGAACGAGAAAGCCCCGCGAACCCTGGTCGGTTCGCGGGGCTTTGGTTTTGTTGAGCCGAGGTTATGCGGGGGTGGCCGCGCGGCCGGAAAAACCGGTTCTATTCAGCCGGCTGGCTTTAGGTCTACAACCAGTTCGTGCAGCTCGCCTGCCTCGAACATTTCCATCATGATGTCGCTGCCACCCACGAATTCGCCCTTCACGTAGAGCTGCGGAATGGTCGGCCAATCGGAAAACGACTTGATGCCCTGGCGGATTTCCATGTCCTGCAGCACATCGACGCTGGCATAATCCACGCCCAAGTGTTCTAGGATCGCCACCGCGCGGCTGGAAAAGCCGCATTGCGGGAATAGCGGCGTGCCCTTCATGAACAGGACGACATCGTTGCCGTTGACGATTTCCGAGATGCGGGCGTCGGCAACGGATTGGTGGGTATCGGACATGGGTTCTGGCGACCTTTGCAGCGGAAAGGAATTGTCAGTCTTTCAGGTGGGAAGGCCGGTGGTCAGTTGCAAGGCATGCAGTTCACCGCCCATCCGGCCACCCAGTGCCTTGTAGACCAGCTGGTGCTGGGCAATCCGGCTTTTTCCCGCGAAAGCCGCCGAAACGACATGGGCCGAATAATGGTCCCCGTCGCCCGCCAGATCGGTGATCGTCACCTCGGCGTCGGGCAGGGCGGCACGGATCAGTGCCTCGATATCGCTGGCGGCCATCGCCATGTGAACGACCTCAAGCCTCGCCGATAAGGGCGCGGCGCGCTTCGATCAGCTTGGCATCGAGCGCGGCGCGCACTTCGGCCTCGCTGGCATCGACGCCGGCAGCAATGAGATCGCCCAGCAGCTTGCGGACTACGTCCTCGTCGCCCGCTTCCTCGAAATCGGCCTGAACCACGCTCTTGGCGTAGCTTTCGGCTTCTACCTGCGACAGGCCCATGCGCTCTGCCGCCCATGCGCCGAGCAGGCGATTGCGGCGGGCATGGATGCGGAACAGCATTTCCTCGTCATGCGCGAACTTGGCTTCTTCGGCGCGCTCGCGGTCCTGAAAAGTGGTCATCGTGTTTCGTGTCCTTCGTGCGGCACCCGCGCAAGGATAGTCCTCGGCACGGCTACGTTCAATCGTTGGTTCAAGCGGCCTGCGCGATCCCGCGGGCCAGGAAGGGCAAGGTTTCCCGTGCCTTGGCTTCGTATGAGCCGATCACGCCCTGGCGTTCCAGCGTCAGCCCCACTTCGTCCAACCCGTTGAGGAGGCAATGTTTGCGGAACGGATCGATTTCAAACGTGAAACGATCCTGGAAGGGGGTGGTCACGGTCTGCGCTTCAAGGTCGATATGGATGGGGTCAGTAACGGCCACTTCCATCAGGCGATCGATCGCCTCTTGCGGCAGGACCACGGCCAGGATGCCGTTCTTGAAGGCGTTGCCCGAGAAGATGTCGGAATAGGAAGGGGCGATAACTGCCTTTACGCCCATGTCGAGCAAGGCCCATGCGGCGTGCTCGCGGCTGGAGCCGCAGCCGAAGTTATCGCCGGCGATGATGATCGGGGCGCCGGCATAGGCCGGATCCTCGAACACGTTGCCTTCTTCCTTGCGAACGGATTCGAACGCGCCCTTGCCCAGGCCTTCGCGGGTGATCGTCTTCAGCCAGTGGGCGGGGATGATCACGTCGGTATCGACGTTCTTGCGCCCGAACGGATAAGCTTTTCCGCTGATTTCCTTTACCGCCTGCATCAATCGGTCTCCGGCGCGTCTTCGGGGTGAACGGGCGCGGCGGTCGGCTTATCAGCTTCCTTGCGGCGCGTGGCATAAAGGAGGGCGGCGGTGAGCGCGGCGGAGCCGATGGCGGCCCCCGCGATCGCGGCCTTGCCGGCCCAGCTGGACTTTTCGGACTGCTTGCTCATGTCACTCCCTATGTGCCGGGGCACTGCTGGTTTCAAGTCGGTAGAGCGGGATTTTCAGGTGATGTGGCGGCATTCCCGGCTCGCGCGGGGGTGCCGCAGGCCATGCAGAAGCGGAAGAAGGCCATTTTGCGGGCGTTGCACGACGGGCAATGATCGAACAGCGTCATGCCGCAGTGAACGCAGAAATTGGTTTCGCTGCCTTCCATGGTGGCGATGGGGCGGTCGCAGCCGGGGCATTGGCGGGCTGCCATCTTGCGGAACGCCTCGTCGTGGCTGACCCGGGCGCGTCGTTCGGCTTCGGCCTGTGCTTCGGCGGCCTGGCGCCGCTCCAGATAAGAGCGCATGTTGCGAACCAGGAAAACGCCGGCGGCAATGGTCAGGGCGATGCCCACGCCATAGCGGACGTAGCCGCCGTAGCTTGGCAGATAGGGCACCAGTTCGACAAAGAACACGAACACGGCGGCAAGCACGAAGCCACGGGCCAGCGGCCAATAATCGCTGTGGCGCTTGCGTAGCACCATCCAGGTGGCGGCCAGCAGCATCGGCAGGGTGATGGCCAGGCGTAGCAGGAAGATCCGCAGATCCTGCCAGAACAGGGCGCGTTCGCGCGCCGGCGCGGCGCGCATGGCGGCGCGGCCGGCTTCCATGTCCAGTTCTGATTGGCGCTGGGCCAGCGGCAGGCGCTCGTTGTCGAAGGCGTTGACGGCCGCCTGCAGGGTGCGCTCGTTATCCTTCAGCTGTTCCAGTTGCCGCGTGCGGGCCAGCACTTCGGGATCCTGCGCCGGGCTGGTTGTGGCGGTGCGGGTGGCGATCCAGGCCTCGAATGTTTCGGCGCCGGTGGCCGAAGCCTTGCGGGCCTGATCGAGCTGAAGCTGGGCAATGTTGCGCCGGTCGTCGATTTGCCCGATTCGCTGAGTGATGCGGGCCTGTTCGGCAGTGATCGCGCGTTGTTCGGCGGTGGGGGCGTGGATGTCGGTGGCTACGTGGCGTTCGACTTGCGGCAGATCGCCGATGATCAGATTGCCAAGGCCAATGATGAAGCCGGCAAAGACGACCGACACCACCCATAATACAATGGCATAGGCCTTTTCTGGCACGCGCACGGATTTCAACATTGCCGTTTTCCCCTGCGGACCCGGACGGCAGTCTATCGCAGGAAGACCGCGAGTTCCAGCCAGCGCTCGCGCTTTGCGGCAAAGGGCAGGGCGGCATGGGCCGGGCTGGATGAAGGCAGGTCGATCAGGGGCAGCCCGCTTGCGGCGAGGACGCGCCGGCCGATGCTTGCCGCCTTGGCGCCATTGAAGCCGATTGCTCGCAACGCCGGCAAGGTGGCAACGAGTTCGCGCAACGGGGCGGCTTCGGCTGCGCGGATCGCGGTATCGAGGCTGCCGGGGCGCACTGCCGAGGCGATCACATCCCACAGGCCCATGCCTGCGGTCAGCAAGGTGGCCAGGCGAACCTCATAGGGCAGGTTTGGCAGATCTTCCCGCCCGGCTGCCGCGCCGGCGAGGTGCCAGAAGCGGTTGCGCGGATTGGCGTAGTATTGCCCGGCGGCGAGGCTGGCTTCGCCGGGCAGCGAGCCAAGCACCAGCAGCCGCGTGTGCGGCGCGACCACGGGCGCGAACGCCCGCTTGCGCGTCGCCCCGGTCAGACCAGCTCGCGAACGTCGGTCAGCTTGCCGGTTACTGCCGCTGCGGCCGCCATTGCGGGCGAGACAAGGTGCGTGCGGGCGCCGGGGCCCTGACGGCCGACGAAGTTGCGGTTGGAGGTGGAGGCGCAGCGTTCGCCGGCCGGCACCTTGTCGGGGTTCATGGCAAGGCACGCCGAGCAACCCGGTTCGCGCCATTCAAGCCCGGCTTCGATGAACACTTTGTCCAGCCCCTCGGCCTCAGCCATTTCCTTGACCAGGCCAGAGCCGGGAACGACGATTGCCCAGCGCAGGTTGGCGGCTTTCTTGCGGCCTTTCACCACGGCGGCGGCGGCGCGCAGGTCCTCGATCCGGCTGTTGGTGCACGAACCGATGAAGACGTTCTGAATCTCCACGTCGGTCATCTTCATGCCCGGCGTCAGGCCCATGTATTCCAGGCTACCCTGTGCGGCGCGCTGCTTGGACGGGTCGGCAAAGCTTTCCGGTGCCGGGACTACTCCGCCAATCGGCACGACGTCTTCCGGGCTGGTGCCCCAGGTCACGGTGGGCTGGACATCGGAAGCATGGATGACCACCGACTTGTCGAACTTCGCGCCCGGATCGGTCGCCAGGCTCTTCCACCAGGCCACGGCCTTGTCCCAGTCCGCTCCGGTCGGGGCGAGCGGGCGACCCTTGAGATAGGCGAAGGTCTTTTCATCGGGCGCAACCAGGCCGGCGCGGGCGCCGCCCTCGATGCTCATGTTGCAGACGGTGAGGCGCCCTTCGATGCTCATTTCCTCGAACACGCGGCCGCGATATTCGATGACATGGCCCGTGCCGCCGGCAGTGCCGATGACGCCGATGATATGCAGGATCAGATCCTTGGGGGTCACGCCGGGAGAAAGTTCGCCTTCGACGCGCACTTCCATCGTCTTGGACTTTTTCAGCAGCAGGGTCTGCGTGGCGAGCACATGCTCCACCTCGCTGGTGCCGATGCCGAAGGCGAGCGCGCCAAGGCCGCCGTGGCACGAAGTGTGGCTATCGCCGCAAACGATGGTCGCGCCAGGCAGCGAAAAGCCCTGTTCCGGGCCAACTACGTGAACGATGCCTTGCTCGCGATCGGTGGCGCCGATGTAGCGGATGCCAAAGGCGGGGGCATTGGCTTCGAGAGCGGCCAGTTGCTGGGCGCTTTCCGGATCGGCGATGGGCAGGCGCTGGCCTGCTGCGTCCTTGCGCGGCGTGGTCGGCAGGTTATGATCGGGCACGGCGAGGGTGAGATCAGGCCGGCGCACGGTCCGCCCGGCCACGCGCAGGGCTTCGAAAGCCTGCGGGCTGGTGACCTCGTGGACAAGGTGGCGATCGATGTAGATCAGGCTGGTGCCGTCGGGCTGGGTCTCCACCACGTGGGCGTCCCAGATCTTCTCGTAAAGCGTGCGCGCGGTGCTGGTCATGATGACTGCGAACTAGGCAGTGGGGGGAGGAAAAACAAGCGTCGAATGGCGATGGCTCTTATCACGGCGGGAAACGCGCGTGCCGATCACCGGCGACAAAAGGGGCGCTCCCTTACGGGGACGCCCCTTCCGGTTTCGGGTGCGAATATGATTACCAGCGGCGGCCGTCGCGGTCGTTGCGTTCGATGCGCAGCTGGAACCTCACCCGGTCGATCCGGTTTTCGAGGATCCGGAACTCGCGGTTATCCAGGCCATTGCGGTTGAACGAACGGAACTGATCGCGAATGTCGCGGATTTCCCGGCGCAGTTGGCGTGCCTCGCGTTCGGAGATGCGATCGCGGTTGTCGTTGCGATCGACCCGCTGTTCAAGCTGGTTGATCTGGTGACGGATCGCTTCGGAACGTTGCGGGGTGTGGCCGTTATAGGGCTGGGCGGAGGCGACGCCGGCGCTGCCGAGCGCGGCAGCGGCGACGATGGCGGGGGCGATGATCCTGGTCAGCCTGGACATTTCCTGTTCCTTCTATGGGGGTGGACGCTCTGCTCGGTACGTCCGGTAAGTTCAGGTTTATGCCCATGAAGATGAACGGCGCAGGAATGGGATTGCTAGATTCCCGTCATAAACTGTCGCGGATCGTCGCGGGTTGCGGTATGGAACCGACATGTCGAATTTTTCCGCCAGCCTGATCGTGATTGCCACATTCCTGTTCATGGAATGGGTGGCGTGGGCCAGCCATAAGTACATCATGCACGGGTTCGGTTGGGCCTGGCACCGCGATCATCACGAGCCGCACCAAAAAGTGCTGGAGAAGAATGATCTTTACGCACTGGTTGGCGCGGGGATGAGTATTTCGATGTTCGCCCTGGGCAGCCCTCTGGTCATGGGCGGCGCGGCGTGGGAGCCAGGCACCTGGATAGGTGTGGGCATCCTTTGCTACGGCATCGTCTATACGCTGATCCACGACGGACTGGTTCACCAGCGCTATTTCCGCTGGGTGCCTCGTCGCGGCTATGCCAAGCGGCTGGTGCAGGCGCATCGGTTGCACCACGCCACCATCGGCAAGGAAGGCGGGGTCAGCTTCGGCTTTGTGTTCGCGCGCGATCCCGCTGTGCTCAAACGTGATCTGAAAGCGCAGGCGAGTCGCGGCATTGCAGTTGTGCGTGATGCCGTGGCGGATTGAACAGGTGGGCGCGTCGGTAGTGCTTCGCTGGCGGACTGCTGCGATGGTTGCCGTGCTTGGGTTTGTGGTTCCGGCGAATGCGGTGGGCCCGGAGGTAGTCCTGCCCGAGGTGGCGCAGCGTATCGTGGCGGGGGCTGCCGCCGGTCAGCAGTTCGAAAGCGGCAACAAGCTCGAGATCGCCTGTTCGGCCGCTCTGCCCGATGGCGGGGCGATCACGTTCGTGCGTCACAAACGCGGCCCGGTCCTGTTGGGCATCATCAACGATAAGCCGCTGAAGGATTTGCGGCGCGAATTCACGCTCAATCCCCGAATGGCCGATTGGGGCCTGATCATGGATCGCAACCGCGACGGGCGGATCGACCAGTTGGCGTTCAACATCGGCCTTTTGCCCACAGAGCCTGCCGCGGGCTCTGCCAATCTGCCGAAGGTGACCGGCGGTAGAATTCATGGTTCCGGAGAGAACCTGGGGCTGGTTATGGCCAACATGAAGCGCGCCTTCTGGCAGGCGATTGATGCCGACTTCGACGGAGTTGCCGATTTTCATGCCTTTCCGGCCGAGCGCCGCGACAATGGCTGGCATCGCGGCTGGGCGGTGCTTGGGGCCAGGGATGAAACGTGCCGCATGATCGGGCGCGATGGCGAGGACGCGGGCGGGTGCATCCCGGGCGCCGATCGCCAGATCGATGGTGAGCAGGTTACTGCACGGCGCTGGGCTGTCCGGCCCGAGCTCATATTTGCATGGATGGATAACGCGGCGCGGCAATGTCGGCTGGGGGCTGCCGATTTGCCGGGCTGAAACTGCGGCTTTATTCGGCCCGGGTCCAGATCCACGCCCCGGTGATGGAGCAGGCAATAGCCGGTGCGAGCACCCAGGGCCAGCCGATGAACGCGGCGCTCAGAGCTACGCTGGCGGCCATCGCGGTCAGCGCGGCAAGCTTTGCCCGGCGCGAGATGGCCCGCCGTTCGCGCCATTGGCGCAGAGACGGGCCGAAGCGGGCGTTATCGAGCAGTTTCTGCTCCCACTCCGGGCGCGAACGCGCAAAGCAGAACGCCGCCAGCAGGAAGAACGGCACCGTTGGCAACAGGGGCAGGACCGCGCCGATCAGGCCAAGCCCCGCAGTGGTCAGTCCGCCCGCCAGCCATAAGGGGCGAAAGACCCGTTTCAAGCGCCCGGCACCGCTTGGGCCAGCCGGGCGGCGTGTTCGCGAATCAGGGTGATCATGTTCGGCACGCCCTGGGTGCGATTCGAGGACAGCTGGTTCTTCAGATCGAACGGGGCGAGCAGGGCGGCAATGTCGGTACCTGCCACTTCGGCTGCCGGCCGATCCTGCACTGCCGCAAGCACGAGCGCGACGATTCCCTTGGTAATTGCTGCGTTGCTGTCTGCCAGAAAATGCAGGCGCCCGCCTTCGGCCTGGGTAGGGTAGACCCATACGCTGGCAGAGCAGCCGCGCACCTTGGTCGCCTCTGTTTTCAGGGCATCGGGCATTGGATCGAGTTCGCGGCCTAGCTCGATCAGGAGGCGATAGCGTTCATCGCCTTCGAGGAATTCGTATTCTTCGCGGATGTCTTCAAGGCTGCGCATGATGTTGCCCTAACCGTGGCAAGGCGGACCGGCAAGGCCGCTTCCGCCATGGCCGGGCCGCCAAATAGGGCCTGCGGTAACTGGGTGCTTGCTTTTGCGCCGGCAAGCGCCTAAACGACAGCTCATCCCGACATTGACATCCAAGGTCTGGGCTGGCGCCGAAAGGGGCCGGCGCGAAACCCCGTTTCCGAAATGGAGTTTTGGCAAAACAGGCTTGGGCATGTCGGCTGAGTGGAGATAGCATGACGGATATTGCGCGGATTACCGAGATCGTTGAGCCGGAGGTAAAGGCCCTCGGCTTCGAACTCGTGCGCGTGATCCTGTTCGGCAAGAGCGAGGTGGGTGACGAGGAGCACACGCTTCAGATCATGGCTGAGCGGCCGGAGACCGGGCAGCTCGTGCTGGATGATTGCGCCGCCCTGTCGCACCGCATTTCCGACTGGATCGATGAGCTGGAAGAGCAGGGCGAGATCCTGATTGAAGAGGCTTACCGGCTGGAGGTGTCCTCTCCGGGGATCGATCGGCCGTTGACCCGCGTCAAGGACTTTGCCCAGTGGGCTGGCCACGAAGCACGGGTTACCCTGAAAGTGCCTGTGGAAGGTAACCGCAAGAGCCTGCAGGGCGAACTGGTCGGGATTGAGGGGGATGTCGTTACGCTCGATGACAAGAAATCGGGCCGGGTATCCTTTCCAATGGTCGATATCCATTCCGCCAAGCTGGTGCTGACTGATCGCCTGCTGGCCGCCGCAAAGCCGCTCGACGTGAGCGGTGCCGACGAATTCGAAGACGAGCCCGTCAACGGGCTTGAAGAACAGGAAGACTGACTATGGCCAGTGCGATTTCCGCAAACCGCGCCGAGCTGCTGGCGATCGCCAACGCGGTCGCCGCTGAGAAGATGATCGATAAGGCCATCGTCATCGAGGCGATGGAAGAGGCGATCCAGAAGTCTGCGCGCAACCGCTATGGCGCTGAAAACGACATTCGCGCCAAGCTCGATCCGCGCACCGGCGA
>CAZVHM010000076.1:0-12222 GCA_964627175.1 uncultured Novosphingobium sp. | reverse complement strand
GGCGGAAGAGATCATCTTCGGGCACGACAAGGTGTCGTCGGGTGCCTCGTCGGATATCCAGTATGCCACCTCGCTGGCCCGCAACATGGTCACCAAGTGGGGGATGAGCGACAAGCTCGGTCCGCTCCAGTATGAAGACCAGCAGGAAGGCTACCTCGGCATGGGCGGCACCCAGCGGCTGTTCGCCTCTGACGAAACCAACAAGCTGATCGACAGCGAAATCCGCGAGCTGGTGGACAATGCCCATGCCCGCGCGGTGGAAATCCTCAAGACCAACGAGGACAAGCTCCACCTGTTGGCCCAGGCGCTGCTGGAATACGAGACCCTGAACGGCGACGAGATTGCCCAGCTGATGAAGGATGGTCGGATCGACCGTCCGGATCGGCCGAGCGGTTCGGCCAAGCCGGCACCGGTGCATGGCTCGGCGATTCCCAAGGCCGGGCGCCGCTTTTCCGGCGGCACCGCGCCGCAGGGCGCCTGACTCACGTACCCGTGCAAGGGAAGGGGCATCGGTTGGCCGGTGCCCTTTCTTTCCAGCCAGACTGATCTGCGCTTCACACGCAACGAAAAAGGCCCCGGAAATCCGGGGCCTTTTCACGTTCGTCAGTGGCGGCTCGGCTTAGCCTTCGTAGTCACCACCGAGCGAGGTATTCCGCACCGGCGCAGCAGCGGTGATGCGCAGCGCTTCGGCCTGCTGGGCCAGCGAGCCGATTTCATCAATCTCGTCGTCGTCGTCAGGCTGAACCCGCTGCAGCGAACCGATCACCGATTCCTTCAGGTTTGCCGGGCGCACGGTTTCTTCGGCGATCTCGCGCAGCGCCACCACCGGGTTCTTGTCCCGGTCGCGGTCGATGGTCAGCTCGGCGCCGCCGGAAATCTCACGCGCACGTTGCGCGGCGAGCAGGACGAGGTCGAAGCGGTTGGGAACCTTGTCGACGCAATCTTCAACGGTAACGCGCGCCATGGGGCACTCCGGTAAGGCAGGACATGCTGGAAACCCCGGCAGCTAGGCAAACAGGCGGCCAAAGTCAAGAAAATCGAACGGTGGACGCGCGAAAGCGGCTGCAGGTTCACGCCTGCCGTTATTCAATCGTCGCCATAGGCCGCCGCCAGCGAATCGTCGGCCAGATCGCTGAACCGGGTAATGCGCGATTCGAATCGCATCCGCACCTTGCCGGTGGCGCCGTGGCGCTGCTTGGCCACGATCAGTTCGGCCAGGCCATAGACCCGCTCCATCTCCGCCTGCCAGGCCGCATGGGCTTCGTGAATCTTGCCCTCGTCGCCGTCCACCGGCTGCTTCGGCTCACGCGAGGCCACATAGTAGTCCTCGCGGTAAACGAACCACACCATGTCGGCGTCCTGCTCGATCGAGCCCGATTCGCGCAGGTCCGACAGCATCGGCCGCTTGTCCTCGCGCTGCTCCACCGCACGGCTGAGCTGCGACAGCGCGATCACCGGAACGGAAAGTTCCTTGGCCAGCGTCTTGAGCCCGCGCGAGATTTCCGAGATTTCGTTCACCCGGTTATCGGTCGCCCGGCCCGAACCCTGCAACAGCTGCAGGTAGTCTACCACCACCAGCCCCAGCCCGTGCCGCCGCTTCAGCCGCCGGGCGCGAGCGCGCAGACCGGCGATGGTCAGCGCCGGCGTATCGTCGATGAACAGCGGCAGTTCGGCCAGGCGCTGGCTCGCGAACGAAAGCGCCTGGAAATCGTCGCGGCTGATCTTGCCCATGCGCAGCGCTTCGGAACTGATGCCCGATTGTTCGGCCAGGATACGGGTGGCCAGCTGGTCGGCGCTCATTTCCAGGCTGAAGAAGGCGGTTGCCGCGCCCACCGATTTTTCGTCCGGGATGCCGTCCAGCCGGTCGCGGCGCAGCCGGTCGGCCGCGTTGAAGGCGATGTTGGTGGCAAGCGAGGTCTTCCCCATGCCGGGGCGGCCGGCAAGGATGATAAGGTCGGAATCGTGAAGCCCGCCGACCTTCTCGTTGATCGAGTTGAGCCCGGTCGTCTTGCCCGAAACATGCCCGCCCGAAAGCAGGGCCTGCTCGATCATCCCCAGCGCGGTCTTGGTCGCGGTGGAGAAGTCCTTGGCCTCGTTGTTGGTCGATGCACCGTCGGCCACCGCATAAAGCGCGGCTTCCGCCTGCTCGATCTGCTGCATCGGCTCGACGCTTTCAGACGTATCGAGCGCCTTTTCCACCAGTGTGCGGCCAACCGCCACCAGTTCGCGCAGCATGGCCAGGTCATAGATCTGCTCGGCCAGTTCGCGCGGGGCAAGCAGGCCCTGGCCATCGGCCGTGAGCCGCGCCAGATATGTCACCCCGCCCAGATCCTTGAGCGCTTCGTCCGCTTCGAAATAGGGCTTGAGCGTGACCGGGGTGACCACCGCCTTGCGGTCCAGCAGCTGCACGATCCGCTCGTAGATGCGGGCATGCACCGGTTCGAAGAAGTGCGCCGGCTTGAGCGGCGTGTTCAGCTCCTCGATCACCCGGTTGTCGATCAGCACGGCGCCCAGGAAGGCGGCTTCGGCCTCCACGTTGGCGGGCAACTGGCGGCCGGCGGGGGCCTGCGGCGCATCAAGCGAGGTGATGAGGAAGTCTTCAGCCATGGTCGACGTCTCAATGCGCCGGGCGCCCGGCGCTGGCAAGGCTGGCGGTCGTCGATATGTCTCGGCCGGCCTGTGAATAACGGGGATGGATGCCGGCTAAAATTGCCGTTTCTCTACAAGGCACGGTATCTGGTTGCGTGTCCCCCTTGCCGTGCGGCGCTGCATTTGCGAAAGCTGCCGCCCGAATGGCGGACCCGCGCATCTCGCATATCGACCTCGACGAGGCCACGATCCTGTGGCGCAACGCCGATATCGATCAGGAACGGCGCGTGGCGCTGTTCGATCTGATCGAGGATAACACCTTCAAGCCGCTGCGTGCCTTTGCCGCCGGCCACGAAGGGCCTTACCGGCTGCATCTTTCGGTGCGCGATGGCCGGCTCCAGCTGGATATCAGCGACGAGGACGGCACCCTTGCCGAAACCCAGATCCTCGGCCTTGGCCGCTTTCGCCGTCATGTGCGCAGCTATTTCGCGATCTGCGATTCGTATTATCAAGCCGTGCGCAAGGCCAGCGCCCGCGAGATCGAGACAATCGACATGGCGCGGCGCGGCATCCACAACGAAGCGGCCGATCTTCTGCTCGAACGGCTGGAAGGGAAGGTGGAAACAGACTTCGCCACCGCCCGCCGCCTCTTTACGCTGATCTGCGTCCTGCATATCAGGGGCTGAACGGATCGCGTCACCGCGCCATCGCGCTCGGCAAACAATCAGGACAATAATTCATGGCACGCAGAAATGGCTCGCGCTGGCGGCTGCGGTTCGCCGCTTTCGTCTTGCTGGCGGCCATCGTGACCGCAGTGGCCGGCTGGTGGCACTTGCGGCAATGGACCCCGTCGCGGGAAGCCTGGCCGGTGCAGGGCGTGGAAGTGGGCACGGCGGAAGGTGCGGTAGACTGGACCGCGCTCAAGGCGATCGGCGCCGATTTCGCCTATCTCGATGCCTCGGCCAGCGCCTTCGCGCGCGATCCGGCGTTCGTCCGCAATCTGGAGGAAGCCCGCGCCGCGCGGCTCAAGGTTGGTGCGGTCCATCTTTACGATCCGTGCCAGCCGGCAGAGCGGCAGGCCGCCAACTTCGTCACCGTCATCCCGCGCGACAATGCCCTGTTGCCGCCCGCCGTCGATCTCGATCGTCTGGCCGATGATTGCCCGGTCAAGGTCTCCGAGGCGGCGGTGGAAAGCGAGTTGATGACGTTCCTCAACCAGATCGAAACCCACACCGGCAAACCGGCGATCCTCAAGCTGTCGCGCCGCTTCGAGCAGCAATACCGCATCGCCGCGCGGATCGATCGCAACGTCTGGCTGACCGGGGAACGCATCCAGCCGGACTATGCCGGGCGTCCCTGGACGATGTGGACCGCCAACAGCCACCTCGTGACTGAAGCAAGCGAGCAGGCCCTGCGCTGGGTGGTGGTCCAGCCCTGAACCGGATAGGGTGGTTGCCATGATGCAGGTTTCCCGCGCCGCACTGATCGAATTGGCCCGTTCGGCTTCCGCCGATGCCTACGCGCCTTATTCCGGCTTTCACGTGGGTGCCGCGCTCGGCTTCGCGGATGGCACGATGGTCGCCGGCGCCAATGTGGAAAACGCCAGTTATGGCCTGTCCCTCTGCGCCGAAACGGTAGCCGTGGCCTCAGCGATGAATGCCGGCATGCGCGGCGGGCTCGTCGCCGTCGCTCTCGTCGGCGGGCCGGCGGGAGAGGGGGGCGAGGCCGTCTCCGGCAACGATCCGGTCACGCCCTGTGGCCGCTGCCGGCAAGTCCTCAGCGAACTCGCCCGGCTCGGGCAAACCGATCCGCTCGTCTGGTGCGTCTCGGCCAGCGAAGTCCTCGAACTGCGCCTGTCCGACCTCTTGCCGCATGCTTTCGGGCCAGACGCGCTGGGTTGATGCCATTGCGTCGGTCTGCGCCAGCGCTGCGGCAACCACTGCCGCCGCATCGCGCCGGGCTGCGGCATCAATCTGGTTGGTGTCGTCGGGTTCCGGCAGAATCTGCTCCGACATCGGCGCTGCTGCCCACGGTATATCGGCCGGCAGATATACCGTTCTGCCGGCCACACCAAGGTCATGGCGGTATCCGGTGGCAGGCCAGAACCCGCTTGCCCCGACATTCTGCCAGGCCGGGGCGCTGGCCATCGCGCGATAGCGTTCGCGCCAGTCCGGCCATTCCGGCTGGCGCATGGTCGGATCGGCCGCAATCCCGCCCAGCACGCCAACCGCGCATGAGGCGATGCCGCCAAGGATAAGGGTGACGTTTTGCATGGCACGGTTCTCGCCAGGCAGAACGCCCATGCCACCCGCGCCGTTCCCGATGCAAAAAGGCCGCCCGGTTTCCCGGGCGGCCTTTTGCTTGTCCCCTGCGGGCGCCGATCAGATGTGGATCGGCTTGCCGGTCACGGCCATCGCCGCTTCCTTGATCGCTTCGGAATGCGTCGGGTGGGCATGGCAGGTATAAGCGATGTCCTCGCTGGTCGCGCCAAACTCCATCGCCTGGGCGGCCTGGGCGATCATCGTCCCCGCCACGCTGGCAATGCACCACACGCCGAGAACCCGGTCCGTCGCTGCATCAGCGATAATCTTCACGAAGCCGTCAGGCTCGTGGTTGGTCTTGGCGCGGCTGTTGGCCATCATCGGGAACTTGCCGACCTTGATTGCACCGCGCTCCTTGGCGGCTTCCTCGGTCAGGCCCACGCCCGCGATTTCCGGGAAGGTATAGACCACGCCGGGGATCACGTCGTGGTTCACGATCCCGGTCAGCCCGGCGATGTTCTCGGCCACGGCAATGCCTTCGTCCTCGGCCTTGTGAGCCAGCATCGGGCCGGGGATCACGTCGCCCACGGCCCACACGCCGGCCACGGCAGTACGGAAGCTGTGGTCGGTTTCGATCTGGCCGCGCGCGTTAACTTCCAGCCCGATCTTGTCGAGGCCCAGGCCTTCGGTGTTCGGCCGGCGGCCGATCGAAACCAGCACGACATCGGCTTCCAGCGTCTCGGCAGCGCCGCCTGCGGCAGGCTCGACCGTCACGGTGGCTTTCTTGCCGTTCACCGCCACGCCGGTCACCTTGGTGCCCAGCTTCAGCGTCATGCCCTGCTTCTTGAACAGCTTGCCCGCTTCCTTGCGAACTTCGCCGTCCATGCCGGGCAGCAGCTGGTCAAGGAATTCGACCACGGTGACTTCGGCGCCCAGCCGGCGCCAGACCGAGCCGAGTTCCAGCCCGATCACGCCGCCGCCGATCACGACCATCTTCTTCGGCACCGAAGCCAGCTCCAGCGCGCCGGTGCTGTCCACCACCACGCCGCCGGCATTGTCGATTTCCACGCCCGGCAGCGGGGTCACGCTCGAACCGGTGGCGATCACCACGTTCTTCGCGCGCACCTGCTTGCCGGCCACGTCCACCGTGTGCGCGTCAACGAACGAGGCGCGGCCCTTCAGCCAATCGACCTTGTTCTTCTTGAACAGGTATTCGATCCCGCCGGTCAGGCCCTTGACGGTTTCAACCCGCTGGGCCTGCATCGCGTCGAGGTCCAACTCGGGCGTAACCTTCACGCCCATCTTGGCCATCGCGCCGCTGGCTGCAGCCTCGAAATATTCCGAGGCGTGCAGCATCGCCTTGCTGGGAATGCAGCCCACGTTGAGGCAGGTGCCGCCCAGCGTGCCGCGGTCTTCCGCGCATGCGGTCTTCAGCCCCAACTGCGCCGCGCGAATGGCAGCAACATAGCCGCCGGGGCCAGCACCGATGACGAGGACGTCGTAGTCGTAATCAGCCATTTTGCGCGCCCCTTACAGGTCGATCAGCAGACGGGTGGGGTTCTCGATCGCTTCCTTGATGATCTTGAGCGCCGTCACCGCCTCGCGGCCGTCGATGATCCGGTGGTCATACGAAAGCGCGATGTACATCATAGGACGGATCACGATCTCGCCGTTGCGAACAACCGGGCGATCCTCGATCCGGTGCAGGCCCAGCACGGCCGACTGCGGCGGGTTGATGATCGGGGTGGACATCAGGCCACCGAACACGCCGCCGTTGGAGATCGTGAAGGTTCCGCCCTTCATGTCTTCCATGGTCAGGGTGCCTTCGCGGGCCTTCTTGCCATAGCCGACGATGGCCTTTTCGATTTCGGCAAAGCTCAGCTTGTCGCAATCGCGGACGACCGGCACGACCAGTCCGTTCGGAGCCGAAACGGCCACGGATACGTCGACGTAGTCGAAGTAGACAATCTCGTCGCCCTGGATCTGGGCGTTGACCGAGGGAACGTCCTTCAGCGCCAGCACGACCGCCTTGGTGAAGAACGACATGAGGCCCAGCTTCACCCCGTGCTTCTTTTCGAAAGCCAGCTTGTAGGCTTCGCGGGCTTCCATCACCGCGCTCATGTCCACGTCGTTGAACGTGGTCAGCAGGGCGGCGGTTTCCTGGGCAGACTTCAGGCGCTTGGCGATGGTCTGGCGCAGGCGGGTCATCTTGACCCGCTCCTCGTTGCGACCGGCCGGCGCGGCAACCGCGGCGGCAGTTGCAGCCGAAGCCGCAGGTGCCGGGCTGGCGGCCTTGCTCTGGGCAGCGGCGATCACGTCTTCCTTGGTCAGGCGGCCGTCCTTGCCGGTGCCCTTCACGGTGCTGGGATCAATGCCATATTCCAGGATCGCGCGGCGCACGGCCGGCGAAAGCGCCACTGCGTCGCCACCCTCGGCCGCAGCGGCTACCGCCGGGGCGGGGGCTGCCGCAGCAGGAGCAGGGGCCACAGCCACAGCGGGCGCAGCCGCAGGAGCGGCTGCAGCGCCGCCCGCCTCGATCGTGGTCAGCAGCGCGCCAACCGAAACGTTGTCGCCTTCCTGGAACAGCAGCGCGCCAAGCACGCCAGCCGCCGGAGCGTTGACGTCGACCGCAACCTTGTCGGTCTCCAGGCTGGCGATCGGCTCGTCGAGCGCAACAGCTTCACCCGGCTTCTTCAGCCACTGGCCGATGGTGGCCTCGGTCACGGATTCCCCCAGCGTGGGGACCTTTACTTCGATCGACATCTCTTTTCCCTCAGGCCTGTTGAGCCAGAAACGAATGGTGGGGCGCCAGCTTCAGGATCAACCCTTCTGCTTGCGGCGGATTTCGGAACGGACCGACAGGCCCAGAGCGTCGGCAACCAGCGCGGCCTGTTCGGCTGCGTGGCGCTTGGCGATGCCGGTTGCCGGCGAGGCCGAGGCATGGCGGCCGGCATAGCGGGCCCGCGCCACCTTGGCGCCGGCCTTGGTCAGCGCCTCCTCGATCAGCGGCTCGACGAAGAACCACGAACCGTTGTTCTTCGGCTCTTCCTGGCACCAGATCACTTCTTCCAGGTTGCTCATCCGCGCGATGCGGGTGGCCAGCGGCTCGCCCGGGAACGGATAGAGCTGCTCGATCCGCACGATCTGGGTGTCCTTGATCTCGGCCGCATCGCGGGCGTCGAACAGGTCATAGGCCACCTTGCCCGAACACAGTACCAGGCGGCGGGTGTCCTTGTCGGCCACCGGGTTCATGTCGGACAGGATCCGCATGAAGTGGCCGTCACCGATGAACTCGTTCGCGCTCGACTTCGCCAGCGGATGGCGCAGCAGGCTCTTGGGCGTGAAGATGATCAGCGGCTTGCGGAACGGACGGTGCATCTGGCGGCGCAGCACGTGGAAGTAGTTGGCCGGCGTGGTGATATTGCACACCTGCATGTTGTCTTCCGCGCAGAGCTGGAGGAACCGCTCGGGGCGCGCCGAGCTATGTTCCGGACCCTGGCCTTCGTAGCCGTGCGGCAGCAGCATGACGAGCCCGTTGGCCCGCAGCCACTTCGATTCCGACGACGAAACGTACTGGTCGAAGATGATCTGTGCGCCGTTGGCAAAGTCGCCAAACTGCGCTTCCCACAGCACCAGCGTCTTGGGATCGGCGCTGGCATAGCCATATTCGAAGCCCAGCACGCCATATTCGGAAAGCGGGCTGTCGTGCACTTCGAAGCGGCCATGCGGCACGGTGCTGAGCGGGATGTACTTGTGCTCGTCGGTCTGATCGACCCACACGGCGTGGCGCTGCGAGAACGTGCCGCGGCCCGAATCCTGACCTGACAGGCGTACCGAATAGCCTTCCGAAAGGAGCGAGCCATAGGCCAACGCCTCGCCGGTCGCCCAGTCGAACCCTTCGCCCGACTTGAACATCTCGCGCTTGGCATCCAGCACGCGGCCCAGCGTCTTGTGGATGGTCAATCCTTCCGGCACCGTCGTCAGCGTGCGGCCCAGACTGTCGAACAGCTTCTGCTCGATCCCGGTGGCCACGTTGCGGCGGGCGGTTTCCGGATCGGCCGGCTTGTTGAAGCCGCTCCAGCGTCCACCGAACCAGTCAGCCTCGTTGGCCTTGTAGTCCTTCGCCGCCTCGAAGTGTTCTTCCAGGTGGCTGTTGAACTGGGCCTCGCACTCGGCAAGGAACCCTTCGGTGATCACGCCCTGGGCCTTCAGCCGTTCGGCATAGATCTGGCTGACCGGCGGGTGCTGGCGGATGCGCGCATACATCAGCGGCTGGGTGAACGAAGGCTCGTCGCCTTCGTTGTGGCCGAAGCGGCGATAGCACCACATGTCGATCACGATGTCGCGGCCAAAGGTCTGGCGATAGTCGATCGCCAGCTTGCAGGCGAAGGTCACCGCTTCCGGATCGTCCCCGTTGACGTGGATGATCGGCGCCTGCACGCCCTTGGCCACGTCCGACGGGTAAGGCGAGCCGCGCGAGAACTGCGGGCTGGTGGTAAAGCCGATCTGGTTGTTGATCACGAAGTGGATGCAGCCGCCGGTGTTGTAGCCGCGCACGCCGGAAAAGCCGAAGCATTCCCAGACGATGCCCTGGCCGGCAAAGGCTGCGTCGCCGTGGATCAGCACTGGCAGCACCTGCTTGTGCTTGCCCTGGCCGATATCGTCGCGGTCCACCTGGTAGGCGCGAACCTTGCCCAGCACGATTGGATCGACCGTTTCGAGGTGGCTCGGGTTCGGCATCAGGCTCATGTGAACCTTGATTCCGTCGAAATCGCGGTCGGTCGAGGTGCCGAGGTGATACTTCACGTCGCCCGAACCGCCGACGTCTTCGGGATTGGCGGTGCCACCCGAGAATTCGTGGAAGATAACCTTGTAGGGCTTGGCCATGACGTTGGCGAGAACGTTCAGGCGGCCACGGTGGGCCATGCCATAGACGATCTCCTTGACGCCGCGCTGGCCGCCATACTTGATCACGGCTTCCAGCGCCGGGATCATCGCTTCGCCGCCATCAAGGCCGAAGCGCTTGGTGCCTACCCACTTCTTGCCGCAGAACTTCTCGTACTGCTCGCCGCGAACCACCGCCTGGAGGATCGCCTTCTTGCCTTCCGTGGTAAACTCGATGTTCTTGTCGGCGCCTTCCATCCGGTCCTGCAGGAACTTGCGCTCCTCCACGTCCGAGATGTGCATGTATTCCAGGCCAACCTTGCCGCAGTAGTTCTTGCGCAGGATGTCCACGATTTCGCGGGTGGTGGCCCACTGCAGGCCCAGTACGCCGCCGAGGAATACCTTGCGATCCAGCGCCGCACCGGAAATGCCGTGATATTCAGGGTTGAGGTCGGCCGGCAGATCCTGCTTCGACAGGCCCAGCGGATCGAGGTCAGCCGCCAGATGGCCGCGCACGCGATAGGTGCGGATCAGCAGCATCGCGCGGATCGAATCCGCTGCTGCCGCTTCCAGCGCGGCTTCATCGAGCGCCGGGGCAGCTGCGCCCTTGGCGGCCTTCTTGATCGCTTCGCGCATCGCCAGCGGGTCGAGCGCCTGGGTCAGGTCGTCCTCGGCACCGCCGCCAACCTGCGGCCAGTCGTTACGCTTCCAGCTCGGACCCGGCTGCGGCCCATCCTGGCCCATATCCGGGAGAAAGTCGTGCATTTCCTGGCCCATCGCGTTCATCCTTCGCCCGGAGCGGGCGCTCTGCCGTGTGCGGTGTGTTTCGAGGAGGCCGGGGGTGTCCGGCCGCTCTTGTTAAACCCGGGGTGGTTACCGCAACCCTCCCGGGGAACTTCGTGTTTGCGCGAGGCGGCGGGCGGAGGGGGTGCGCCCCGCCGCCCGCCTGTGCCCTCAGGCCAGTTCCTTGAGAACTTCGGCCAGCGTCTCGCCCAGCAGCGACGGGCTGGAAGACACGCGGATGCCCGCTTCTTCCATCGCCGCGATCTTGCTTTCCGCATCGCCCTTGCCGCCCGACACGATCGCGCCGGCGTGGCCCATGCGGCGGCCCGGAGGCGCCGTGCGACCAGCGATGAAGCCAGCCATCGGCTTCTTGCGGCCGCGGCGAGCTTCGTCCTTGAGGAACTGCGCGGCTTCTTCTTCCGCGCTGCCGCCGATTTCACCGATCATGATGATCGACTTGGTTTCGTCGTCGGCCAGGAACAGTTCCAGCACGTCGATGAAGTTGGTGCCGTTGATCGGGTCACCGCCGATGCCGACCGCGGTGGTCTGGCCGAGGCCGATCTGCGAGGTCTGGAACACCGCTTCATAGGTGAGCGTGCCCGAGCGCGAGACGACGCCGACCGAACCCTTCTTGAAGATGTTCGCGGGCATGATGCCGATCTTGCATTCGCCGGGGGTCAGCAGGCCGGGGCAGTTCGGACCGATCAGGCGCGACTTGGAGCCCGACAGAGCGCGCTTCACGCGGACCATGTCCAGCACCGGAATGCCTTCGGTGATGGTCACGATCAGCGGGATTTCCGCATCGATCGCTTCAAGGATCGAATCGGCGGCAAATGGCGGCGGCACGTAGATGACCGAGGCGGTGGCGCCGGTTGCGTGCTTGGCTTCGGCCACGGTGTCGAACACCGGCAGGCCGATGTGGCTGGTGCCGCCCTTGCCGGGGGTCACGCCGCCAACCATCTGGGTGCCATAGGCCAAGGCCTGTTCGGTGTGGAAAGTACCAGTCGCACCGGTCATCCCCTGGGTGATGACCTTGGTGTTCTTGTCGATGAGAATGGACATTTGAAATTCGCTCCTGAGGGGCGGTTAAATCAGGCGAGGCTGCTGTCGATGCCCTTGCAGGCAACCAGCAGTTCCTTGACCGCATCGACCGAGACCTGGAGGTTGGCCTTGGCTTCGGCATCGAGGTTGATCTCGACGACCTTTTCCACGCCGCCCGCGCCGATCATGACGGGAACGCCCACGTAGAGGCCGTCCACGCCATATTCGCCGTTCACATAGGCGGCGCAGGGCAGGATGCGCTTCTGGTCGTTGAGATAGGCTTCAGCCATGGCGATGCCCGAAGCGGCCGGGGCATAGAACGCCGAACCGGTCTTGAGCAGGGCCACGATCTCACCGCCGCCCGAACGGGTGCGCTGCACGATGGCGTCGATGCGCTCCTGGGTGGAAAGGCCCATCTTGACGAGGTCGGGAACCGGAATGCCGTTGACGGTCGAGTATTCGACGACCGGCACCATGGTGTCGCCGTGGCCGCCGAGCACGAACGTGTTCACGTCGCGAATCGAAACGCCGAACTCCCAGGCGAGGAAGGTGCTGAAGCGAGCCGAATCGAGCACGCCGGCCATGCCGACGACCTTGTTGTGCGGCAGACCCGAGAATTCGCGCAGCGCCCAGACCATCGCGTCGAGCGGGTTGGTGATGCAGA
>CAZVHM010000075.1:0-12436 GCA_964627175.1 uncultured Novosphingobium sp. | reverse complement strand
GTGCGCCAGTCCTGCGCCATCTCCGGCGTGACCGGCATTGCGCTGACCAAGGTCGATGTGCTCGATGGCCTTGAAACCGTGAAGATCTGTACGGGTTACCGTCTGAACGGCAAGGTGCTGGACTATTTCCCCAGCCATGCGGCTGATCAGGCCGCCGTGGAGCCAATCTACGAGGAAATGGAAGGGTGGAGCGGCACCACCGCTGGCGCTCGTTCGTGGGCGGACCTTCCGGCGCAGGCGATCAAGTATATCCAGCGTGTCCAGGAGCTGATCGAAACCCCGGTGGCGCTGGTTTCCACCAGCCCGGAACGGGAAGACACGATCCTCGTGCGGGATCCGTTCGAGGATTGATCAGGGCCAGGCGGGGCGGGCAAGCCGCCTGCCGTTTCCACATCCTTGCATCCTTACGTGCCAGCCCTGTGGGTTGGCACGTTTTGCATGACGTGGGTATTTTCGGGGCTTTCATCCGAAACGGATGCAATGCGCGGATCCGCCCGATGCCGTGCCATGCGCTGGCTCCCTCCTGGAAATCCAGCAACGACAAGCACTTGTGAAACGCCTTCAGCGCAAGTCACCACTCCGTAGAGTTACGTATCTATTCTTGACATAGCCCCTTTTTGTTCTATTCCTGTTCGAACTGGAACAGAGTCGGAACAAGGGCTTGCTCACGATGGGAATCGATACGGGAATCGCCAGCTTCGATTGGACGCCGCATACTCGCTCCACCTTGGCAGAGCCAGACTTTGCCTATGCGGCTGCCGGCAACCACGGACCAGCGAACGATCTGGGCGGCATCGCGCTTACCCTGTCGATTTTTGCCGATCGGCCTCACTTGCGCGAACAGTTGCGCGAAGATGCGCTGGTGGCCGGCTATCGCGTCACGCGCTGCGCCGGGCTTGATGCACTGGGGCAGGATGGGGCACTGCCTCTGTCCGAAGTGGTACTGGTCGATTGCCCGGCACCGGAAGTTGCCGCGCTTGCCGCGCTTGCCGAACTCGATGTGCGGGCCGCTGCCGCCGGGGCGCAAGTCATTGTTTCCACCACGGGCGCCGGGCTGGAGGATGTGTTCGGGTGCCTGGATCAATCTTCCCCCCAGTTGCTGGTGGATGCCGGTGGTGCAGATCTGGCGCTTGCATTGGGCCGTGCCCTGGCGCTGGCGCCGGGGCGCAGCGTTCGCGAAATGGCGGACGAGGACCGGATGCAGCTGATGCGGTTGACCGAACAGGTTGGCCAGCTGGCCGCGCGGCTGGGCGGCGAGCGGGCGGCTGGCGATAGTGCGCGGGTCCAGTCTCCAGCGCTTGCCTTCCGCGGGGCGCCGCTGGATGAAGCGTTGCACCTTGTTGCCCCCGCTGCGCCCGAGTTGCCCGATCCCCGCGCGGTGCGCCAGATCCTGCGCCAGCGCCAGCAACGTGCCCGCTTCTTTGATGGCGATCTGTTCGCCGATCCGGCGTGGGACATGCTGCTTGACCTCACTGCCGCCAGGGCAGAGCGCAAGCAGGTCTCCGTCACCTCGCTGTGCATCGCGGCAGGCGTTCCGCCAACCACCGCCCTGCGCTGGATCGGCCAGATGCAGCATGCTGGCCTCTTCGAACGGATCGAGGACAGGGCCGATCGGCGCCGCGCCTTCATCGGCCTGACCACCCGCGCGGCAGACGCGATGGCCAGCTATTTCTCCGCTATCGGCCTTGGCTCGGGCAAGCGAGCGGAAAGCACCGCGCTTCCGGTGTGACGGGACGCGGGGTGGCTGGCTCACCGGGCGGTTGCGGCATGCGGTCAGGCCGGGATGCGGCTGCCATCCCATGCAAAACAGCCGCCGCTGTCGGCCGGCGTCAGCCGTTGAAGCACCCCCAGCAGCCGGGCGGCGCTGTGCTGCGGGCTAAACAGCTGCTTGGCCGGCACATGGCGTTGGAACGGCTCGGAAAGTGCGGTGTCCACCGTGCCGGGATGCAGCCCGGCGATTACCGCGTGGGGATGGGTGCGGCCCATCTCTATCGCCAGATTGGCTAGCAGCATGTTGAGCGCGGCTTTGCTCGCGCGGTAGGAATGCCAGCCCCCCATCCGGTTGTCGGTGATAGAGCCGACCCGCGCGGAAAGCGCGGCGAACACCGCCCGCTCGCCGCGCGGGAGCAGCGGCAGGGCGTGCTTCGCGATCAGCGCGGGCCCGATGGTGTTGGCGGCGAACACTTGTGCCATGGCCGCCGGATCGATTGATCGCAGGCTGCGTTCTGGCCGGATGCCGTGGCTTTCGTCCTGCAGCACCCCGGTGGCGACGATAACCAGATCGAGTGGACCGCCAACATCGTGGATCGCGCGGACGATACTGTCCTCGTCTGCAAGATCGAAGGTGAACGGGTGAACGCCCGCCGCCGGGCTGGCCTTGCCGATCCGGCTGCCGGCATGAATTTCCGACCAGCGCCCTTCAGCCAACAGCGCCTCTACCAGGGCGGCGCCAATGCCGCCACTGGCTCCGAACACGATGGCGCGACCTGAAGTTGCCTCGATCATTTCCTGTCTGGAACATGCCCTGGCGTTGCGCGCAACCACCCGAAGGGGCGGGAGCGGGCCCACTCACGTCATTTCGGGCACTGCCCACGAAGTAGCCGCTATGGCAAACGCAGAGCATGCCCAAGATGCGCCGCAAGGCCGATCTGCCGACGAAAACCTGCGCTGCCTGCGCCCGTCCTTTTGCATGGCGGCGCAAGTGGGCGCGGGACTGGGACAGCGTGAAGTTCTGCTCTGATCGCTGCCGTTCAACCAAGGGTGGCGAGAAAGGCCGCAGCGTCGGCCCTTAGCCGCGCTTGCCGGTCAGGTGCAAAGCGGTCCCATGTCCGCACCGCGTGACCCATCCGGGGGTTGGAAGCCAGCCGGTCACGATGATGGGCAACGAAATTCCAGTAGAGCCGGTTGAACGGGCAGGCACCTGGTCCTTCCTTGGCCTTCACGTCGAAGGCGCAAGTCCGGCAATAATCGCTCATCCGCTCGATGTAAGCACCGCTGGCGACATAAGGCTTGCTGGCCAGCAGTCCGCCATCGGCAAACTGGCTCATGCCGATGGTATTGGGCAGCTCCACCCATTCATAGGCATCGGCATAAACGGCCAGATACCATTCGTGCAGGGCGTGAGGGTCGATCCCGGCGAGCAGGGCGAAGTTGCCGGTTACCATCAGGCGCTGGATATGATGGGCATAGGCTTCCTCGCGCGTCTGCGTGATGCAGGCGCGCATGCAGGCCATCGGCGTCTGTGCCGTCCAGTAGAAATCGGGCAGGGAGCGAGATGCGCCCAGCGCGTTCTGGCCGGCATAATCCGGCATGCGCCACCAATAGATCCCGCGCACGAATTCACGCCAGCCGATGATCTGGCGGATGAACCCTTCGGCGCTGTTGAGCGGAACCCGCCCGGCGCGCCATTCCGCCTCCACCGCGCGGCACATCGCCAGCGGATCGAGCAGGCCCGCGTTGAGATAAGGCGAAACGACCGCGTGGAACAGGAAGCGATGCTCAGTCAGCATCGCATCCTGATAAGCGCCGAACAGCGGCAGGCCGGCGCGGAGGAAGTGGGCAAAGGCGGCTTCGGCATCGCTGCGGGTGACGGCAAACCAGAACGGTTCAAGATCGCCAAAATTATTGGCGAAACGGGTTCGCACCAGTTCAAGCACCTCTGCTGTCACGGGGGCGGGGGTGAAGCGCAGCGGTTGCGGAGGGGCAAGATCGGGGGCGGGGCGGCAGCGATTGTCTGCATCCAGGTTCCACTGGCCGCCGGCCGGTTGCTCGCCATCCATCAGCAGCCCGGTCTTGCGGCGCATGAGGCGATAGAAGTGCTCCATCCGCAGGCCTTTGCGGCCCTGCGCCCAGGCGGCGAAGCCATGGCGATCGGCCAGGAAACGGTCGTCGGGCAGGAGCTCGGTGGCGGGCCAGCTCTGCATCTCGCTCATCAGCCGCCATTCGCCCGGCTCGGTCGCCGCCACGTGGGTCAGTCCGTGCCGCCCCAGCGCTCGCCGCACTTCACCCGCCAGGGAGCCGGTGTTGGCGGGCTCATCCAGCCGGACATAATCCACCTGCCATCCGGTCGCGCGCAGTTCCGCCGCAAAATGGCGCATCGCGGCCAGGACGAAGGCAATCTTCTTCTTGTGATGCGGCACATAGGTGGCCTCGGCCATGACTTCGGCCATCAGCACCACATCCGTCGCGCGGTTGCCCGCAGCCAGCGACGATAGCGAAAGGCTCAGCTGATCGCCGAGAACAAGGATCAGCCGACCGTTCATGAGGCTGAAGCTAGTTGCGCCGTCGCGGCGCGGCTACCTGATCGTTCGGGAGGCCCGCTTGGCCACCCGCGCCTTGTCACAAGGGTTCGGCGCAGCCCTGTCGCCGCTCGCCGTGGACCAGCAGTTCTGCGCTCATTGGATAGGTCTTGTCCGACATGCCGTCAGAGCAGGCGGCCTTGCGGCGCAGGCGCAATTCAAAGGGTTGCCGGTTCAGCGCGCCGATCCACGTCTGGCTGTCTGCCGTTTCGGCATAGCGCGTCCAGACGCGGGTGCCCTGCGGATTTTCGGGCTGGGAATAGGTCACGCAGCGCCCCTCGATCCGCGCGCCCCAGAATGGCTCCGTGCCGATGGCGCGAGTGGGGGCAACGGTCAGGCTCTGGCCGTGCTGGAGCAGGCAAGGGTTGGGGGCTGCTGCCGGCTGTTGTCGGGCGCTGGCGCAGGTCGCGACGAAGGCATCCGCCAGCGCGGCGGGCGGAGCGGGATGCGGGCCGCTGGTCTGGGCGCCATAGCTTGCCGACAATGGCCCGCCGATGAGCGCCTGAAGATTGTCCGGCACCGGGCCTTCGGCGCTGATCCCAGACTGTCCGCTGCCGCCGTGAAGTTGCGCAACCAGTGCCTCAACCGTGCCGTCGCTGCCGAATGACAGGCGATCCTCGCTGCCGATCGGGCTAAACCCGGCGATCTCGACCCGCACACGCGGGACACCTCCGCGGCACGACAGTGCCAGAATGGACGTCCCGTCTGGTCCGCGCAGAACCAGCGCTGTTAACGGGCCTTCGCGCCGCAAATCCCATTGCGCGGTGGCTGCGATGGTTGGGGGCTTTTGCGATGTGGAAACGGGGGCTGGCCGGCTTCGCTCTTCGGCAGGATCATGCGCGTTTGGCCCATTGCAGCCAGCAAGGGCCAGAAGCCCGGCGGCAGCGAGTCGACGGTCAGGCATCAAGGTGAACATGCCCGAAGTTACACCATGCCGGTGGATGGACGCGAGGATATGCGGGATACGATCAACAAAGATATCCGAACCGGAAAAGCACCGCGCCCGACCGGACCATGCAGGCAATGACGTTTTGCTCTTTTTGCTGCGGGATGCGTGCTAGTTGGACGGGATGACAAGGAACCATCGGTTTTACCTTTTTGCCGCGCTTGCGGCGATCCTGCTGGTCCCGGCAATTTACTGGCTGGCGGCGCCCCGGCCCAAAACGGTGGCGGCCATCAAGTTGGAACCTGCTCCGGCGCAGCGACTCCTCGCCGTCAACGGCCGCATTCGTCCGCGCCTGCAGGTCGATGTCCGCCCGGCGCTGGGCGGGGAACTGGTCAGCCTGCCGTTCGATGTGGGCGATCGGGTAAGCGCTGGGCAGGTGCTCGCCCGGATCGACGATGCGCCAGAAGCGGCCGCCATTGCCGAGGCCGATGCTTCGGTTCAGGCGCAGCAGGCGGTGCTGGCCCAGGCCCGGCGCGATCTTGCCCGGTTCGAGGCGCTGGGGCAATTTGCCACCAGGCGCGAAGTGGAACAGCGCCGTCTTGCCGTGGCGGAGGGCGAACGGGAACTGAGCCGCCGCCGCGCCGGGGTGGTGCGGGCGCGCGAACTGCGTGATCGCCGGGTCCTGCGGGCCCCGTTCGATGGCGTGATCCTGGAACGGCCGGTCGATCCCGGACAGACCGTTGGCCCCGAAACCATTGTCTATCGCATGGCTGATCTGGCCCGGCCGGAAGTGACGGTGGAGGTTGACGAAGTCTATGCCGCTGAACTTCGTCCCGGCATGGAAGCGCTGGTCAGCCTGCCCGGAAATCCCCGGCTGGTGGCGGCCAGGGTGGTGCATGTGGAACCGCGCGTCGATCCCGCCACGGGCGCCCGCGATGTTCGCCTTGATCTGGACACGGCCATCGACGCGCCTTCCGGCCTGACCGTCACGGTGAATCTGGTGATCGAACGGCGCGAGCGTGCTATCAGCATCCCGCGCAGCGCCATCCTGCAATCGGCCGGTCAATCGCGCGTTCGGGTCATATCGCCGCAGGGGGCGGTAGAGGAACGACCGGTCACCTTCATCGACTGGCCGGCGGAGACCGTGATCGTGACCGGCGGGCTGAAAGCCGGCGATCGGATCATGGCCAACCCCGACGCGGCCCGTCCGGGTGAAGAGGTGCGGGTGGCCGCCTAGGATGAGCCCATATGCTGCGAAGCTGGCCCTGCGGCACCTATGGTCCCATCCGGGGCAGACCGCGCTGTTGATGGCCGGCGTGGCGCTCGGCGTGGGCGTGTTCATTTTCATGAGCGCGCTGATCGGCGGCCTTGCCACCCTGCTGACCTTGCGAACAGTGGGCAGCATTCCCCACGTGGTGCTGGAAATGCCGGATCGCGATCCGGCCATCCTGTGGTCGCGCCCCGGCGCGCAGGTGGCGGTGCAGAAGGATCTCAGCCGGCGCGAACAGATCGCCATCTGGCAGCCGGCCATCCCGATCATCGACGGCACGCCCGGCGTGGTCGCCGTATCGCCGCAAATCCGCGGCTCGGCCTATCTCGAACGCGGGCAGGCCGTGGCGCCAGTGGGTGTGATCGGGGTCATGCCGGGCAAACTATCGGAAATTGCCAATATCGAAGCGGCCATCATCAGCGGCAGCGGCAATCTGCCGGCTGATGGCATCCTGATCGGCAGCCGGCTGGCGCGCGATCTGGGCCTGCGGGTGGGGCAGGTCGTGCGGCTTACATCGGATCGCGGGCGGGCGCGCAGCTTTCGCATCGGCGGGATCTTCACGCTGGGGATCGCCAGCGCCGATCGTCAGGCCGTCTACCTGAACTTCACCGCCGCCCGCGCGCTGTTCGATCTGCCTACCGGCATATCGCGCATTGAGATCAAGGTCGCCCCGCCAACCGATGCCGCCGCCATCGCCCAGCGCCTGCGCCGTTCAACCGGGCTGAAGGCGACTGCGTGGACGGAAGACAACAGCCAGCTATTCGAGGGGCTGGACGCGCAGGCGCGCACCGGGATCATCATCAAGGCCTTTGCCCTGATCACCATCGTGGTGGGCATCGCCAGCGCGATGCTGCTGTCGATCGTGCGCCGGCAGGGTGAAATCGGCATCATGCGGGCCATGGGCGCTAGCAAGCGGCTGGTGGTTTCCATTTTCGTGCTGGAAGGCACGTTGATCGGTCTGGTTGGGGCGTTGGTCGGCGCTCTGGTTGCCTGGCTCTCGCTGTTGCCGTTGCCGCCAGTGACTGAAGTTCGCAGTGGCGGCCTGCCGATCGATCGCGCCCAGGGTGATTTCCTGCTGGCGATCACGCTCACCACGCTTGCCGCCATGCTGGCCTCGATCCTGCCGGCCCGCCGCGCGGCCCGCATCGATCCGGTGGAGGCGATCGGCTCATGAACGGCGAACCGATTGTTTCCGTGGCCGGGCTAACGAAGCGCTTTGGCGAAGGCGAGGCCGAAACGCTGGTGCTCAAGGGGGTCGACCTCAGCATCGGCGCGGGCGAAATGGCAGCGCTGCTGGGGCCTTCGGGTTCGGGCAAAAGCACGTTGCTGACCATTCTTGGCACCTTGATGCGCGCCAGCGGCGGCAGCCACGAAATGCTGGGCGTGGATCTGATGCAGGCAACCGATGCTATGCGCACCGAATTCCGCAGTCGGCACCTGGGCTTCGTGTTTCAGTTCCACCACCTTCTGCCCGATCTCACCGCGCTGGAAAACGTGATGATGCCCGCCGCCGCCGCCGCTGGCCGGGAAACCCGCGCCATGCGCGAAAGGGCGGCGGAATTGCTCGATGCCGTGGGACTGGCCGATCGCCGGAACTACCGCCCGGCGGCGATGTCAGGCGGGCAACGCCAGCGGGTTGCCGTGGCCCGCGCGCTGATCAACCGCCCGGTTCTGGTGCTGGCCGATGAACCGACCGGCAATCTCGATCGGCAATCGGCGGATCAGGTGATGGAACTGATCCGCTTGATCAACGGGACGATGGCCACCAGCTTCCTGATTTCCACGCATGATGAGCATATCGCCGGCCAGTGCCGGCGGCGGATAGAACTGCTCGATGGCCGGATCGTCCGGTCGTGATCGCCCAAGGGAACGAACTGATGAAATCCCCGCTCCTCTCGATCGTTTCGCTGGCAGCGGCACTGTCGGCCACGGCTGCCCACGCCCAAGGCGTCCCGCCGCGCGGCGCCGGGGGGCCGCCTGCCCCGCGCGATACCGTGACCGTGGGGGTCGGTGTGGGGCTGACCACATCATACGATGGCGCGGGTGATTACAAGGCGATCCCCGGCGGGGCACTGCTCGGGACGATCTCCGGGCATGATTTTCAGCTGAACGGGCCGCAACTGTTCGTCGATGCCATTCCGAATGATCCGCGCCGCAAGATCGATGTGGAACTGGGGCCGGTGGTCAGCTTGCGCTTCAACCGCACCGGCGGGGTCAGCGATAGTCGGGTGGCGGCGCTGGGCGAACGGGATATTGCCGTGGAACTCGGCGCGCGCGGGGCAATCGGGGTGCGCGGCTTGGTTGACCGGACCGACAAGCTGGCTTTCGCTGTAACCGGGGTGTGGGATGTGGCGGGCGCACATCGCAGCGCGGTGATCACCCCTTCGATCGAATATTCGCGGCCACTCGGCAGGCGGACTTTCGCGCGGCTGGCGGTGAACGCCGAATTCGTGGGCAAGCGCTATGCCGATTATTACTTTGGCATCAATCCGGCAGGGGCTGCGGCCAGCGGCCTTGCCCGCCACGATCCCGATGGTGGGGTGGCAAGCCTGGGTGGCAACGTGCTGGCCCTCCATTCGCTCAGCGGCAAGCGCGCCGGATGGGCCTTGTTCGGCATTGCCAGCTACAAGCGTCTTCAGGGTGATATTTCCGGCAGCCCGATCGTGCGGGATACCGGATCGCCCGACCAGTTGTTCGCCTCGGTCGGTTTGGCGTACACTTTCTAGGGAGCAGTGCGGGCCGGCACGGGCCGGGGAGCGAGCATCGCTCCGGCCCGGCGTGCCGCCGCCAGTTGTCAGCCCTGGCTCACCTCGATGATGCGCAAGGTCCGGCGCTGGCCCGAACGGTCCGGCCACGAGATCGACTGCTCGGGACGCAGCCCGATCAGCCCGGCCCCGACCAGCGACAGGATCGAGATGCGCCCGGCCTCGATGTCGGCGTCCTGCGGGTAAACCAGCTGCAGCGTCCGCTCGACACCGGTTGCATCGTCAACGAACCGCACGGTTGATCCCATCGCCACCACATCAGCCGGGAGGCGGGAATCCTGCACCACCTTGGCGCGGTTGATCTCGGTCTGCAGCAGCTCAGCCACCTGCGGCAGTCGCTCCTCCACGTCGATGGCCAGGTTGCTGATCCTGTCGGCGTCGGATTCGCGAATTCGGATGGGGGGGCGGGTTTCGGCCTTGCGGGGGGCGGTCATGAAAATCTCCGTCAGCGCCGAAGGAGCGGCGCGCTACGCTGGAACAGCGCGATGTGGTGTGGGGAAGGAGTGTGCCCCGGGCTGCGCCGGAAGAAGGGTTCGCTGCCCGGGGCTATCGGCCCTGGAGAAGCGAACTCGCATGGCAGCGCTGGCGCTGACGGATGGCACACCGAAACATGATCAGGAAGATGGGCGCAATCGGCCGGCGTGTCAAAGCCGGATGCGCGTGTTGGCGCCGTTTCCGATAATCAGTGCGCCAGCGCCTTTTGCAGCCCCAGCGCCACGCAATGCGCATGGTTGGGCGCCAGTGTCACGCGCAGCCCCGTGGCATGCGCCAGGGCCTGCCGGACAAGGCTGATCGCGGCGCTGCCGCCGGTCAGGACAATGCCCTCCTCGTGAATGTCGCGGCTCAGTTCCGGCGGGATCTTGCCCAGAAGGTTCACGACCATGGTCGTTATCGCGCCGACATGCTTTTCGATCACCGGGCGCAAATCGCGGGCGGATATATGGATTCGCCCAGGAAGCCCGGTAACCAGACTGCGGCCCTTGATCGTGATCCGGGCCTCCTCGTGCAGGCCCTCGTCCAGCATCCTGACGATGTCGCGTTTGGCCCTTTCCGCGGTATTGGCTCCGATCAGGAACTTGTGGCGGAAGTGCAGGAAATCGGCGATCGCATCATCCAGGGCATCGCCTCCGCCGCGCACCGATGCCGTCGCACACAGCCCGCCAAGCGAAAGCACGGCCGCCTCGGTGGTTCCCGCGCCGCATTCCACGATCATGACGCCGCGCGGCGCATTGATGTCCAGATCCGCCCCCATGGCGGCGGCCAACGGTTCTGCCAACAGTTCCACGGCACCGAGGCCAGCATCGTTGGCGGCCGTCAGCAGCGCGCTGCGTTCCGCACTGGTCGCGTCCGCGGGCACACCGATAAGGGCGCGGAACGAACGCAGCCGGCGCTGCCCCACGCTGGAGCGGACGGCAAAAGCCAGGTAATCGCGCGCGGCGGCCATATCGCTGAGCACTCCGCGGTCCAGCGGACGCACAACCTTCAGGCAGCCGGCGGTCCGATCCATCATGGCGCTGACGGCAGTGCCGGCCGAAACCAGTTCTGCCCGGTTGATCGGGCCCGAAAAACAGCAAAGCGACGGCTCATCAAACAAGACTCCGCCCCGCGCAGTCACGATCCGCGTGTTGGCCGTGCCCAGATCAATAGCGAAATCGGGTTTGCCCCCGCCGCCAAAAAGTCTTCTCATCGGCGGGCGGTAGCACCTGCCAAGAGGTATGTCTCGCACCGCGTTGGAACTATAGGTGCGAAATCCGGCATCCGCGATCATGCAACAATTAAGCCCCCGCCAGAGGCCCCCACGCACCTAGTTCTGTGTATGGAAAGCTGTGGACGCGCTCGGACGGAACACACTATTTCTAGCAGATTTCTACGGATTTCTGAAGCTTTCCGGGACGCTCCCGGAAGAAGAAATGGTGCCCAGAAGAAGCACGTTCGAGTCCCTCATAGGGACCCATACTGACCGCCAAGTGGCTGGTTTTCTGCCACTTCCGCCTCATATCGCATCATAGAGCGTCAGGGCAGCGCAGGACAAAAGGTGGAAGGGATTAGGCGAGGAGTTCAGGATTTTCGTAGACGTTTCCGACGACCGTGACTGTTCGTTCGGGATTGATGATAGATGCGGTATGCGTCTTATATGTTATGCCATATCCACTGACGATGTATTTGATTACGCCAAAGCGGTTTCCTTTCATCGTGGTGAGGTGATTCATATCATCTACAACGTCGCCCTCGTAAATTTCCTGCCCGTTCTTATCGTGGAGGCCTGTAAATTGCATTGGCTCTGAGTAGTCTGCCTCATTAATGCGGAGAAGTAAGTCTCCAATGCCATGAGACATTCTCTTGAATCGCTTGTTCCACGCCCTAAATTGAATTTCACTCATATGCGAAAATTATACTACAAAAAATATACTGCAATGAGGTGCAAATGTGAACAACAATGAAGTGCAACAAGCGGAGGTAGTTTCCACTCATCAGTCCTGCATCAGAGGTGTTTTCCAGTATAGTGAGAAGCAACACGCCGTTGAGGAGCTTGTACGTGTTCGAATAAAATGGCTGTTCGAGTTCATCCGAAACATGTCAGTAGTAGGTGCCATCCTATTTCTCGGTAAGGTGGCGCACAACCCTGTCCTGGAGAACCTAGGATACGCTGGATGCGGCCTGCTCTGGGCGTACCTGATGACCTACATCGAACCATTGTCGTTGCGGCCCTTTCACCCGTTGCAAAACAAGAAGCTCGGTGAGCGGCTCGACCTTACCGTCAACCTCTTGGTGTTCGTTCCCGGCGGACTGCTTTCGCAGTGGTGGCTAATCAGCATCGTGAACCAGCTCGCCCAGGCGAACTTGGCGAAATAAGAAGGTGGAATGAAAGGTGAAACGACGATTTCGAAATCGTCACAAAATCTAAGTGTTTCAAACACTTAGATTGAGTAGTGGTGCCCAGAAGAGGCGTAAAAATTCTGTCTCAGGCAATGCCGAGGCATCCCTAACCACACTGTAATTTTGTCAATTTGGCTTGTAAGGTGTTCGCGGTCGGTCGCCCACATTTGCCTGAAATCCCACTGATTTGTGGGAACGAATGTGGGAGCATTTTCGGCGGCCGTTCCGTGGGAACGGGAGCCGAAGATTCCCTAAACGGGACTCGAACGATGGCACTGACAGCATTGAAAGTGAAGAACGCGAAACCGGGCCGTCACGTCGATGGCCGTGGCCTTTGCCT
>CAZVHM010000074.1:0-12754 GCA_964627175.1 uncultured Novosphingobium sp. | reverse complement strand
ACCATCGAACCGATGCGGTTGCGGCCCTTTTCCGGCACGAAGCGGGTGGCGGCAATCGCGGCCAGCGCTGTTTCGCGCAGGGTTTCCCCTTCGCCCTGCTGGCTGCGGATGCCGGCTTCGGTGGCGCAGAGCGGAGCCTGCCGGTCGATCTTGCGATCCATCGGCACGAACCACTGCGGGGTGCAGCGGAAGATCACCTTGGCCTTGGAGCGCCAGGAATGGGGATAGGAGTGCTTGTAATCCGCGCTGGCGGCAAGCAGCCCGCCAGCTTCCTTGAGCGCGGTGCAGATCGGGCCATCGGGCGCGTTGAACTTGGGATTGATGACCGAGCCTTCGCCGCCCAGCCAAGCCCAGTCGGCGCGGTACTTGCCGTCGCCTTCCACGGCGAAGACCGGATCGATCCCGTGGGCCTTGCAGAGCAGGAAGTCGTCCTCGCCATGGTCGGGGGCCATGTGGACGAGGCCAGTGCCCGATTCGGTGGTGACGAAGTCGCCCGGCAGGAACGGGCGGGGCTTGGCGAAGAAGCCGCCAAGATGGTGCATCGGATGGCGGGCGACGGTGCCGGCAAGGTCGGCGCCGCGCACGGCCCGCCTCACGTTCAGCTCCAGCCCGGTACGGGCGGCAAACTGGCCTTGCAGTTCGGCTGCGATCAGGAACGAGCGATCGCCAGCCGTGACAAGGACGTATTCAACCTCCGGCCCATAGGCGAGCGCCTGGTTGGTCGGGATGGTCCACGGCGTGGTGGTCCAGATCACGGCATAAGCGCCAATCAGTTCGGCCAAGGGCGATTCGGTGATTTCGAATGCCACGTCGATCTGGGTGGAAACGATGTCCTCGTATTCCACTTCGGCTTCGGCCAGCGCGGTCTTTTCCACCGGGCTCCACATCACCGGCTTGGCGCCGCGATAGAGCTGGCCGCTTTCGGCAAACTTGAGCAGTTCGGCCACGATGGTGGATTCGGCCTGGAAATCCATTGTCAGATAGGGATGGTCCCAATCTCCGTTCACGCCCAGCCGCTTCAGCTGTTCGCGCTGGGTATCGACCCACTTCTGGGCATAGGCGCGGCATTCGGCGCGGAATTCCTCGGCCGGAACCTCGTCCTTGTTCAGCTTTTTCTTGCGATACTGTTCCTCGACCTTCCATTCGATCGGCAAGCCGTGGCAATCCCAGCCCGGAACATAGGGCGCATCCTTGCCCAGCAGGCTTTGCGTGCGCACCACCATGTCCTTGAGGATGTGGTTCAGCGCATGGCCCACGTGGATATCGCCGTTTGCATAAGGCGGGCCATCATGAAGGATGAACTTTTCCCGGCCGGCGCGGGCGGCGCGCAGCTTTTCATACAGGCCTTCGGCCTGCCAGCGCGCCAGAATGCCCGGCTCCTTGGCAGGAAGCCCAGCCTTCATCGGAAAGTCGGTCTTGGGCAGGAAGACGGTCGAACGCCAGTCTGCCTTGGTGGATTCTTCGCGCTGATCGGTCATGGCCCGCGGCCTTAGCCGCAGGGGCGCGGTTGCGCAATTTCTAGCTGTTGCTGCCCAACAAGGCGCGGGCAGCCTCTGCATCCCGGCCGATCTGGGCGGTCAGCGCCTCCAGCCCGCCAAACTTCTGTTCGGGGCGGATGAAGTGATGCAGCTCGACATCGATTTCCTGCCCGTAAAGGTCGCCGGAGAAATCGAAGAAATAGGGCTCCAGCAGCTCCTTGGGCGGATTGAACATCGGCCGCACCCCCAGGTTGGCCACGCCATTCACCACGCGCGCGCCCGGCAGGCGGCCGCGCACGGCATAGACCCCGAAGCGTGGGCGCTGGTAATGCCACAGCGGTACGTTGGCGGTGGGATAGCCGATGGTGCGGCCCAGCTGGTCGCCCGGCTGAACCACGCCGCGGATCGTGTAGGGGCGGGTGAGCAGGCGGGTGGCGGCTTCGCAGTCGCCCGCTTCCAGTGCCTTGCGGATACGGGTGGAGGAGACCGTTTCGCCCCCTTCCGTCACTGCGCTCACGGCCCGGGCGCCGATGCCGAAGCGGGCGCCTTCGTCCCGCAGGGTATCGGTCGTACCGCTGCGGCGGGTACCAAAGGTGAAATCCTCGCCAGTCACCACCCCGGCAATGCCGAGCTTGCCATGCAGCACATGCTCGATCCATTCCGGCCCGCTCATCCCGGCGATGGCGGCATCGAAGGCGATTACCAGCATGGCATCGGCGCCGGCGGCGGCAAACAGTTCGGCCCGCTGTTCCAACGAAGTGAGGCGGAACCACGGGGCATCGGGCACGAAAAAGCGGCGCGGATGCGGATCGAACGTGGCCACGATGGCCGGGCGCCCTTCGGCCTTGGCCCAGGCGATCGCTTCGCCCACCACGGCCTGATGGCCGCGGTGCAATCCGTCGAAGTTACCCAGCGCCAGGATGGCGCCGTGGAGATCGGCAGGCAGCTGATCGCGGCTGTCGAGCCGCCGGAAGGGAATGGATACAGGCATATTCATCGCGCCTATAGTGCGCGTTCCAGCGTAACGAAAGAAAACCCGGGCAGATCGCCCGAAGGGGCATGATTTTCCCGCGCCGTTTCGCGCCAGCCTTCGTCCAGCGCCGGCATGATCGTGTCGCCGGCCATTTCGGCGTGAACCTCGGTCAGCTCGATCCGGCGTGCCTGTGGCAGGGCCAGGGCAAAAATTTCCGCTCCGCCGATCACCGCCACTTCGCCCTCGCCGGCAACGGCGAGTGCGTCAGCCAGATCGTGGGTCACCTCCGCCCCGGCAGCCTGCCAGGTGCGATCGCGGGTCAACACGATGTGGCGGCGACCGGGCAGCAGGCCGGGCAGCGATTCGAAGGTCTTGCGGCCCATCACCATCGGCTTGCCCATGGTGAGCGCCTTGAAGCGCTTCAGATCGGCCGGAATGTGCCAGGGCAACCCGCCATCGGCGCCGATCACCCCGTTGGCGGCGACGGCGACGACGAGAAAAACCTCCTGCGCCATCAGCCCAGGATCAGCCGGGTGACATGCCCCATCTTGCGGCCAGGGCGCGCGGCGGCCTTGCCATAGAGGTGGAGGTGGTTGGCCGGATCGGACAGGATCGCGGGCCAATCGTGGGCCGCATCGCCGATCAGGTTGTCCATCACCACCCCGGCCGCGGCCATACCGGTATCGCCCAGCGGCAGCCCGCAGATGGCCCGCACATGGTTTTCGAACTGGCTGGTGATCGCCCCTTCGATGGTCCAGTGCCCGGAATTGTGCACCCGCGGGGCCATTTCGTTGAACACCGGGCCGGCTTCGGTGGCAAAGAATTCGCAGGTCAACACGCCCACATAGTCCAGCGCATCGGCCACCTTGCGGGCCAGGGCGCGGGCTGCTGCCACTTCGCCTGCCACCAGCGGCGAGGCCGGCACCGTGGAGCGGGAAAGGATGCCGCCTTCGTGAACGTTTTCGGCCGAATCCCAGAACCGCACATCGCCATCGCGGCCGCGGCAGAGAATCACCGAGAATTCGGCACGGAAGTCGATGAAGCCTTCATAGACCAGTGGGGTGTCGGCTGGCAGCTCCAGCGCTTCAGCTTCGGCGCGCGAGCCGATTCGCCACTGTCCCTTGCCATCGTAACCATCGCGCCGGGTCTTGAGGATGCCGGGTGCGCCAATGGCATCCACGGCGGCCAGCAAGCCGGCCTTGTCGTCCACCGGCGCAAACGGGGCCGGCGTGCCGCCCAGCGCCGTGACAAAGGTTTTCTCGTTCAGGCGGTCCTGCGCCACTTCCAGCGCGCGGGCGTTGGGCAGCAGCGGCACTGCGCCCAGTGCGGCCAGCGGTGCCACGGGTACGTTTTCGAACTCGTAAGTCACCACGGCGCAATCGGCGGCGAAGCGGGCCAGCGCGGCGGCATCGTCATAAGCCGCGTTGGTGAAGGCGCCGCACACTTCGGCGGCTACCGATTCGCTTTCCGGCGCATAGACATGGGTGCGATAGCCCAGCTGCGCCGCGGCCATGGCGATCATGCGGCCCAACTGGCCGCCGCCGAGAATGCCGATTGTCTCGCCCGGAGCTATCATCGGTTCAGGCAGGCCTTTCCGCCACGCCTTGCGTCTGCGCGGCGCGGAACGCCTTCAGCCGCTCGGCCAGCGCCGCATCGTTGGTGGCCAGGATCGCGGCGGCCAGCAGGCCGGCGTTCACCGCGCCGGCTTCGCCGATGGCCAGCGTGCCAACCGGGATGCCGGCCGGCATCTGGACGATCGACAGCAGGCTGTCCTGCCCCGAAAGGGCGCGCGATTGCACCGGCACGCCCAGCACCGGCAGGTGCGTGAGGCTGGCAACCATGCCGGGCAGGTGGGCTGCGCCGCCCGCCCCGGCGATGATCACCTTGAAGCCCGTGTCAGCCGCGCCCTGCGCGAAGGCGAACAGGCGTTCGGGGGTGCGATGCGCCGAAACGATCCGCACATCGGCCGCCACCTCCAGCTTTTCCAGCACCTCGGCCGCGCCCTTCATGGTCGCCCAGTCAGACTGGCTGCCCATGATGATGGCAACGGGAGCGGCAACCGGCGTGGCGCTCATCTCAGCGCTCCGACAGGTAATACCGCTCGATGGCGGCAAGGTTGTCATCCAGTTCGTAGACGATTGGCTGCCCGGTGGGGATTTCCAGGCCGGTGATATCGGCATCGGAAATGCCCGAGAGGTGCTTCACCAGCGCCCGCAGCGAATTGCCGTGGGCCGCCACCAACACCGTTTCCCCAGCGCGCAGGCACGGGGCGATTGCCGCCTCGTAATAAGGCAGGACGCGGGCAATCGTGTCCTTCAGGCTTTCGGTGGAGGGAATGGCGATGCCGGCATAGCGGGGATCGGCGGCCAGATCGAAGGTGCTGCCGGCTTCCAGCACCGGCGGCGGCGTGTCAAAGCTGCGGCGCCAGATCTTCACCTGTTCATCGCCGTGCTTGGCTGCCGTCTCGGCCTTGTCCAGCCCGGTGAGGCCGCCATAGTGCCGCTCGTTCAGGCGCCAGTCCTTGGTTTCGGGAATCCACAGGCGGCCAGCGGCTTCCAGCGCTAGGTGCAGGGTGCGGATCGCGCGGGTCTGGAAGCTGGTGAAGGCCACCGTGGGCAGCAGGCCCTTTTGCGCCAGCAGGGTGCCGGCGGCGCGCGCTTCGGCTTCGCCCTGGGCGGTCAGGTCAACGTCCCACCAGCCGGTGAAGCGATTTTCGAGGTTCCACTGGCTCTGGCCGTGGCGAACGAGGATCAGGCGCGGCACAGGCGTCCCAAGCTCCCTGTAGCAAAAAAAGGAGCGCTGCCCCTAGCGGCTGGGGGGCTGTTTGGAAAGGGGCGCGCCCGATTCGGTCTCATCTTCCTGGCCCGGCTGTGTTTCGGCCGCGGCATCAAGGGCGCGGCTCTGTACCTTGCGGCGGCGCAGGTTCTCGCGCAGCTTTGCCGCCAGCCGTTCTTCCCGGCTCATTACGCTGTTTTCGCCCATTCGTGCTCCCTGCCGCATCTGTGCGGCCGCAGGCAAGCCCCCGCACGCATTCGGCACGCTTGACAAACCCGCCACCCCCAGCCAATAGCGCCGCCTCGCCCGGACGGCCTTTCGGCTTCGGGCCTGCGGAAATGGTGTGCTGCTGTAGCTCAGTGGTAGAGCGCATCCTTGGTAAGGCTGAGGTCGGGAGTTCAATCCTCCCCAGCAGCACCATTTCCCCTTTCGGCAAAATCGCAGCTCAGGCGCGCAGATCGGACCAGTCGGGGTTGCGGTTGAATTGCGCGGCAACATAGCTGCACGCCGGATCGATCCGGAAACCCTGCACCCGCGCATCGGCCACCAGCGCTTCCACCAGCTGCCGGGCCAGGCCGCGCCCTTCCAGTTCATGCGGCACCAGCGTTTGTGCAGCCACTCGGACCGGTCCTTGCGGTTCTTCGCGTTCCACCCAGGTGAGGCGGCCTACTGCTTCATGGCCCGGCACATGGGCGTGGTATTCGCCGGCGTGGCCCTGATCGATCCGCACGATTTCGGCTTGCAGCGGGCTGCGCGGCGTTTGGTTTTCACTCATGATCGTGCTCCATCGGGCGTTCGGCCATGCACTATCTTGACCGTTTGCCCTGCATCCGCAATCCGCCACCGCATCATGCAGTTCCAACTCCTTTCCCGGCCATGAGCGCGTCAGCCGCTGGCCACCGCGCCACCCTGATCGCCTTTGCGGTCGTTTCGGTGGTCTGGGGCTCGACATGGATCGTGATCAAGGACCAGATCAGCGCCGTGCCGCCGGGGTGGACCATCACCTGGCGCTTTGCCGTGGCCACGGCGGGCTGTTTCGCGCTGGCCTTGCTGCGGGGCGATTCGCTGCGCCTGCCGGCCGCGGCCCAGCGTATTGCCGTCATCGTGGGGTTGTTCCAGTTCTGCGGCAATTTCCAGTTCGTCTATCGGGCCGAGGCGTTCATCACCTCGGGCATCGTGGCGCTTCTCTTTGCCCTGTTGATGGTGCCCAATGCGCTGTTCGCCCGCGTCCTGCTGGGCCAGCGCCTATCGGGCCGATTCGTCATCGGTTCGGTCGTGGCAATCGGCGGCATCGCTCTGCTGCTGGCGCATGAATATCGCGTTGCCCCGCCGGGGGCCGCGGTGGGGCTGGGCGTGGTGCTCACCATCGGCGGGCTGCTTTGCGCGTCGCTGGCCAATGTCGCGCAAGGGGCCAGGGCCGTGCGCGGCACGAGTGCGGTGCCGCTGCTGGCCTGGTCTATGTTGTGGGGTACCCTGCTCGATGCAGCCCTGGCGCTGGCGCTACATGGCGCCCCGGTGTTCGATCCGCGCCCGCGTTATTGGGGCGGGGTGGTCTATCTCGGGCTGGTCGGTTCGGTGCTGACCTTTCCGCTCTACTTCCATCTGATCCGCACCATGGGGGCCGGTCCGGCCGCCTACAGCAGCGTGGTGGTGCCGGTGGTGGCCATGCTTATCAGCACCGCGGTCGAAGGCTATGCGTGGACCGGGCTTGCCGCAGCCGGCGCCGCGGTCACGATGGCCGGTTTGCTGATTGCCCTGTCCGGCCCGCGCGCGGCTGCGAAAGAGCAGATGGTTGCATCGGCCGATTAATCCCGCTCGGCGTTGCGAATCGCCTCCAGCCCGGCACGGTAATCGGCAAAGCGCGGGGCCCAGCCCAGCACTCGTTTCGCCTTGCCGTTCGCGACCCGGCGGTTTTCCGCATAGAACGCCAGCGCCATGGGCGAGAGGCCGGCCTGCTCCAGCGGCAGCAGCGGGGGCGGCGCGACGCCCAGCAGGCGGCAGGCTTCCTCGATCACCGCGTTCTGCGAACAGGGCAGATCGTCGGCCAGGTTATAGGCGCCCGGCGGGCCGCCAAGCGCGGCCACGACCCCGCCGGCAATATCGGCCACATGCACCCGGCTGAACACCTGGTCCGGCAGGTCGATGCGGTGGGCCTTGCCTTCGCGCACCCGGTCCAGCGCGCTGCGCCCCGGGCCATAGATACCCGGTAGCCGCAAGACCCGTGCGCCGCGCGCCAGCCAGGCCGCATCGCATTGCGCCCGCGCGCTGCGCCGGCCGGTGCCGATGGCCGCGCTCTCGTCGATCCAGCCGCCGCCGGCATCGCCATAGACCCCGGTAGAGGAAAGATAACCCAGCCACTTTCCGGCCAGCACATCGCCATAGTGTTCCAGCACCGGGTCGCTGCCGTCTCCGCCTGGCGGCACGCTCGACAGCACGGCATCAGCATCGGCCAGCGCCATCCGCACCGTGCCTTCATCGTCGAACGAAAGCGTGCCGGCGCGGCCGGTGGAAACCACTTCCCAGCCGCGCGTTTCCAGCGCACGGGCGATATGAGCGGCGCTATAGCCCAGCCCGAAGATGAACATCCTTCGCATCGTGCCACGGTCGCAGGTGGCAATCCGGGCGGCAACAGATAAAAGGCATCCCATGGACATCGCCAGCAGACCTTCCGAGCCGATCGAAAATTCGCAAACCGCCGATGCCGCGCCGCCCCCGGCCGTGCCGCCCATGATCCGGCGCGAAGATTATACCCCTCCGGCATGGCTGATCCCTGAAGTGGCGCTCGATTTCCAGCTCGGACTGGATGGCACCACGGTGCGCTGCGAACTGCTGGTGCGCCGCAATGGAGCGGCTGCGCCGTTGCGGCTGGCCGGCGATGGGATTGCCGCGCGTGATGTGCGGGTGGATGGCCTGCCTTCCAATGCCTGGCGGATGGACGGGCCGGACCTGGTGATCGACCTTACGGGCGATGAACACCGCGTGGCGGTCGAAACAGCGCTCGACCCGGCCGCCAACAGCCAGTTGATGGGGCTTTATGCTTCGGGCGGGATGCTGTGCACCCAGTGCGAGGCCGAAGGCTTCCGCCGCATCACCTTCCATCCCGATCGCCCCGATGTGCTGTCGATCTATCGCGTGCGGATGAGCGGTTCGAAGGCGGCCTTTCCCGTGCTGCTGTCCAATGGAAACTGCACGGCCCGGGGCGAAGGCCCGCCCGACGCGCAAGGCAATCCCACCCATTGGGCCGAATGGCACGATCCCTGGCCCAAGCCGTCCTATCTCTTTGCCCTGGTGGCCGGCGATCTGGTCGCCACTTCGGACACGTTCACCACGATGTCGGGGCGCAAGGTCAATCTCAACATCTGGGTCCGCCCCGGAGACGAAGGGCGCACCCACCACGCGATGCGCAGCCTGATCAACTCGATGAAGTGGGACGAGGAAGCGTTTGGCCGGGAATACGATCTCGACCTGTTCAACATCGTGGCCGTATCCGATTTCAACATGGGGGCGATGGAGAACAAGGGTCTCAACGTCTTCAACACCCGTTACGTGCTGGCCGATCCCGAAACCGCTACCGACGGCGATTACGATGCGGTCGAAGGGGTGATCGGCCACGAATACTTCCACAACTGGTCGGGCAACCGGGTCACCTGCCGCGATTGGTTCCAGCTTTCGCTGAAGGAAGGGTTCACCGTGCTGCGCGACCAGTTGTTCAGCGCGGGGATGGCATCGGAACCGGTCAAGCGGATCGAAGACGTGCGGGTGCTGCGCGCGGCCCAGTTCCCGGAAGATTCCGGCCCGCTGGCCCATCCGATCCGGCCCGATTCCTATCAGGAAATCTCCAACTTCTACACCGCCACGGTCTACAACAAGGGTGCCGAGGTGATTCGCATGATGCGAACCCTCGCCGGGCCCGAGCGATTCCGGCGCGGCACCGATCTCTATTTCGCGCGCCACGACGGCGAAGCCGCCACCTGCGAGGATTTCGTCCGCGCGATCGAGGATGGCGCCGGGCTGGATCTGCGCCAGTTCCGCCTGTGGTATTCTCAGGCCGGCACCCCCCGCGTCACCGCGCGGCTCACCCACGAAGGAGACACCGCCACCCTGCACCTGACCCAGGCCGTGCCGGCCACCCCCGGTCAGCCTGAAAAGCAGCCGATGCCGATTCCGCTGCGTCTCGCCCTGTTCGATCGTGACCGTGCCACCCACCCCGGCGAACAGCTGATCGTGCTCGATGGCGCAGAGGCCAGCTTCCGTTTTCCCGGCTATGCCCGCCGCCCGGTCCTGTCGCTCAACCGCGGCTTTTCCGCGCCGGTGGCGATCGAGGCGGAAACGACCGACGAGGATCTGGTGTTCCTTGCCGCGCACGACGATGATCCCTTTGCCCGCTACGAAGCGTTGCAAAGCTTGGTCGTGCGCCATCTCGTTGCCGCCGTCTCGGGCACTCTCTCGGCCGAAGCGCGCGTGTCTGGCTGCGAAGCGATCGCCGCCGCGCTGGCCGCGATTCTCGATGATTCCGCGCTCGACGATCTGATGCGCGGCGAACTGCTGATCCTGCCGGGCGAAGGCTATCTGGCCGAACAGTTCGCCAAGGCCGATCCGGTGGCGATCCGGCGTGAGCGCGAGGCGCTGAAGGGTTGGCTGGGCCAAGCCCTGTTCACCCGCTTCACCGCCCTGCACGATCACGCCTCGGCGGTTCCGTTCTCGCTCGATTCGGCGGCGCGCGGCGCCCGCAAGGTCAAGACTCAGGCCCTCGTCTATCTTGCCGCCGGCATGGCCGATGAGGCTGCCCGCCGCGCTGTCGCCCAGTATGATGCGGCCAGCAACATGACCGACCGGCAGGGCGCGCTGATGGTCCTGTGCGGTCTCGACCATTCCGGCCGGGCCGAAAAGCTGGCCGATTTCCACGCCCGCCACGCCGGCAATGCGCTGGTGATCGACAAGTGGTTCTCGCTCCAGGCCGGATCGCTTCATCCCGATGTGCTGGCTCATGTGAAGGCGTTGGCCGGTCACCCGGAATTCACCCTCGCCAACCCTAACCGGGTGCGCTCGCTCTACATGGCCTTTGCTGCCAACCCGGCCGCATTTCACAATGCTTCGGGCGAAGGCTACCGGCTCATTGCCGATCTGATCCTCGCGCTCGATCCGATCAACGCGCAGACGGCGGCCCGCTTCGTCGCCCCGCTCGGTCGCTGGCGCCGGATAGAGGATGGCCGTGCTGCCCTGATGCGGGCCGAGCTGGAGCGGATCGCCGCCGTGCCGGGGCTCTCGCGCGATACGCTCGAACAGGTCACCCGCAGCCTTGGTTGAGCCTGACGTCTCCGGGCCGGTAGAGGTTCTGCGCGCCGATGTGCTGCGCGGGGTGGCGCATGGATTCCTCGGCCGTCGCGGCGGGGTGTCGACTGGGATGGTCGCCGGTCTCAATGTGGGTCTGGGCGCCGATGACGATGGCGCGGTGGTGCGGGAAAATCGGCGGCGGGCAGTCGATGCGGTTGCGTCGGGTGCCCGGCTGGTCACGGTATACCAGGTGCATTCGGCCACCTGCATGACCGTGGTTGAACCGTGGGATGAAACCGCCCGTCCGCAGGCCGACGCATTGGTGACCGACCGGCCGGGTCTGATCCTGGGCATCGTTACCGCGGATTGCGCGCCAATCCTGCTGGCCGATGCCGATGCCGGAGTGATCGGTGCTGCACACGCCGGGTGGAAAGGTGCATTTGGCGGTGTGGCGGAGGCGACCGTGGCCGCGATGGAGGCACTTGGTGCCCGGCGGGAGCGCATTGGCGCGGCAATCGGTCCCTGCATCGCCCAGGCGAGTTACGAAGTGGATGATAGCTTTCGTGACCGTTTCCTCTCAGCCGATCCGGCCCATGCCCGCTTCTTTGTCGATGGCCGGCCGGGGCATTGCCACTTCGCGCTGGAGGGCTTCGTTGCTTCCCGGCTGGAAGCGGCGGGGGTGGGGCGGATCGAGCCTCTGGGCGTTGATACCTGCTCGCAGGAAGAGCGCTTCTTCTCCTACCGCCGCTCCACCCTGGCTCGCGAGGCGACTTACGGGCGGCAGTTTTCCTTGATTGCGCTGCCTTGAAAGGGCTGGCGCAGTTCGCGCCATAGCACCGCAAAAAGGCGGTTGGCAGGGCCTTGTTTCGCGTCTATCAGGCCGCCAAGTCGGCACCGGGAGCGGCTCGATTGGCCGTGCGCGGTGTGTCGCCGTGGGGGTTCCTGGCAGGCACGACGATGGGTTTTTGGGTTCGCGGGCGGCAATGCCGGCGCGGGCCGCTAGAGCAGGGCAAGGTCAACCATGTCAGATCATGCGGGCACTGAAGCCGTTCTTCCCGGTGGCGCCATTCCGGCCGACGGGCAGGGTGTGCGTCGGCGCGATTTCATCAATATCGCTGCGGTAAGCGCGGCGGGCGTCGGCGGCGTTGTCACGCTGTTGCCGCTGATCAGCCAGATGGCGCCTTCGGCCGACGTGCTGGCCGCCAGCTCGATCGAGATCGACATCAGCGCGATCCAGCCCGGCCAGGCGATCAAGACCATCTTCCGCAAGCAGCCGGTCTTCGTCCGCAATCTGACCCCGGCCGAGATCGAGGAAGCCAACAAGGTCGATGCCGGTTCGCTGCGCGATCCGCAGACGCTCAAGGAGCGGACCAAGGAAGGCAAGGAAAACTGGCTGATCACCATGGGTGTCTGCACCCACCTCGGTTGCGTGCCGCTTGGCGCCGGCGAGGGTGAGGTGAAGGGCGAGTTTGGCGGGTATTTCTGCCCGTGCCACGGTTCGCACTATGATACCGCCGCCCGTATCCGCAAGGGTCCGGCTCCGACGAACCTCGAGGTTCCGGAGTATGCGTTCACTTCCGACACTGTCGTCAAGATCGGCTGAGGTCCACCACCATGAGCTTCCCCTGGGCTAACGAATACAAGCCTGGCCACCCGCTGATGCAGTGGCTCGACGAAAAGCTGCCGTTGCCGCGTTTCGTCTACAATGCGGTCGGCGCCGGCTATCCGGTGCCGCGCAACCTCAACTACGCCTGGAACTTCGGCGTTCTGGCAGGCTTCTGCCTGATGCTCCAGATCGTCACCGGCGTGATCCTGGCGATGCACTACGCGGCCAACGCGGGCGTGGCGTTCGATTCGGTCGAACATATCATGCGTGACGTGAACTGGGGCTGGATGCTGCGTTATGCGCACGCCAATGGCGCCTCGGCCTTCTTCGTAGTCGTCTACATCCACATCTTCCGCGGTTTCTTCTACGGTTCGTACAAGGCCCCGCGCGAAATGATCTGGCTGCTCGGCGTCGTCATCTTCCTGCTGATGATGGCCACCGCCTTCATGGGCTATGTGCTGCCCTGGGGTCAGATGTCGTTCTGGGGCGCCAAGGTCATCACCGGCCTGTTCGGTGCGATCCCGCTGGTCGGCGAACCGATCCAGACCTGGCTTCTCGGCGGTTTTGCCCCCGATAACGCTGCGCTGAACCGCTTCTTCTCGCTGCACTTCCTGCTGCCGTTCGTGATCGCCGCCGTGGTCATCCTCC
>CAZVHM010000073.1:0-12921 GCA_964627175.1 uncultured Novosphingobium sp. | reverse complement strand
TGCCGCTCGACAAGGTGCGCAAGGTGATGAAGATCGCCAAGGAGCCGATCAGCCTCGAAACCCCAATCGGTGACGAGGAAGACAGCCACCTGGGTGACTTCATCCAGGATCCGAACGCGGTGATCCCTGTCGACGCGGCGATCCAGGCCAACCTCAAGGAAACCGTCACCCGCGTCCTTGCCAGCCTGACCCCGCGTGAAGAGCGCGTGCTGCGCATGCGCTTCGGCATCGGCATGAACACCGATCACACGCTCGAAGAAGTCGGCCAGCAGTTCTCGGTCACCCGCGAACGCATCCGTCAAATCGAGGCGAAGGCCTTGCGCAAGCTCAAGCACCCGAGCCGCAGCCGCAAGATGCGGTCGTTCCTCGATCAATAAGGCGGGAACAATCGCCGGATGCCTGCGTTGAGCAGGCAGAAGCGGTAAGAAGCGCAAGCGAGGCCCTGCGAGGGGCCCCTCAGGAAAGCCCTGGCGGAAACGCCGGGGCTTTCCTTTTGCGGCTCAATCCATCCGGTAAACGGCCAGACGCACCGTGGCGCCCACCTTGCCGCCGGTCGCCATGAACATGGCCCGGCTTACCCAATCATAGTCCGGGTGGCCGCTTTCCAGCCTGATCGCGGTGCGCATGTAATATTCCGAGAGGGGAACGTTCTCCCCCGCCGCAATCCGCGCGGCCACTTCCGGAGGGGCATGGCGGATGCCTTGGCTGATCACCTCAATCACCGCGCCATCGTCGGTCTCGATGGCATAGCGGGCATCCAGTTGGGCCACGTCATTGGCCTGAACGGTCTGCCAGTCTGCGCCAACGGGAAGGATGCGCCCGTTCAGCAGCGGCCCCGAAGCCTGCCCACCCACGATCGGTATGATCCGCCGCGTGCCGGAAGGGCATTCCCCCATCTCGTGCGGACGGGACAGTTCAACAACGAGATCGCAGGCATGCTCAAAGCGCAGGGTCATGCACCACCGCCCGTGCCGCTTGCGCACCTTCGGGGATCGTCCGCTGGGCAGCGTTCAGATGATCCTTCGCGAAACCGGCCGCCTGCTGGTAGGCCAGCATGAAGGCGCTGCGTTCGGCTGCGGGAATAACGTCGTCGATGTTCTCGAACTCGCCGCCGCAACGCTCGCTCACCATCCGCAGCAGACCAAACGGCCCTGCCCCACGGTTGCGCAAGGCGAGCTGGCCCACCGGGCCACACAGCGCCTCGTCATAGGCCTTGAGAGCTTCGGCGCTCACGCCCTTTTCCAGCATGATCCGGCCAATGGTGCGGGCGTCGATAATCGCCTGCGAGGCGCCGTTGGACCCAGTCGGATACATCGGATGAGCGGCATCGCCGATAAGCGCCACCGGCCCGTCCACCCAGGTCGGCAGCGGGTCGCGGTCGATCATCGGGTTTTCATAGGCCACGTCGGATTTGGCCAGCAGGGCCGGCAGATCCAGCCAGTCATAAACGAAGCTGTCGAAGTGGTGCTTGAACTCGTCCAGCTCGACCCGGCTGAACCAGCCGGACTTCGACCAGTCATGATCGGTGTCATAGGTCTGCTCGGCGATCCAGTTGATGTCGGCCAGGCCATCGGCATCGGGGTGGGAGATCGGATAGATCACCACGCGGTGCCGATCAGTCCCCAAGCCCACGAACGAGGAACCGGTGCGGATCGGCACGCCGCGCGCGGTGCCGCGCCACATCAACGTGCCGCCCCAGCGGATCGGCGGCTGGTCGGGGTGCATCTGCGCACGCACTGTCGAATGGATGCCATCCGCGCCGAACAGCAGCGTGCCGTGGAAGGCATGGGTAGCGCCGTCCTCGGTCGTGGCAAAAGCGGTTACCGAGCCATCGGCCTCGTGGCGATATCCGGTCACCTTGTGACCTAGCTTGATCGCGTCGGCGCCAAGCCGTTCGATCACCCTGCGATAGAGCATGAGGTGGAAACGGCCGCGATGAACCGCATACTGGTGCCAGTGATAGCCCGCGGTCTTGCCCCGCGCTTCGGAGTAGATCTCGCGCCCGTTCAGACCCACCAGCGCCCATTCCTTGGCCGGAATGCCCACCTGGTCCATCTCGTCCTCGCCGATGCCCAGATCGTCGAGTTCGCGCACGGCATTGGGCTGCAGGTTGATCCCCACGCCCAGCGGCTTCAGTTCGCGCACGCCTTCCAGCACCGTGCAGGAAACGCCGATCTGATGCAGCGTCAAAGCCAGTGCGAGGCCGCCAATGCCGCCTCCGGCGATAATCACGTGGTCTTCCTGCATAGCGCCGCCTGTCGGCCTTTCCGTCCATTGCTTGCCGGATTCCGGCTGTCACACCCCGCCCGTCCCGTCGGGCCTGATCCGCCCTCTACCGGCCAAGGCAAGGCCTTGCAATCGCAAGCTGGCCCGGCCCACGGGCGGGCTGCTGACCCAAGGGGCAGGACGCCGGCGTGATTTGCGGTGGCTTCATCGGTGCCAAGCGCTTATGGGACCGGCAACGAATCCCCGAACGGATAGCGAAACCACTCCCGATGCGCATCGCCATTGCATCCGACCATGCCGCCGTCGACCTCAAGGCCGAACTGCGTGAATACCTGATCGGCCTTGGCCATGAGGTTGCCGATCTCGGTCCCGCAACGGCCGACCGGGTGGACTATCCCGATTATGGCTACAAGCTGGCTGCCGTGGTGGCCGATGGCACCGCGGATTATGGCGTGGCCCTGTGCGGTTCAGGCATCGGCATTTCGATCGCCGTGAATCGCAATCCCGCCTGCCGCTGTGCCCTCGTGTCGGAACCGCTCTCCGCCGCCCTCGCCCGCGAACACAACGATGCCAACTGCATCGCGATGGGCGCGCGCCTGACCGGGGTCGATATGGCCAAGGCCTGCCTCGATGCCTTCCTGAGCACCAGCTTCGGCGGAGGCCGCCATGCCGGCCGCGTCGAAAAGCTGACCAATCCCGCCGTCTAAGAACAGGGAACTTCCATGACTGCCGTAACCCCCCAAGGCTTCTTCACCGCCGGCCTCGCCCAGACCGACCCCGAGATCGCCGGCTGGATCGGCAAGGAACTCGGCCGCCAGCGCGACAAGATCGAGCTGATCGCCTCCGAGAACATCTGCTCGAAGGCAGTCCTGGAAGCAGCCGGCTCGATCCTCACCAACAAGTATGCCGAAGGCTATCCGGGCAAGCGCTACTACGGTGGTTGCGAGTATGTGGACGAAATCGAAACTCTGGCGATCGAGCGGGCGAAGGCCTTGTTCGGGGCCCAGTTCGCCAACGTCCAGCCCAATTCCGGCAGCCAGATGAATCAGGCCGTGTTCCTCGCCCTGCTTCAGCCGGGTGACAGCTTCATGGGGCTCGACCTGGCCGCCGGCGGCCATCTCACCCACGGTTCGCCGGTGAACATGAGCGGTAAGTGGTTCAAGCCGATCCCCTACACCGTGCGTCCCGACGATCACCTGATCGACATGGACGAAGTTGCCCGCATTGCCCGCGAGAACAAGCCCAAGCTGATCATCTGCGGCGCCACCGCATACTCGCGCGAATGGGATTTCAAGCGCTTCCGTGAGATCGCCGATGAAGTCGGCGCCTATCTGCTGGCCGACATGAGCCACTTCTCCGGCCTTGTCGCCGGCGGTGTCCATCCCTCGCCGGTGCCCCACGCCCACGTGACCACCACCACCACGCACAAGTCGCTGCGCGGCCCGCGTTCAGGCATCATCCTCAGCAACGACGAGGCGATTGCCAAGAAGATCAATTCCGCGATCTTCCCCGGCATGCAGGGCGGCCCGCTGATGCACATCATCGCGGCCAAGGCGGTTGCCTTCGCCGAAGCGATGACCCCTGAATTCAAGGCCTATGCTCGGGCCGTGGCCGACAATGCCAAAGCCCTCGCCGCCAGCCTCCAGGCCGAAGGGCTGGACATCGTCTCGGGCGGGACGGACAATCACCTGATGCTGGTCGACCTGCGCCCCTATGGCGCCAAGGGCAAGCATGCCGAACACGCGCTCGATCGCGCGTCGATCACCTGCAACAAGAACGCGATCCCCAACGATCCGGAAAAGTACTTCGTCACCTCCGGCATCCGCCTCGGCACCCCGGCCGGAACGACCCGCGGTTTCGGCACCGAAGAATTCACCCTGATCGGCAAGCTGATCGCTGAAGTGGTCGATGGCCTGCGCAAGAACGGCGAACAGGGCGATGCACAGGTCGAAGCTTCGGTTGCAGCCCGCGTGCAAGAGCTTTGCAGCCGCTTTCCGATCTACGCCGGAATGTGATCGTGGGGCGCAGGCGGAGAGACTGACAAATGCGCTGTCCGTTCTGCGCCCACGACAATTCGCAGGTAAAGGATTCGCGGCCAGCGGAAGATAACGCCGCAATCCGCCGCCGCCGCCAGTGCGAAGGATGCGGCGCCCGCTTCACCACGTTCGAACGCGTGCAACTGCGTGAAATCATGGTCATCAAGTCGGACGACCGGCGTGAACCGTTCGACCGCTCGAAGATCGAACAGTCGGCCACCCTCGCCTGCCGCAAGCGCAACGTCTCGCAAGAGCGGATCGACCAGCTTGTTTCCGGCATCCAGCGCCAGGTGGAAACGCTGGGAGAAAGCGAAATCCCGTCGAAGGTTATCGGCGAAATGGTGATGGAAGGCCTGCGCCAGCTCGACAGCGTAGCCTATATCCGCTTCGCCAGTGTCTACCGCGACTTCAGCGAGGCCCGCGACTTCGAGGAATTTGCCAGCAATGTGCGCGATGCCGGCAAGTCCTGATTCTCTTGCCCCGGTGATCGTTCTCGTCCGGCCGCAGCTGGGCGAAAACATCGGCAAGGCGGCCCGCGCCATGCTCAACTTCGGGCTAGTCGAACTGCGCCTAGTCTCCCCGCGCGATGGCTGGCCAAATCCTTCCGCCGGTCCTGCCGCGGCTGGTGCCGATATCGTGCTTGAAAAGGCTCAGGTTTTCGAAACGCTGGCAGACGCGGTGCACGATTGCGCGCATGTCTACGCTACTACAGTTCGCAAGCGCGGCGTGACCAAGCCTGTGTTGACGCCGGCCGAGGCCGCGCACGAAGTTCACAGTCAGGCAGGCCGCTCCGCCTTCGTGTTCGGGCCGGAGCGTTCGGGACTCGAAACCGATGACGTGGCGCTGGCCCGCGCGATCGTCACCGTGCCGATCAACCCCGAGTTCGCGTCGCTCAACCTCGCCCAGGCGGTCATTCTCTGTGCGTATGAGTGGTCGCGGCACCTTTCTATGGGCGAGACGGGGGCAAGCGTCCTGGCCCAGCCCACGGTCGAAGAGTTGCTGCCACCTGCACCCCAAGCCGATCTGGAGGGCATGATCCAGCAATTCGAGGCGTTGCTTGCGCCGCGCGGTTACTTCCGTCCGCCGAGCCGTGCCGCTGCCACGCGGCGCACCCTGCGGAACATTCTGACCAAACCGGGCTGGAACCATCTTGAGGTGCGAACCTTGCGGGGAGTTCTGACGACCCTGGCCCGGCGCAGGGGTGGTGAAACGCCTGAATAGTCCCGGATTGCCGGGAAATGGGTTGACTTCGCAGCCCTTCCCCGCCATGGGCGCCCCTTCGCAATTGACCCCGCACTCCCGGTGAAGCGGTGGTCGCATCCGGCAACAGGCCGGATGGTGCGATCCCCGGGACCAGAAGGCAGGGCGCGTTTGCCCTGTCACGCAAGTTGGAGCATCTGCGCATGTCGAAGCGCAAGTCGTCTAAGTACAAAATTGATCGCCGCCTTGGTGAAAACATCTGGGGCCGTCCGAAGAGCTCGGTGAACCGTCGCAGCTATGGCCCCGGCCAGCACGGCCAGCGCCGCAAGAGCAAGGTTTCGGACTACGGCATCCAGCTGCGCGCCAAGCAGAAGCTCAAGGGCTACTACGGCGAAGTGACCGAAAAGCAGTTCAAGCGCACCTACCAGGAAGCCGCCCAGATGAAGGGTGATACCGGTCAGAACCTGATCGGCCTGCTGGAACAGCGCCTCGACATGGTCGTGTATCGCGCCAAGTTCGCGCCGACCATCTTCTCTGCTCGCCAGATCGTTTCGCACGGTCACATCCGCGTCAACGGCGTGAAGTGCAACATCGCCTCGCGTCGCGTTCGCCCTGGCGACGTCGTCAGCCTCGGCACCAAGGCCAAGGAAATGGCCCTGATCGCAGAAGCGCAGAGCTTGGCTGAGCGCGAAGTTCCCGAATACGTCGCGCCCGATGGTACCGACAAGATCACTTTCGTCCGCGTTCCGACGCTGGATGAAGTGCCCTATCCGGTGAAGATGGAACCGAACCTCGTGGTCGAATTCTACTCGCGCTGATCCGCGAGACACCGAATTATCAAACACGAAGGGCGGCCGTTGTGGCCGCCCTTTTTGTTTGGCCTTTGCTCGTCTCAGCCCTGTAACATTCTATCGGCAATGCCCCGATCGCGCAGGAACATTCACGCGCGCGAGGATTTTGACCAGACATGCATCTCTATCGTTTCGTCACCCCCCATCGCGCCGGCAAGTGGTATCCTGATCTAGAAACCGCCCAGAAACATGCCTGCGTGATCGGCGCGGGATTTCGCGCCGATCACAGCGGAGAGTTCTGTGCCTATCGTGAAACCAAGCTGGAAGTGGCCGTGAGAAACGCTCAGCGGGCCAGGTAGTCCCGCCGAAAGTCGGCTGCGAACTGGGCGAAGCGTCCCGCCGCGATCGCATCGCGCATGCCCTGCATCAGCTGCTGATAGAACGACAGGTTATGCTCGGTCAGCAGCATGGCACCGAGGATTTCGCCGGACTTGTGCAGGTGGTGCAGATAGGCCCGGCTGTAATGCCCGCACACCGAGCAGGCGCAGCGTTCATCCAGCGGCCCCTGATCTTCGGCATGACGGGCGTTGCGCAGATTGACCGGGCCATTCCAGGTAAAGCCCTGGCCATTGCGCCCCGATCGGCTTGGCAGAACACAATCGAACATGTCGACCCCGCGTTCCACCGCTCCCACCAGATCATCCGGCTTGCCAACACCCATCAGGTAGCGCGGCCGATCGACCGGCAGCATGGCCGGCGCGAAATCGAGCGTGGCGAACATCGCCTCCTGCCCTTCGCCCACCGCCAATCCGCCAATGGCATACCCGTCGAAGCCGATGTCGCGCAGGGCATCGGCCGAATGACGCCGCAGCCCTTCGTCGAGCGCCCCTTGCTGGATTCCGAACAGCGCGGAGCGTTCGGCATGCTCACCGCCGGCATCGAAACCATCGCGGCTTCGCTTGGCCCAGCGCATCGACATTTCCATGCTGCGCGCAATTTCTTCGCGCGGCCGATCGGCCCGCGGACATTCATCGAATGCCATGACAATATCACTGCCGAGCAGACGCTGGATTTCCATCGACCGCTCGGGACTGAGCATGTGGCGCGAACCATCCAGATGGCTGGCAAACGTCACACCCTCTTCGGTGATTTTGCGCAGGTCGGAAAGGCTCATCACCTGATAGCCGCCGCTGTCGGTCAGGATCGGGCGCGGCCAGTTCATGAACCGGTGCAACCCGCCAAGGCGAGCCACCCGCTCGGCTCCGGGCCGGAGCATCAAGTGGTAAGTATTTCCCAGAATGATGTCCGCGCCTGTTGCGCGTACCGTTTCCGGTTTCATCGCCTTTACGGTTGCGGCGGTGCCGACCGGCATGAACGCCGGTGTGCGAATCTCGCCGCGCTGCATGACGATGGTCCCGGTTCGGGCCGCGCCGCTGGTGGCGTGAATGGTGAAGGAGAAGCGCTGGGTCATATTGCCTGTTGCGCGCCACTAGGCGAAATCGCAAGGCTGCGCAAATGATCGAACCGTGGCTTTACCCCGCGCTTACCGCAACCGCCTTCGTTACCGGCTTCATCGACGCCATCGCCGGGGGCGGAGGACTGATCATGGTTCCCGCGCTGGTCTTCGCGGGGCTGCCGCCCCATGCCGTGCTGGGCACCAACAAGGTCCAATCAATGTGCGGCACGGCAATGGCTGCCTGGCGCTATCGCCGTGCCGGCCTGTTCCGCATCGGGCCCAACAAGCCGCTGGTGATCGCAACCTTTATCGGCGCCACTGCCGGCGCGCTCGTGATCCAGCGCCTTGATTCGAGCGTCCTTGCACTGATCGTGCCGCTGCTCCTGCTGGCCGTTGCGCTTTACACGGTGTTCTCTCCGCGAATGAGCGATGCCGACAGCGCGCCCCGGCTTTCCGAGAAAGGCTATTATCCGGTGGCCGGATCGGTGGGCTTCTACGATGGCTTCTTCGGGCCCGGCACCGGGCAGTTCTTCGCCACGACCTTGGTCGGCCTGCGGGGTTTTGGCCTGACCCGCGCGACCGGCCTGACCAAGCTGCTGAATCTGACCAGCAACGCCGCCAGCGTGCTGGTATTCGCCCTGGGCGGACAGGTTATATGGCTGCTCGGCCTCAGCATGGCGCTAGGCTCGGTTCTGGGGGGCTGGCTTGGCGCACATAGCGCAACGCGGTTCGGCGCGCGGCTGATCCGGCCGGTGATGATCACCGCCAGCCTTGCCCTGACGGCGAAACTGCTATGGAACTGGATCGAAAGCTGAGCGGAAACGTCAACCGCCTGCGGGCTGGTTATCTTTCCGGCAACAACAGGCTGGAATCGCCATAGCTGTAAAAGCGATAGTTTTCGGCGATAGCGTGCGCATAGGCCGCCTGCATCCGCTCCAGCCCCATCAGCGCCGAAACCAGCATGAAAAGCGTGCTCTTGGGCAGATGAAAATTGGTCATCAGCCCGTCCACCGCGCGGAACTGGTATCCCGGCGTAATAAAGATCGAGGTGTCGCCCGCGAACGGACGGATCACCTTGTCTTCGCCCGCAGCGCTCTCCAGCAAGCGCAGTGATGTCGTGCCCACGGCGATAACGCGCCGTCCTGCAGCCCTGACGGCGTTCAGCCGATCAGCCGTTGCCGCATCGATGCGCCCCCATTCGGCATGCATCGCGTGGTCGGCCGTGTCTTCCGCCTTGACCGGAAGGAAGGTTCCCGCCCCCACGTGCAAGGTCAGCGTCTCGTGTCCGATGCCGCGTTCGGCCAATGCCGCCATCAGTTCAGGAGTGAAGTGCAGCGCCGCCGTGGGCGCGGCAACGGCGCCCTTCTCCCGCGCGAACATGGTCTGGTAATCAGATTTGTCGGCATCGTCGGTCGGGCGCTTGCCGGCGATATAAGGCGGCAGCGGCATCGAGCCGGCACGTTCCAGCAGAACTTCGACCGGCTCATCGCCGTGGAATGCCAGCGTCCAGCTGCCATCGGCATGGCGCTGTTCTGCTGTGGCCATGACGCCAGCGGGAAATTCAACATCATCGCCCACCCGCAAGCGCTTCGCGTTGCGGACAAAGGCCTGCCAACGGCGCAGATCGATCCGCTTATGCAGCGTTGCGCCGATCCGGGCCTCGCCCCGCCTCCCTTCCAGCTGGGCGGGAATCACGCGGGTATCGTTGAATACCAGCACATCTCCCGGCTCCAGGAGAGAAGGCAGATCGCGCACAGTCAGGTCGACAAAAGGCTCTGCGCCGCGAACGGCCAGCAGCCGGGCAGAATCACGCGGCCGTGCCGGACGCAGCGCAATCCGCTCAGGCGGAAGCGCGAAATCGAACAGGTCTACCCGCATGCCAAGCTGTCAGCTCAGCTCTTCGGGCGCGCCTTGGCGGGCACCTTGGCTGGTGCCCCCTGCGGAACAGCAACAGGCTCTGGCACCAGCGTGGGGGCCGGAGGCGGCAGCATCTGGGCCTTGCCTTCGCTGGCCATGGATGCCTGCAGGATCCGCGTGGGGTTTGCAGGCGGTTCGCCACGTTCAATCGCATCGACATACTGCATGCCGGCGATCACGCGTCCGAAATTGGTATATTTCCGATCCAGCGCAAAGCGCGGGTAGAAGACAATGAAGAACTGGCTGTTGGCGGTATCCGGCTGGTCGGTCCGGGCCATGGAAACCGTGCCTCGCACATGCGGCATCGGATTGAATTCTGCCTTGAGATCAGGAAGCTGCGAACCACCCTGCCCAGTCCCGGTCGGATCCCCGGTCTGGGCCATGAAGCCTTCGATCACCCGGTGAAAAATGATCCCGTTGTAAAAGCCCTGCTTAGCGAGCGTCTTGATCCGCTCCACGTGGCTGGGCGCCCAGCTTGGCATGAGCCGGATCGCAACCCGGCCACCGTTGGACAGGTCGAGCAGCAACACATTATCCGGATCGAAAGCCTGATCCATGTTGACCACCGCGCTCATCTGCGGCTGGGCAGCGGCCGTGGCCTCCTGAGCAAGCGCGGGCGCGGCAAACATGGCAAGCGCCAACGGGAAAGCGGATAGAAGGCTGCGGCGGATCATCGATTCACTCACGTAAGCGGGCTCCACAGGGAAGCCGATGCGTTGCGGAATAGCGGCGGCGAACTGTCATGGCAATTAACGGCCTGGCGCGCCGTGGCTTTTAATCCCCCATCAGGCGGGTTTCGGCGATGCGGCGCACCACATCCTCGCGCACCTGCGGGCTGACAAAGGGAGCAATCTCGCCGCCGAACAACGCGATTTCCTTGACCAGCCGGGAAGCGATCGGCTGTAGCGAGACATCGGCCATCAGGAATACCGTTTCAATGCTGGCATTCAGCTGCTGGTTCATGCCGGCCATCTGGTATTCGTATTCGAAGTCCGCCACCGCGCGCAGCCCGCGCACGATCACGCTGGCCCCCTGCGCTTCGGCAAACTTCATCAACAGGGCGTTAAAGCCCACCACTTCGGCATTTTCCACCCCAAGCGTCGCCACTTCGCGGCGCACCATCGCCATCCGTTCGTCCGGAGTGAACATGGGATTCTTGGCGGGATTGGTGGTCACGCCAATGATCAGCCTGTCGACCAGCTTGGCGCCGCGCCGGATGATATCCGCATGGCCAAGGGTAATGGGGTCGAAAGTCCCAGGGTAGACGCCGATCCGTTCCGCCATCTCAGCGATCCCTTTCAACGATAAATCGGGCCAGTTCGCGCAGTAGTTCAGCCTCGGGGCCATATTGCCCAAGGTGCGCGACCGCCTGATCCACCAGCATCCGGGCCTGGGCCCGTGCCCGTTCGGGCCCCAGCAGCGAAACGAACGTCTGCTTGCCCGCCGCAGCGTCCTTGCGCAGCGCCTTGCCGGCAGCCGCCTCGTCCCCTTCGTGGTCCAGCAGGTCGTCGACGATCTGGAAGGCCAGACCAATATCGCGGGCATAGGCGCGCAGGTGCGTGCGCCCTTCAGGCGGCAAGCGGCCCAGGATCGCCCCCATTTCCACCGCTGCCCCCAGCAGTGCGCCGGTCTTCAACTGCTGCAGCCGGGTTACGGTAGCGAGATCGAACGTCTCGCTTTCGGCCACGATGTCCATCATCTGGCCGCCGGCCATGCCCTGCAGCCCGGAAGCCGTGCCAAGGCACAGAACCAGTTCGGCGCGGGTAAACGGATCGCCGGTCAGCGCCGGATCAGACAGAACCTCGAAAGCAAAGGCATGCAAGGCATCGCCGGCCAGAACCGCGGTAGCCTCATCAAATGCCTTGTGCGTGGTCGGCTTTCCGTGGCGCAATGCATCGTCGTCCATGCACGGCAGGTCATCGTGGATGAGCGAATAGGCATGAATCGCCTCGATCGCGAGACTTGCCCGCACGGCCATCTCGCGATCAACGCCCAGCAATTCTGCCGTTGCGGTCAGCAGAAGGGGCCGGATGCGCTTACCGCCACCAATTGCGGCATAACGCATGGCTTCCACCAGCCGCGCCCGCGCGTCCGCTGGAACGGGCAGCAGCATGTCAAAGCCTGAATCGACCTCGCCCTGGATGCGCTTGAGTGCTTCTCTCAGCATGACGGTCATCTGCCCCCTCCCCGCGGTTCAGCGACCGGAATCGTCAAACGGCTGTATGGCAGCCGCTTGCCCGTCCGCCCCTGCAACGATTTTCTCGATCCTGGCACTCGCGGCATCGAGGCGCGACTGGCAGTGCCGCCGCAGTGCCTCACCCTGCTCGTAAAGCGTGATCGAATCGTCGAGCGGAACTTCCCCACTCTCCAGCTTGCGGACAACGTCTTCGAGGGCGCGCAGCGCGTCCTCGAAGCTGAGGCTTGAAAGGTCGGGCGCAGGATCATTCATGGTTCTACTGCTTTGGCTGGCGTCATGGCGCCGGTCAAGCGCATCAGGGCCATGCCCTTTTTCTCACCCCTTGTTTCGGACGAATCTTTCGAACTTGGCCATGACAATGGTCCAGAACTCGAAATTGTCGCGGAACAGCGCCGGGCTCATGCCGCCGTCATCCAGATCGAGATCCAACTCCACTCGCGCCGTGCCGGTCTTGCTCAGGTATCCGCGCGAAAACCGGTTGACCGAATTCCATTCGTTCATCGCCTCTACAGTGCCGTTTTCGGGATCGGTAAACCCGGCGAAGAACTGCACCGTCGTGCAATCGCGGCCGTTATCGCAGCCATAGAACAGGATGAGGAAATCCGAGCCGGACGATGAACTGCGGATCATCGGATCACCACCATCGTCGCGGGTCAGTTCGGCGCGATACCCCATGCCCTGCAGTTCGCGCACAAGCGAGAGCGGATCGCTGGCCTGAACGTTCTGAGCGAGTGCGGGGCCCGCCATCAAAAGCCCTGCAGCCAGCGCCGCGATCTTGAATCCGGATTTCATCACAAGCCCTCCGTTAGGCGTGCCCGCGGCACCCCCTGCTCGACCCTTCCCAAAAGCCCTAGCGCCAGATCGGGCCTCGCCAAGTGTCGCTACGACGATTTGCACAGTCGCGCTCTAGCGATCCGCGCCATGTCGGGCTAAGGGCGCCCTCATGAGCGAGATCACTTCCCCCATCACGCCCGAGGTCGTAGCCGCCCATGGGCTGTCCGAAGAAGAATATGCGCGCGTCCTCCATGCGCTAGGGCGAGAGCCGAATCTCGTCGAACTCGGCATCTTTTCGGTCATGTGGTCAGAGCATTGCTCCTA